>NZ_LYVN01000067.1 GCF_001990265.1 Sphingopyxis sp. KK2
TCGCCACCCTGTGCCGGCGCGAGCATCGCGAGCAGCGAGGGCGTCGGCGCCGACTGGGTCTGGGCGAGCGCGCCCATCATGCGACGCCGCCGTCGATCAGGCGCAGCCGCATGCCACCACGCACGCGGTGCGGGCGGTTCGCGTCGGCGCGACGTTCCATTTCCTTTTCGGCCGACTTGCGGCTGCTTTCGTACAGGCGCACCGCCGATTCTTCCTTGACCATCGCGCGCTGCGCGAGCGCGCCCATCTGGTCGCGGCGCGCGCTGGCATTGCTCATGGGGGCGACGAGATTTTCCTTCGCCATGTCGAGCCGCATGCCGAGTTCGCCGATCGTGTTGAGCGCGCGGCCGGTGACCGCGCCCTTCGCCACCGCGAGGTCGCTGCGCAGCGTTTCGAGCCGCTTCGACAGCTCGACCAGATTGGCGAGCTCGCTGGTCGCGCGGGCAAGATTGGCCTCTGCCATCTGATGTTCGACGCCACGAACGCGGATGATCCGTTTGCGGCGCGCGGTGCGAGAGGTCATGCACTATATCCTTCAACGAGTGACTGGCGGGAGGTTTTGAAATCGACCTGGGCCTTGGCCGGCTGCGACACATAGGCGAGCTGGTCGGCGCGGCGCGCGATCGCGGTGTCGAGCACCGGATCGGCGCCGGCGACATAAGCGCCCATCAGCATCAGGTCGCGATTCTCTTCATAGGCCGACCACAGCTGGCGAAAGCGCGACGCGGCGGCGGCATGGTCTGGATCGACCGAATCGGCCATGGTGCGCGACAGCGAACGGGCGACGTCGATCGCGGGATAGACGCCCTGTTCGGCCATCTGCCGCGACAGGATGATATGGCCGTCGACGATCGCGCGCGCACTGTCGACGACGGGGTCGTCGATGTCGCCGCCGTCGGCGAGCACGGTGTAGAGCGCGGTAACCGATCCGCCGGTCGCCTTGTCGATGCCGGCGCGTTCGCACAGCGACGGGATGAGGGCGAAGACCGACGGCGGATAACCCTTCATCGTCGGCGGTTCGCCGAGCGTCAGGCCGATTTCGCGCTGCGCATGCGCGACGCGGGTCAGGCTGTCGATCAGCAGGAGGACCTTCTTGCCTTCGTCGCGGAAGGCTTCGGCGATTGCGGTCGCGCGCATTGCGGCGCGCAGGCGGAGCAAAGGCGGGTGGTCGGCGGGAACCGCGACGACGACCGATTTCTTGCGGACTTCGGGGGGCAGCTTGGTTTCGACGAAGTCGCTGACTTCGCGGCTGCGCTCGCCGATCAGGCCGACGACGATCACGTCGCATTCGGTGCCGGCGATCATCTGGCCCATCAGCACCGACTTGCCGACGCCCGAGCCCGCGATGATCGCGACGCGCTGGCCTTCGCCGACGGTAAGCAGGCCGTTGATCGCGCGCACGCCCATGTTGAGCGCCCTGGTCACGCGGCCGCGGCGCAGCGGATTGACCTTGCGCCCGGCGAGCGGCCATAGGAATTGCGACTTGACCGGCGGGCGGCCGTCGAGCGGATTGCCCTGCGCGTCCATGATCCGGCCGAGCAAGGCCTTGCCGACGGGGACCATCGACGACGCGCCATGCGGTTCGACCGGCGCGCCGGTGACCAGCGGCTTGTTCATGTCGAAGGGGAGGACGAGGCTGCGGTGGCCGCGAAAGCCGACGACTTCGCCATAGACATAGTCGTTGTCGGCCGACTTGATACGCACGTTGCTGCCCAAAGGCTGCGGGAAACCCGATACTTCGAGCATGATGCCCTCGTGCGCGACGAGCGTGCCGATGCGGCGCGGGCTGGCCTTGCCGAGTTCGACGGGCGCGAGCAATTGCTGCGCGGTCATGGACAGGCGGCGCGTCATGCGTCGCCGCTTTCGCCGCCGAGCGCGGCGCGCAGTTCATTGAGATACACGGCGCGGCCATGTTCGATCCAGCCGGCCGAGGTTTCGATCCGTACGGTGCCGCGGACCATCGACCCGTCGGCCTCGATCGGCAGGCGCATGTCGGCATCCATCAGCAGCGCGGCGTCCTGCGGGTGGAGCCACAGCGTGCGCGCCTTGTCGCATTCGGCGACCAGCGAGGCGGCGGTTTCGGCCTGTGATTTCAGCCAGGCGGTGTCGATCGGCGCTTCGGCGACGATCTGGCGCACCAGCCGCTCGACCGTTTCGGCGATCATCTGCGCCAGTTCTTCGCTCGGTTCGTCCTGCAGCGCTTCGGCGCCGGCGACGAGCGCGAGCAGCTGGCCGCGCTCAACGGCGAAGCCGGCTTCGGCGAGACGCTGGCCTTCGGCGAGGCCCTTGGAGAAGGGGTCTTCGCCGGGCTCGACCTCGACGGGGGTTTCGATGACGGCGGCTTCGCGGGCGCGCTCGACGGGGTCGAACGAGACCGGACGAAAGCCGGTGTCGCGCGCCATCGCGAGTGCGAGCGAGGTGGGAGCGAAGCTATGGTCAGACATAATCGTCGCCCGCACCCGCGATCATGATTTCGCCCGATGCGGCCATCTGGCGCACGATCTGCATGATGCTCTTTTGCGCGTCTTCGACGTCGGTGCGCTTGACCATCGTCATTTCGGCCATTTCGTCGCGGATCGTTTCCGAGGCGCGCTGCGACATCGTCGACAGGCACAGGTCGACCATATCGTCGTCGGCGCCCTTGAGCGCGATCGACAGCTGCGCCGCGTCGACGCCGCGCAGGATGGTGCCGAGGCTCTTCATGTCGAGGTCGCGCAGGTTTTCGAAGATGAACATTTCTTCCTCGATCGTCTGGGCGAGCTGGCGATCGGCCTTTTTGAGGGCGCGGATCGTGCGTTCGCTCAGCGACTTCGGCATCTTCTTCATGATCTTGGCGACGTCGCTCGGGCCGCCGATCGGCTGCTTGGCGACGCGCTGGCCGCCGACATTCGCCGAGGCGAGCACCGATTCCAGATCCTCGATCGCCGCGGCGGGGACCGAGGTGAGCTGCGCGGCGCGCAGCACGAGGTCGGCCTGAAGCCCTTCGTCGAGCGTTTCGATCGCGCGGGCGGCGATGTCGGGGACCAGCACCGACAGGATCAGCGCGCCGACCTGCGGATGCTCGCTGGCGAGCAGCCCGCTGATGGCGTCGAGGTCCATCCAGCGCAGCATTTCGAGCGACGCGGCGCTCGACTGCGGCGCGACGGCGGCGAGGATATTGTCGGCGCGGACATTGCCGACCGCCTGGTTGATGACGGTGCGGATGCGCGTGTCGGCGCCGACGCTGAACGCGCTGACCGAGCGGCTGCGCGTCACGAAGCGGTCGAGCGCCTGCTCGATCTGGCCTTCGGTCGCGGTTGCGGCGTCGAACATGCCCTTGGCGAGCTGGCGCACTTCGTCGGGGTCGAGATGCTTCAGGATCGTCGCGGCTTCGCTTTCGTCGAGCAGCATCAGCAGGATCGCGGCGGCGGCCGAGCCTTCGACCGGGGGCTTCGCGGGAACGCCGGCTTCGGTATCGAGATCAGGCACGGGCGCCCTCCTGCATCAGCTGGCGCACGACGAGCGCGGCGCGGGCCGAGTCCTGGCGGACGAATTCGCGGACGAGGTTGGCGCGCGCTTCATAGCTCGGCGCCGCCTCGATCATCTCGAGGGTGATTTCGCGGCCGACGCGCGGCGTGCCGGGGGCGGCGGGCGCGCCGGTCGTCGCCATCAGCGATTCTTCGAGCGCGGCCTCACGTTCGGCGCGCGCGGCGGCTTTCGCCTTGGCCGAGCGGATCAGCGGGCGGCCGATGAAGAAGAAGGCGAGGATCGCGGCGAGCACCGCACCGACCTGCTTGATCAGCGGCAGGAACCAGCCCTGTTCGTAAAAGGCGGGCGAGCTATCTTCGATCTTGGCGAAGGGGCGCTGGCCGATCGCGACCTGGTCGCCGCGCGCGGCGTCGAAACCGACCGCGCCCTTGACCAGCCGGTCGATCTTGGCGAGGTCGGCCTGCGTCAGCGCCTTGCTGCCCTGATTGAGCGCGACCGCGACCGAGACGCGGCGCAGCTGGCCCTGTGGGCGGTGGGTGACCGAAATCTCGCGGCCGACTTCATAGGCGCGCTGGGCATTTTCGTTGCTCTGCGTCTCGGTCGTCGCGGCGCCCGGCGCGGTGCCGGTCGGGGTCTGGTTGAGCGTCGAGGCCGGCGGCGGCTGGTTCGACAGCGCGCCCGGAATGCCGACCGCGGGGGCATTGCCCTGACCGCTGGTCGAACGGGTGACCATTTCGCTGGTCAGCGCGCGGTCGTTCTCGGGAAAGCTTTCGCGCGTCGCCTGGCTTTCGGACATGTCGACGTCGGCATGGACTTCGACGCTGTAATTGCCGGCGCCGAGCATCGGGCCGAGCAGGCTGTCGAGCGAGCGGCGGAAGCGGTCTTCCATCTGGGTCTGGAGCTGGAACGCCTGCATGTCGCTCGACGTCGCCGAGTCCGAGAGCAGCGCGCCGCGCTGGTCGATCACCGACACCTGCTCGGCGTTCATGCCCGGCACCGACGAGGCGACGAGGAAGCGGATCGCCTGCACCTGACCGTCGGACAGGGTGCGGCCGTTCTGCAGCGTCAGCATCACCGATGCGGTCGCGGGCTTGTCGTCGCGGACGAACAGGCTGGGTTCGGCGGCGGCGATATGGACGCGGGCGCCCTTGACCGCGTCGATCGCCTCGATCGTGCGGGCGAGGTCGGCTTCGCGGGCGCCGCGCAGCGTCTCGCCCTCGATCGCGCGGCTCGCGCCCATCGGCAGCGCGCCGATCATCTCGCTGCCGTCGGCCGACGCCTTGGGCAGGCCCTGGCCGGCGAGCGCGATGCGCGCCTGGTGCAGCTTGTCCGCATCGACGGTAAGCGCGCCGGTGGTCGGGTCGATCGTGTGTCCGATGCCCTGCGCGGTCAGCGCGTCGGCGACGGCGGACTTGTCGGCATCGGCGAGGCCCGCGAACAGCTGCTGCTGCGGCGCGGCGGCGGTGGCGAAATAGGCGAGCGCGGCAATGCCGATCGCGGCGGTGGTGGCGATCGCGGGCAGCGCGCGCTGGACGGCGGGCTGGCGGATGAACTGCTGCACGGGGGCGAGGCGGCCGCCCATGACGGGAACGGGCAGGCGGTTCGCGCTGCCGTCGTTTACGGGGGTGAGGATCTGTGCTTCGGCCATGGTCGATTACACCGGCATGTTCATGATGTCGCGATACGCGGAGAGCAGCTTGTTGCGGACCTGCAGGGTCGTCTCGAAGCCGAGCGAGGCCTTCTGGCGCTCGATCATCACGCTGACGATGTCGTGGGTGTCGCCGCGTTCATAGGCTTCGCTCATCTCGCTCGCCTTGGCCTGCTGGTTGTTCACCTGCTGCAGCGCGTTGCTGATCGCGGCGCCGAAGTCGGCGCTCTGGTTCGCGCCGCCGACGCCAGTGTCGACGCCGTCGATGCCGCCGGCGGCACCGCGGCCCGCGGCGCGTTGCAGCGCCTGGTTCTGATTGAGGATCGAACTGCGCATCTGCAGCAGCCGGCTCTGGTCAATCGTGGTCATAATCTTCTGTCCTCGAGGCAGCATCGCGCCGCACGCCAAGAACAATGCAAAGCGCGTGCCAAAAATTTTTTTCGAGAGAAAACAGACGATTAAGGATGTATGGGGAGAGGCATTTACTGCTTTCGGCGTTTTTTTGACGCGCCCCGCTTAAGCCCCGCCGGGCCCTGCCGTTACTGCAATCGTGAAGCTCGCCGAGCCTTACACCACGGGAATGGCCCTTGGGGGGCCGGAAAGGGAACTTATGACTGTTATCAACACCAACGTGAGCGCGCTCCGCGCCCAGAACAACTCGCGTGTTGCGAACCGCATGCAGTCGGAGGCGATGGAACGCCTGTCGAGCGGCAAGCGCATCAACAGCGCGAAGGACGACGCCGCCGGTCTCGCCATCGCGACCCGCATGGACGCCAGCGTCCGTGGCCTGAACCAGGCCGTCCGCAACGCCAACGACGGCATCTCGCTGGCGCAGACCGCCGAAGGCGCGATGGGCGGCATCTCGAACATTCTCGTTCGTATGCGTGAACTGGCCATGCAGGCCTCGACCGGCACGCTGACCGACGACGATCGCGACGCGGTGCAGACCGAAGTCGCCGCGCTGATCGAACAGATCGGCGACATTGCGACGCGCACCACCTTCAACGGCACCGCGCTGCTCGACGGCACTGCCGACATCGACATCCAGACCGGTCTCGACACCGGCCAGGTCGTCAACATCACGATCGAAGACCTGCAGGCCGCTGCGCTGAGCGTCGACGACCTCGACCTGTCGACCGCGACCGACGCCTCGGCGGCGCTCGCCACGCTCGACACGGCGATCCAGACGGTCGCGACGCAGCGCGCCAACCTTGGTGCGCAGCAGAACCGCCTCGAAGCCACTGTCGACAATTTGACGTCGACTGTCGTGAATCTGTCGGACGCCAAGTCGCGCATCGAAGACGCCGATTTCTCGGCCGAATCGACGAAGCTCGCCGCTGCCGGCATCCTGTCGCAGGCATCGACCGCGATGCTCGCCCAGGCGAACCAGAGCCAGCAGGGCGTGATGAACCTGCTGCGCTAAGACACAGAGGTACCGAGACTCAGGCTATATTTGGTTGGTCCCTTAATTAGCCTGATCGAACGCCCCGGCCCCCCACGGCCGGGGCGTTCACTGTTTTCCGTCAATCGGCCCGCGCGGCGCTTGCCCCCGCCGCCCAAATGATCCAACGGGTCCCCGACTATATTTGGGGAGCCAGGAAATGAGCCATCAGCAAGCCGCCGCCGCCGCGACCGTTTCGGATCGCGCGCTCGAGATCGGCGCCCGCGTCGAAACCTTCGTCCGCACCGTCGTTGCTCCTTACGAAAGCGACCCGCGCCGCGACCATCATGGCGCCCCGACCGACGAACTCGTCGACGAACTCAAGGCCAAGGCGCGTGCCGCCGGCGTTCTCACCCCACATATCCTGGGCGACGGCGACCATCTGACGCAGGTCGAGACGGCTTATGTGCTCCAGAAATCGGGGCTGTCGCCGCTCGGCCCGCTCGCGTGCAACACCGCCGCGCCCGACGAGGGCAATATGTATCTGCTCGGCAAGGTCGGCAGCCCCGAACTCAAGGCGCGCTTCCTCGACCAGCTGGTGCAGGGCCATGCCCGCTCGGCCTTCTTCATGACCGAACCCGCCGAAGAGGGCGGCGCGGGCTCCGACCCGTCGATGATGAAGACGACCTGCCGGATGGACGGCAATCATTGGGTCATCAACGGCCGCAAATGCTTCATCACCGGCGCCGACGGCGCCAAGGTCGGCATCGTGATGGCGAAGGCCGAGGATGTCGCGGCGGGGGGCGGCGCGTGCATGTTCCTCGTCGACCTGCCCGATCCGGCGATCCGCATCGAGCATGTGCCGAACACGATCGACAGCTCGATGCCCGGCGGCCACGCGACCGTCGTGATCGAAAACTTGCGCGTCCCCGCCGACCAGATGCTCGGCGAGGCGGGCGAGGGGTTCAAATATGCGCAGGTTCGCCTGAGCCCCGCGCGCCTGTCGCACTGCATGCGCTGGCACGGCGCCTGCCAGCGCGCACACGAGATCGCGGCCGACTATGCCAACCGCCGCACCGCCTTTGGCAAGCCGCTGATCGACCATGAGGGCGTCGGCTTCATGCTCGCCGAGAATCTGATCGACCTGAAGCAGGCCGAACTGATGATCCGCTGGTGCGCCGAAGTGCTCGACACCGGCGACCTCGGCACCGCCGAAAGCTCGATGGCGAAGGTCGCGGTGTCGGAGGCGCTGATGCGCATCGCCGACCGCTGCGTCCAGGTGATGGGCGGCACCGGGGTCACCGACAAGACGATCGTCGAACAGGTGTTCCGCGAAGTCCGCGCCTTCCGCATCTATGACGGCCCGACCGAGGTCCATAAATGGAGCCTCGCCAAGAAGATCAAGCGCGACTGGAAAAACGCGCAGGGCTGATGGTTTACGGCGCGATCCGTCCCTCGTCGCGCCCCGGCATCGGGGCGACGGCGTGGAGGATCGGCACCGACAGCGCGAGCCAGCCGCCGCCCGCGAGGACCGCGGCGGGCAGCGTCCACAAATCGGCGATCATCCCGAAAATCCACGCGCCGAGCGCCAGCGCGCCGAAGGTCACCGCCTGATAGATCGACAGGCAGCGCCCGAGGATCGCGTCGGGCGAGCGCAATTGCATTGCGACGTTGAGCGAGGTGAGCGTGCCGACCCAAGCCATGCCCGCGATGAACGCCGCGGCGAGCACGGCGAGGACCTGATCGGTCAGCGCGACCGGAATGAGCGCCGCAGCAAAGGCGAGCGTCGCGACGCTGACCACCGTCTCGCTGCCCCAGCGCCGCCGCGCCGCGCCGACCCACAAAGCGCAGACGATCGACCCCATCCCGAACGCGCCGAGGCACAGACCGTAATCGAGTTCGCCGCCCTTGAGCTGGTCGCGCACGAGCGAGGGGAGCAAAGCCTGGAACGCCGCCGCGCCGAAACCGAAGGAAAAACCACGCATCAGCACGCGGCGCACCGGGTCCGACTGCGCACAGAAGCGAATGCCGGTCGCGATGGCGGCGAGCATCGGGCTGCGCTTCGGCGGCTCGGTTTCGGGCTTCCAGCGCAGCAGCACGACGATCAGCGCAAGATAGCTCAGCGTGTTGAGCGCAAAGGCCGGCGCCGGCCCGGTCAGCGAGATCAGCAGCCCGCCCAAGGCCGGCCCGACGCTGCGCGCGAGGTTGAACGCGATGCTGTTGAGCGCGATCGCCTGTGGCAGATGCGCATGGCCGACCTGCTGGCGCACCGACGCCTGCCAGGCGGGCGAATTGACCGCGGTGCCGCAGCCGACCGCGAGCGTGAAGAAGAGCAAGGAGAAGGGACCTATCGCGCCGGCCCAAGTCACCGCGGCGAGCGCCGCCGACGCCGCGAGCATTCCCGCCTGCGCCCACAGCATAACGCGCCGCCGGTCGTAATTGTCGGCGATCGCCCCCGCGAACACGCCGAGCAGCAGGATCGGGATCGTCGCCCCGGCGTTGACCAGCGCGATCAGCAGGTGCGACTGCGTCAACTCGGTCATCAGCCAAGCGGCGCCGACCGACTGGATCATCGATCCCATGTTCGAGGCGAGATTGGCGATCCAGATTGCGCGGAAGGCGGGGAATTGAAACGGCGCGAGCGGCGACACCGGGGCGGGACGCGGTTCGCTGCCGTCCGCCATCAGTTGCAGACCTCGACCGGGCCGGGGGTGATCGCCTGCGCCGCAGCGCGATAATGTTGTGCGGCGGTCAGCGCCGGCCTCAAATCGCTCATTCGATCATCCCGTTCGTCGCGGCGGCGATGCACCCAAGTGCGGCCATCCGCAACCCCAGTTGTCATACTATCTTCCCGGCCGGGCGATCGCCGACCGCCACCCGAAATAATCATGGCGCCCCCACTGGCGCGTTTCGCGCCGACTGGTTACATGGGCCGCCACCAATCGACTCGCGCGCGCCGCCCCAATGCGGGAGCAGGCACCGCCAAAAGCAGAAAGTGGCACTCCATGGAAATCATCACCGGCCTGACCTTCGACGACGTGCTGCTGGTGCCCGGCGCGTCGGACATCCTGCCCTCCGACGCCAATCTGCAAACCCAGCTCACCAGCGACATCACGCTCAACATCCCGATCCTGTCGTCGGCGATGGACACGGTGACCGAGGCCGACATGGCGATCCTGATGGCGCAGATCGGCGGCATCGGCGTGCTCCACCGCAATCTGACGATCGAGGAACAGGCGGCGGCGGTGCGGCAGGTGAAGCGCTTCGAAAGCGGGATGATCGTCAACCCGATCACCATCACCCCCGATGCGCCGCTCTCCTATGCCACCGCGCTGATGGACCAGCACAAGATTTCGGGCATCCCGGTCGTCGAGCCCGGCGGCAAGCTGGTCGGCATCCTGACCCACCGCGACGTGCGCTTCGCCGACAATCCGGGCCAGCCGGTGCGCGAGCTGATGACCGCCGAAAACCTTGCCACCGTGCGCCCCGGCGTCGGGCAGGACGAGGCGCGCAAGCTGCTGCACCAGCGCCGTATCGAGAAATTGCTCGTCGTCGACGATGACTATCGCTGCATCGGGCTGATCACCGTCAAGGACATGGAAAAGGCGGTCAATTTCCCCGACGCGACCAAGGATGCGAGCGGCCGCCTGCGCGTCGCCGCAGCGACCAACACCGGCGACAGCGGCATCGAACGCGCCGAGGCCTTGCTCGACGCCGAATGCGACCTGATCGTCGTCGACACCGCGCACGGCCATAGCAAGGGCGTCGGCGCGACGGTCGAGAAGATCAAGAAATTGTCGAACCGCGTCCAGGTGCTCGCGGGCAATGTCGCCACCGGCGACGCGACCAAGGCGCTGATCGATTGCGGCGCCGACGGCGTCAAGGTCGGCATCGGCCCCGGCTCGATCTGCACCACCCGCGTTGTCGCGGGGGTCGGCGTGCCGCAGCTTACCGCGATCCTCGATAGCGTCGAAGCGGCGCAGAAGCTTGGCGTTCCCGTGATCGCCGACGGCGGGCTGCGCACCTCGGGCGACATTGCCAAGGCGCTCGCGGCGGGCGCGTCGAGCGTGATGGTCGGCTCGCTGCTGGCAGGCACAGCCGAGGCGCCGGGCGAAACCTTCCTGTTCCAGGGGCGGACGTACAAAAGCTATCGCGGCATGGGCAGCGTCGGCGCGATGGCGCGCGGCTCGGCCGACCGCTATTTCCAGCAGGACATCAAGGACCAGATGAAGCTGGTTCCCGAGGGCATCGAGGGGCAGGTGCCGTTCAAGGGCCCGGCGAAGGACGTGATCCACCAGCTCGTCGGCGGTGTGAAGGCGGCGATGGGCTATACCGGCAGCCGCACGCTCAAGGACCTGCGCGAGCGCGCCAAATTCGTGCGCATCACCAACGCGGGGCTGCGCGAAAGCCATGTCCACGACGTCGCGATCACCCGCGAGGCGCCGAACTATCCGGTGGGTTGAGATGCCGACGTCTATATAGTGCCGTCATTGCGAGCGTAGCGAAGCAATCTCCAGCTATCGTATATTCGCAACGATAGCTGGAGATTGCTTCGTCGCTGCGCTCCTCGCAATGACGGCATAAAGGGACATGCCATGACCCCCGCCGCACGAATCCAGACCGCGATCGAAATCCTCGACGCCATCGCGCTCGCCGCGCGCGAGGGCGGGGCGCCCGCCGACGCGATCTTTGCCGAGGCGATGCGCGCCCGCCGCTATGCGGGGTCGAAGGACCGGCGCGCGATCCGCGCGCACGTCTATGACGCGATCCGTGCGATCCGCTCGGCGCCCATGTCGGGGCGCGCCGCGATGCTCGTGCTCGCCGATGCCGATCCCGAGATTGCGGCGCTGTTTGACGGCAGCGCCTATGGCCCCGCCGCGATCGCCGCCGACGAAGCGCGCGCCGACACCGGGCTTGCCGCACAGGCGCTGATCGACCTGTTCGATCCGCTCGTCGGGGCAGGCGAGGGCGAAGCGATGCTCGCCCGCGCGCCGGTCGATCTGCGCGCCAACCGGATCAAGGGAAACCGCGAGGCGCTGGAAGCGATCTTTCCCGACGGCGAGGCGATCGTCGGCGCGCCCGACGGCTGGCGCTTGCCGCCCGAAACCGCCGCCGTGCAGCACGCCGCCTATGTCGACGGCGCCTTCGAGGTGCAGGATGCCGCGAGCCAGTTCGCCTCGGCGGCGCTCGCCGCCGAACCGGGCCAGACCATTGTCGATCTGTGCGCCGGCGGCGGTGGCAAGACGCTCGCCATCGCGTCGCTGACGGCCAATGACGCCGACATCCTCGCCTGCGACACCAACCGCGCGCGGCTCCAGCAACTGCCGCCGCGCGCTGAGCGGGCGGGTGCGACGCGGATCGAGACGCTGCTGCTCAACCCGGGGCAGGAAGCGGCGATGCTCGCCGAATCGATGGGCAAGGCCGACCGCGTCATCGTCGATGCCCCCTGTTCGGGCAGCGGCACCTGGCGGCGCAGCCCCGAATTGCGCTGGCGCCTCACCCCGGCGCGGCTCGACCGCCATGTCGCCGATCAGGCGAAGCTGCTTGCGCTCGGTGCCGAGCTGGTGGCGCCGGGAGGCAAACTCCTCTATGCCGTCTGCTCGATCATCGCACGCGAGGGGCGCGCCCAGGTGGACGAATTCCTGACCCAGAATCCCGGCTGGACCGCCGATGCCGACCTCCTGCCCGACGGCATCGGACGGGCGGCGGGCGGCGGTTTTCTGCTCACCCCGGGGCAGGACCGGTGCGACGGATTTTTCCTCGCCCGATTGTCCGCGCCATGTTAGCTTCGCCGGCGATGAAGCGATGGGAGAATGCGATGCGCATCAGTTTCCTGGCCCTTGGTGCCGGTCTTGTCCTTGCCAGCCTGCCGACCGCGTCGGACGCGCAGCGCGCCGACAATGACATCCTGCCGGTCTCGCTCGCGCTGCAGGAACAGGGTGTAAAGGCGCAGGGCGCGGGCGACCTGATCGCCGCGACCGACTTCTATGAATCGGCGCTCGCCGCCGATCCGCGCAACCGCAGCGCGATCATCGCGCTGGCGCAGGTCGCGCGGGCGCAGGGCCTGCCGGGCAAGGCGATCGGCCTCTATCGCGAGGCGCTGCTGCTCGAACCCACCGACATCGTCGCGCTGACCGGGCAGGGCGAAGCGCTCGCCGATAAGGGCGCGCTCGAACTGGCGCGCGAAAAGCTTGCCGAGGCGAAGCGTCTGTGCGCCGAAAAATGTCCGCAGGTCGCCGCGCTCGAAAAGACGATCGGCGCGAGCGCCGAGAAGCGCGTCATCGCCGCCGAAGCGCTGGTTCCCAAGACCGTGGTGACGACCAGCCAGAATTGACCTAGCGGCTGAGCACCCGCGCCAGCGCGACCCATTCGGCGACCGTCACGGTTTCGGCGCGCCGCGTCGGTTCGATCCCGCATTCCTCGAGCGCGTCGATCGCCCCCGGCATGCCCTTCAGGCTCTGGCGCAGCATCTTGCGCCGCTGGCCGAAGCCATGTTCTGTCAGCTTCGAGAGGATTTTAGGCTTCACTCCCGCGGGTTGCTCGGCGGGCGTGACATGGACGATCGCCGACATCACCTTCGGCGGCGGGGTGAAGGCCGAGCGGTGGACCTTCATCGCGATCTTCGCATGCGAGCGCCACTGCGCGAGCACCGCGAGCCGGCCATAGGCCGGGGTATCGACCTTGGCGACGATGCGCTCGGCGACCTCCTGCTGGAACATCAGCGTGAGCGACGCCCATAAGGGCGGCCATTCGGCGGGCTCGAGCCAGCGCGTGAACAGCGCGGTGCCGACATTATAGGGCAGGTTGGCGACGATATGATAGGGGCCGCCGGCGAGCGCATCGGCGTCGATCGCCATCGCATCGTCGGCGACGACGGTCAGCGCGCCGCCGAACGCTTCGCTCAATTCTCCGAGTAGCGGGAGGCAGCGGTCGTCGCGCTCGACCGCGATCACCCTGGCGCCGGCGCGGAGCAGCGCACGCGTCAGCCCGCCGGGACCCGGCCCGACCTCGAACACCGTCGCGCCGTCGAGGTCGCCGGGCAGCGCGGCGATCCGGTCGAGCAATTGTTCGTCGAACAGGAAATTCTGCCCCAGCGCCTTGCTCGCCTGCAGCCCGTGCGCGCGCACGGTCTCGCGGAGCGGGGGCAGGGTGGGCGCCGGTTTCACGCCGCGGGGGCGCAGTTGCGCTCGCGCATCGTCGCCAGCGCGGCGGCCATGCGGATCGCGGCGATCGTCGGCCCCGGATCGGCTACGCCGGTGCCCGCGATGTTGAACGCGGTGCCATGGTCGGGCGAGGTGCGGATGATCGGCAGTCCGAGCGTCAGATTCACCCCGTCGTCGAAATGCAGCGCCTTGAACGGCGTCAACGCCTGATCGTGATAGCAGCAGAGCAGGGCGTCATAGCGCAACCGCACATGCGGCGCGAACAGGCTGTCGGCGGCGAGCGGCCCCTCGACCGCGATGCCGTCGGCGAGCAATTGTTCGACCGCCGGGCGGATGATGCGCAGTTCCTCGTCGCCCATCTCGCCGCTTTCGCCGGCGTGGGGATTGAGGCCCGCGACCGCGATCACGGGCTTTTCGATCCCGAAATCGCGCCTCAGCGACCGCGCGACGATGCGCCCCTTGGCGACGATCAGCTCGCTGGTCAGCCGCTCAGGCACCTCGGCGAGCGGCACATGCACGGTCAGCGGCACGACGCGCAGCTTCGGTCCCGCGAGCATCATCACCGCATTGGTCGCGGTCACGCCGCAGCGTTCGGCGATGAACTCGGTCTGCCCCGGATGGGTATAGCCGACGCCGTAAAGCTGCGCCTTCGACACCGGCCCGGTGACCAGCGCGCCCGACGCCTGGCCGCGCGTCAGACCGATGCCGGTCTCGAGCGCGTGCAGCGCGCAGGTCGCGCCCGCCTTGCTCGGGGATCCCGGAACGACGGGGCCCGAGTCCTCAAGATGCCAGACGGGCAGCGCTTCGTCGAAGATCGGCGCGACCTCGGCAATGTCGCCGACGCGCACGACCGGGCCGTCCCATACTGCGGCGATCGACGCGACGTCGCCGATCGCGACAAAGGGAGCGAGGGCATGGTCGTTGCGCGCCGCCCAGGCACGGGCGGTGACTTCGGGTCCGACGCCGGCCGGGTCACCCAGGGTGACCGCGATCGGGCGCCGGTTTGTGCTATCGGGCATCAGCTGAAATCGATCACCGCGTCCCGGCGCAAGTCGCGCAGATAGCGCTGGGCGCGCTTGTTGACCTTTTCCTCGAGCAGCCGGCCCTCGATTTCCTCGAGATTGGGCGCCGTTGCGGTGTTTGGCAGTTCGCGGCCGCACAGCACGAGGACGCTGACGCCCTCGTTCGCGGCGCCGAAGGGCTGGGTGGTCTGCCCGACCTGCAAGTCGATCAGCGTCGCCTGCAGCGGCGGCGGCAGCTGGCGCATCTGGATGCCGTCGCGCGCGACGACCTGGGCGCCCAGACCCTGCGCGATCGCGTCGGCACCGCCGCAACCGGCGATATTGCGCGTCGCCTCGGCGAACTGGCCGGCGAGTTCGGCGCCCTTCGCGGGGCTGGTGCCCGCGGGGAAATCGAGCGAAATCTGCTTGAGGCTGAGCACCGCGTCGCGTGGGTCGGCGGTCAGCACCTGACGCCGGTCGACCATCAGCATGATCGAAACACCGCCGGGGACCTCGATCGGGCCGACGAGCTGGCCCGGCTGCATCTGGCGCGCGGCGTCGGCCATCGAATCGGGCAATTGGCCGCCCTTCACCCAGCCGAGGTCGCCGCCGACGACAGCGGTCGAGGCTTCCGAAAACTGGCGGGCATAGGCCGGGAAGCTGCCGCCGGACTGGAGCGCCTGGACGATCTTCTGGGCGTTTTCGGCGACCGACTGAATATTTTCCGGGGTCGCGGTGAGGTAGATTTCGGCGAGGTGGAACTCGTCCTGCCCCTTGGCGTCGTTCATCCGCTTGACGACTGCCTCGACCTCTTCGGTCGAGACATTGGTGGTCGACTGGATGTTGCGCGCGAGCAGGCGGTCCCAGGCATATTCGCCGCGAATTTGCTGCTTCACCGCGCTGGCCGACGACCCCTTCGAGGCCAGATAGGCGGTGAACTGCTCGGGGGTCTGCTTGTAGCGCGCCGCGAGCCGGGCGAACTGGTCGTTGATCAGATTCTCGTCAATCGAGATGTCGGCGGCGCGGGCTTCCTGAATCTGGAGCTTTTCGTCGATCAGGTTGCTGAACACCTGCTGGCGCAGCCGCTGCTCCTCTTCGGGGGGCAGGTCCATATTGTTGTTCGCGACGCGGATCAGTCCCATGCGCTGTTCGATGTCGGTGGCGGTGATGATCTCGCCGTTCACCGTCGCCGACGGGCGATAGACATTGCCCTTATTATCGCCGAAAATCTGGACGTTACCGGGAATGTTCAGGCTCGTCGTCGGCACATCGCCGTCGGGCACGGTCTGCGCCAGCACCGGCGAAACGCTCAGCGAAGTGGCGGTCAGCAGGCCGATCAAGGTCGAGAATTTGGTCATTTTTACCCTATAAAAGAGGTTCCGGTCCGCTCCGTATCAGCGGAGGCGCCCGATGGTCCAGCGCAAAGCGCGCGCGAGCATATCATAACTGCCGCCCCGATAACCGCCAAACGCTGAACGCAAGCTGAGCGAGAAGGGCGGAGGCCGGCTCCGCGCCGACGGTCAGAAACCCAGGTTGCGCAGCGCGACGCGGAACGAGAAGCTGTTGCCCTTCTGCGCATCGCCGGTGTCGATATAGTCGCGGCGCCAGGTCAGCGCGATCGACAGGCATTCGTCGTCATAGGCGATGCCGAGGCGGTGGCGGATCGGCTCGAAGCCGTCGGACTGGTTGAGCGGATCGTCGGCCTTGCTTGTGAGGTCGAGGATCGCCGACCCGAACACCGACCAGTGCCGCGCAAAGGAGACGCGGCCGCCGACGCGGGCTTCCTCGCGATCCTGCAAATCCTCGGCGACCGTGGTGATGTCGCGGTTGAGCCGCGAATAGCCGAGCACGGCATAGGTCTGGCGACTGCCGATCGTCGCGTCGAATTCGTTGCGGCGGACCGCGAGGTCGTCCTTGTCGAGCCGGAAGCGGTGGGTCAGGCGCAGGAAGTCCTTGTACGCGACTGTCGTGCGCCCGACGACGTCGGACGTCCGGTCGGTCAGGCCGGTGCCATCGGGAAACAGGCTCGGCTTGTCCGACAGGCGGTAGCTTTGCCCGATGATCGTGTTGATGTTGAAGCCCGGCCGGCTGTAATTCCATTCGGCGCCATAGGTGACGCGCGCGCCGTCCTCGAACCGGTCGTAACCGTTGAAGCGGTTGATCGCGAAGAGGTTGCTGTCCTCGAGGTCGAAGGCGCGGCTGTCCTCGTTCGGGATGTCGAGATTCTTGAGCTGGGGCGTTGCCACGAACTGGATGCGCGGGGTCAGCGTCTGGGTCCCGCCCAGGAATTCGCCGACGAAGGGCCAGCGCATGTCGACCGCGGCGGCGGCGATGCCGCGGCCTTCCCAGCCCGACTTGCCGCGATAGCCGGGGATCGCGGTGAGCAGATTGTTGTCGCTATGATAGATGTCGCCGCGCACCAGCGCGGTAAAGGTCACTTCCTGGCCCCAGGCGGTCAGGCGGCGCAGGTCCCAGCGGATGCCGGCAAAGGCGCGCTGCGTGTCCTGGCCCGCGGTGCGGCCGATGGCGAGCGTGTTGACCTGCAATTCGAACTGGCCGCCGAACAGCGGGTCGGTCAGGCGCTGGCGATAGTCGAGGATCGGCAGCGCGATAGGCTGCTGGCCCTGTTTGTCGCCCGCGCGCAGTGTCTGCGTCGCCCAGCCGGCGATCGACAAATAGCTTTGCCCGCCGATCCGCTCGACCTCGAAGGTCGAGCGCAGCCGGTCGTCGCGGGTGATGTCGTAGCGGCGCAGGAAGGTGCGGTCGCTCGCGATCCGGCCCGAATAGCCGATGCTCCAGTGCGGGCTGAGCTGGAATTTGCCGGCGCTTTCCAGATAGCCGCGAAACTCGTTGTTGCCGGTGCTCGGCGTACCGTTGAGCGGGACCACCGAACTATAGGTGCCATAGCCCTGGATCCGGAACGCACCGATATCGGTCAGCGCGCGAAACTCGGCTTCGATCATCGGCGCTGCGCCGGTGTAAATATGCGGGGTGATCGTGACGTCGCGGTCGGGTGCCAGCCGCAGATAATAGGGTACCGCGATTTCGAAGCCGTTCGAGCGGTCGAGCCGGATTTCGGGAACGAGCAGCCCGCTGCTCGCTTCGCTGTCGAGCGGATGGCTCAGCCCCGGCAGCGGGATGAGCGGCAGGCCGAAGATCTCGATCCGCGCGCCCTTGTAGCGGACCTTGTTCTTCGCCTTGTCGTACATCACGCGCACGGCGCGGATCTGCCAGCTCGGATTCTTGGCGCAGCCCGCATTATCCTCGACGGGGCAGGGGGTGTAGGCGGCATTCTCCAGTTCGATATTGCCATTGTCGAACCGTGTGCCCTTGACTGCGGCGAGCCGCGATCCGTTGTCGAGCACGACCAGCATGTCCTCGACCACCCCGTCGCGCAGGCTGTCGGTCAGGACGATGCGGTCGCCATAGGCGGTGTCGCCCTCGGGATTGGCGATCGCGACATTGCCCTCGGCGACGACTTCGCCGGTCTTGCGGTTCCAGGTCACCTTGTCGGCGCGCATCTGGATCGCCTCGCGGTTCATCTGGACATTGCCGTCGGCGACGACGATGTCGGTGTCGCTGTCGTAATTCAGATTATCGGCGGCGAAACCGACCTGCTGCTCGCCCGCGACCGCAGGCACGTCGGTCGTGGCGGTCGATACATCGGGCGTCTGGAGATCGGGCTCGCCTTGCGGTGCCGCGACGAACGGCGGTTCGGCGCCGCTCTGCGCGGCGGCGGGCACCGCGAAGAAAGCCAGCGCGCTGGCGGTCGCAAGCCACAGCGGCCGGTTGCCCCCTTGGAACAAAGTCCCCGTCATCTAATCCCTTTGTCCCGTCACCTGGAGCCTGCGGCCCGCTTGAACCCGCAGCTTTGTTTTTGCAACTCGCAAGCGAAACCCCTATCGGTCCGGCACGTTCCAATCAATCATCGCATAAGAGAGTCAAAAGATGGACATTCAGTTTGTCGCGCAAATCGATGCGTCTGCCGACGTCGTCGCTTTCCCGGTCCGCAAGGGCGGCGCGGGCGCACTCGACGCGCTGCTTGGCGCGGCGGCGGCACAGGCGCGCTTCGACGGCGCCGCGGGTGCGGTCGCCGAAACCGCCGCGATTGACGGCGGCGTTGCCAAGCGGCTGCTGCTCGTCGGCATCGGCGAAGGCAGCGAACAGGACCTCGAACGCGCCGGCGCGGCGCTGACCGCGCGGTTGCAGACGAGCGGCGTCGCGACCGTCCATGTCGATTTCTCGAATGCCGGCACGGTCGATGCCGACGATATCCGCGCCTTCGCGACCGGCGCGACGCTGCGCGACTGGCGCCTGGACACCTATCGCACGCGCCTTGCCGACAATGCCAAGCCCAGCCTCAAGACGATTATGATCGCGGCGCCGGGCGGGACGCCGGCGGGCTGGGCCGAGGCGCAGGCGGTGGCCGAGGGTGTGGCCTTCACCCAGACGCTCGTCGCCGAGCCGCCGAACATCCTCTATCCCGAAAGCTTCGTCGAACGCTGCCAGCATCTCGCCGAGCTCGGCGTCGAACTCGAGGTGCTCGACGAACGCCAGATGAAGGCGCTCGGCATGGGCGCGCTGCTCGGCGTCGCGCAGGGCTCGACGCGCGCGCCGCGGCTGCTCGCGATGCGCTGGAACGGCGGCGAACCGGGCGCGAAGCCGGTCGCCTTCGTGGGCAAGGGCGTGACCTTCGACACCGGCGGCATCAGCATCAAGCCCGCCGCGGGCATGGACATGATGAAATGGGACATGGGCGGCGCGGGCGCCGTCGCCGGCGCGATGAAGGCGATCGCGGGGCGCAAGGCCAAGGCGAATGTCGTTGGCATCGTCGGCCTCGTCGAAAATATGCCCGACGGCAATGCGATGCGCCCCGGCGACATCGTTACCACCATGTCGGGCCAGACGGTCGAGGTGCTCAACACCGACGCCGAGGGCCGGCTTGTGCTCTGCGACGTCGTGACCTGGACGCAGAAGGTCCATGAGCCCGCCGTGATCGTCGACCTCGCGACGCTCACCGGCGCGATGGTGATCTCGCTCGGCCATGAATATGCGGGCATCTTCGCCAATGACGATGGCCTTGCCGACCAGCTGATCGCCGCGGGCGAGGCGTCGAACAACAAGCTGTGGCGCTTCCCGCTGTCGGCGGCCTACGACAAGCTGATCGACAGCCCGATCGCCGACATGAAGAATGTCGGCCCGCGCGAAGCCGGCTCGATTACCGCGGCGCAGTTCATCAAGCGCTATGTCGACGAGGGCGTCAAATGGGCGCATCTCGATATCGCGGGCATGGCCTGGCACGACAAGGACGGCCCGGTCTATGCCAAGGGCGCGACCGGTTATGGCGTGCGCCTGCTCGACCGCTTTATCGCCGACAATTTCGAGGGCTGATCGCGGCAGGGGAGCATGGCGCGCGTCGACTTCTATCGCCTGACCCGCGACCCGGCCGAACGCGTGCTTCCCGCGATAGCCGGCCGTGTCCTTGCGAACGGCGACCGCCTGCTGGTGGTCGCCGGCCCGGCGATGCAGCGGCAGGCGATCGACGACGCGCTCTGGACGCTCCAGCCCGCGAGCTTCCTGCCGCATGGCGCGGCGGGTTCGCCCGACG
>NZ_LYVN01000068.1 GCF_001990265.1 Sphingopyxis sp. KK2
GGTGGCGCCCGCCAGTTTGCGCACGGCGCCGATGCGCACGACGTTGCCGACCTGCAGCCCGATCTTGCCATCTCCCGTCATGTGCGCCTCCTTTCCTCGGGTCCGTCAGAAAAACGACGGGCCTGTTCGAAGGGTCTTAACGGACGCGAAATCGGGGGATTAAGCGCGGGGAAGCAAAAAACCAAAGAAAAGGCCCGGCGGCGTCGGAAAACCGACAGCCACCGGGCCAAGGGCAAGGCTCGGGACCTTGATCAGGAACGGTTTTAAGGGATTCAGTCGACCAGGCGCGCGCGGCCGGGGCCGGTGACGACGGCGCTGAGCGCGCTCTTGGCGTCGCTGCCGCGCAGCGCGATCATGTCGCCGACGCGGCCGTCCTGCGTCGCGGTGGCGGCATAGCTGATCGAGAAGCTTTCGGTGTCGATAGTGACGCGGACATTGTCGCCGCGGCGGATGACGGGCGCGGCGGCGGCGGCGGGCTTGGCGACGAAGCCGCCCGCAGCGCTGGCGCCTTCGGGGGCGGTCATCGGCACGCGCAGGCGCCAGCCGAGCGACTGGCAGCGGACGGCGAGCGTCGAACTGTCGAGCGCGGTGACCGACGCCTGTTCGGGGCAGCGCGCCAGCTTGATGCGGCGGTCGATCGGGGTCGCGGTGCGGCCCATGGCATTGGCCACCATCGCGGTGAGCACGTCGATCGTCTGCCAGTCCTCGCTGGCCTGCTGCGCCGATGCGGCGGGGATGCAGGCGGCGAAAGCGGCGATGCCGGTGATGATCTTGCGTTTCATGACCCATCTCCTTCGGTCCAAAATGGTCGTGCTCGTGATTGCAGGATGCGTGCCAGTCGCCCTTTGCCGCGGCTTTCGGCGCGGGCCGCCGGGGGAGCGTCAAAAATCTGACCGGGGCGCCGACGGCCCGGGGGAGGGGCTGCTTCGCCTTCCTGAAAACGGCTGAAAACCAAGGCCAATCCCCATTTGGCACGCCGATTGCATCATGCCTTGGTGTTTTTCGCGCGTCTGCGCCGGCCGGTGCCGGATGAGACCACCGAAAGAAGGAATTTTGTACGATGGCATCAGAGAAGCTCTTCGGCATCCACGCCAGCGCGCTCCAGCTCCGGAGCCAGCGGATGATGATGCTCGCGTCGAACATCGCCAACGCCGCGACGCCCAATTACAAGGCGCGCGACCTCGACTTTTCGAAAGCGCTCGACCTGGCGCAGCAGGGCGGCTCGATGGAAGGCGCGGTCCGCTATCGCGTTCCCGTCCAGGCGTCACTCGACGGCAACACGGTCGAGATGGCGACCGAGCAGACGGCGTTCGCCGAAAATGCGCTCGCCTATCGTTCGAGCCTTTCCTTCCTCTCGGGCCGCGTCAACACGCTGACCCGCGCGCTGAAGGGCGAATGACCATGAACGGCTCGCTCTCGGTCTTTGACATCAGCGGCCGCGCCATGTCGGCGCAGCTCGTCCGCCTCAACACCACCGCGTCGAACCTTGCCAATGCGGGCACGATCGCGGGCAGCGAGGCGGGCGCCTATCGCTCGATGAAGCCGGTGTTCCGCACCGTCATGGACGAAGGCGGCCGCGCCACGGTCGCGGTCGACCAGGTCACCCAGACCAAGATGGCGCCGAGCAAGAAGCACGATCCCAACAACCCGCTGGCCGACAAGGACGGCAATGTCTGGGAAGCCGCGGTCGATAGCGCCGCCGAGCTGGTCGAGATGGTCGAGACCGCGCGCCAGTATCAGAACAACGTCCAGGTCCTCGAAACCGCAAAGGGCCTGATCAACGAAACCCTGCGGATGGGACAGTAAGATGGCCGTGAACAGCGTCACCAATAACAGCAACGTCGTGCTCCAGCCGAAAGGCACGGGCAACCAGATGGGGCAGAATGATTTCCTTCGCCTGATGACGGCGCAGCTGTCGCAGCAGGATCCGTTCAACCCGGTCGATAACCAGCAGATGGTCGCGCAGATGGCGCAATTCTCCAGCCTCGCCGGGATCACCGAGACGAACAGCACGCTTCAGACGATTTCCGACCAGCTCACGGCGCAGACCAAGCTGCTCCAGGACATCAAGGCGGCGACCCCGTCGGTCCCGACCACCCAGACCACCTCTTCGCAATAAGGAACGAAACCCATGTCTTTCTATACCTCGCTTTCGGGCCTCAAGGCCGCGCAGACCGACATGTCGGTCACCTCGAACAACATCGCCAACGCCGGCTCGATCGGCTTCAAGCGCAGCAAGGCGCAGTTCGGCGACATCTTCGCGGCGTCGCCGAACCAGTCGACCAAGACGGTCGCGGGGCAGGGCACGCGCCTGAGCGGCATCACCCAGCAGTTCACGCAAGGGTCGTATGAATCGAGCGAAAAGACGTTCGACATGGCGATCATCGGCGACGGCATGTTCGTCGTGAAGGGCGAACCGCCGCGCAACCAGGTCACCTACACCCGCAACGGCTCCTTCTCGCCGCTCGACGATGGCCGGATCATCGATTCGACCGGGGCGACGCTGCAGCTGCTGCCGGTCGATGCCGACGGCAATGTCACCAGCCGCGACCTCGCCTCGACCACCGACTTCGTCGTGCCGCAGCATGCCGCCGGCAACCCCGACGCGGCGCTGATCAACGTGTCGATCGGCCAAGACGGCCTCGCCACCGCGACCTTTGCCGACGGTTCGAACCAGGTGCTCGGCAAGATCGCGATGGCGACCTTCCCCGCGACCGAGGGCCTGCGCCCGGTCGGCGACGCGCATTGGCAGTCGACCGGCGAAAGCGGCCCGCCGACGATCGATGCCGCGACCAACGGCCCGATGGGCACGATCCAGTCGGGCGCGCTCGAACGATCGAACGTCGATATCACCGAGGAACTGGTGATGCTGATCGCCGCACAGCGCAATTTCCAGGCGAATGCCAAGGCGATCGAGGGTGCGTCCGCGCTGACCCAGACGATCATCGGCCTCCGCTGATCCACCGTTAATCGCCGCCTGCCGGGAGCACTCCTATGGACCGCGTCATCTATACCAGCCTCACCGCGATGCGGGGCAGCATGGCCCGGCAGACGGCGACTGCGAACAATCTCGCCAATGCGCAGACGCCCGGCTTTCGCGCCGACATGGCCGAGGCGCAGACGCTGTGGCTGCACGGCAACGGCGTCGGCGGACGCGCCGTGTCTTCGGAGGAAGTGATCGGCGCCGACATGCGCGCCGGCACGATCACCGCGACGGGCCGCGATCTCGATATCGCGATGGCGCTCGATGCGATGCTGGTCGTCCAGGCGCCGAACGGCGAAGAAGCCTATACCCGCCGCGGCGACCTCCAGGTGTCGCCGAGCGGATTGCTGACCACCGGCGACGGTCACCCGGTGCAGGGTGCGCAGGGCCCGGTCACCATCCCGCCCTCGGATTCGATCAAGATCGACCAGGAGGGGCGTGTGTTCATCGTTCCCGCCGGCGGCGATCCCGAAAACCCGCAAGAGGTCGACCGGGTGCGGCTCGCGACCCCGACGGGGTCGGAGATCGTCAAGGGGCTCGACAACCTGTTCCGCGTCAAGGGCGGCGGCATCCTGCCCGACGATCCCGAGGCCCGCGTCATTACCCGCTCGATCGAGGGTTCGAACGTCACCGCGACGTCGGCGCTCGTCGACATGATCGAGGCCAGCAAGGCCTGGGATTCGCAATTGAAGCTCATCAGCGACGCGCGCGACATGGACAGCTCGACCGCGAACCTGATGGCGCTGCCCCGTTAAGGAGATAGAATATGAGCTATGGTGCCCTTCACGTCGCGCGTACCGGTCTGGATGCCCAGGGCTTTCGGATGCAGGTGATCGCGAACAACCTCGCCAACGTGAACACCACGGGGTTCAAGCGCGACCGCGCCAATTTCGAAACGCTGGGATATCAGATCATGACGCAGGCGGGGGCGCCTTCGTCGGCCGAGAACCGCTATGCCACGGGCCTGAACCTCGGCACCGGCGTCGAGCTGGCCGGCACGTCGCGCATGGAAACGCAGGGCACGCTGCAGACGACGGGCAATGCGCTCGACGTTGCGATCGAGGGTGCGGGCTATTTCCAGGTCCAGATGCCCGACGGTCGCACCGGCTACACCCGCGCGGGCAATTTCGACCGCGCACCCGACGGCACGATCATCACCCCCGACGGCAAGCCGATCCAGCCGCAGATCCAGATTCCCGAGGACGCGACCAGCGTCTCGATCGGCGCCGACGGCACCGTATCGGCGCAGGTCGCGGGCCAATCCGAAGCGACCGAACTCGGCCGCATCGAAATCGCGCGCTTCGCCAACCCCTCGGGGCTGCAGGCGATCGGCGACAATATCCTCGTCGAGACCGCTTCGTCGGGCGCGCCGCTGGTCGGCGCCGCAGGCGAGGAAGGCCGGGGCACGCTGCGCGGCGGCATGCTCGAGGGATCGAACGTCAATGTCGTCGAGGAACTCGTCGACATGATCGAGACCCAGCGCGCGTACGAGGTCAATTCCAAGATGATCCAGGCCACCGACGAGATGATGAAAAATGCTACGCAAACGCTCTAACATCGTCGCCGGCGCGCTTTTCATCTTCCTGCTCGCGGTCCCGGCCGCAGCCGAGGCGAAGAAGGACAAGATCGCGCCCGACGCCTTTACCGTCACGATGCCCGATCCGACATCGGCGCCGCCGCCGGCGAACGGCTCGATCTTCCAGGGCAGCTATGTCGCGCTGACCTCAGGCGCGCGCGCCGGGCAGGTCGGCGACATCTTGACGATCCAGCTCGTCGAGCGGACGGTCGCGTCGAAGAGCAACAGCGCGGGCACCAACCGCGACGGCAGCTTCGGGCTGACCCCGCCGACCACCGGACCGCTGTCGCTGTTCAACCCCAGCGACGTCGCCGCCGGCGGTACCCAGCAGTTCAAGGGCAAGGGCGATGCCGCCCAGTCGAACATGCTGTCGGGCGAAGTCACCGTGACTGTCGCCGCCGTCTATCCGAACGGCACGATGCTGGTGAAGGGCGAGAAGCTGATCACGCTCAATCGCGGCGACGAACGCGTCCAGATTGCGGGTCTCGTTCGCTCGGCCGACGTGAGTCCGGACAATCGCGTCCTGTCGACGCGCGTCGCCAATGCGCACATCCGCTACACGGGGAAGGGCGAAATCGCCCGCGCCAGCCAGCAGGGTTGGTTGCAGCGCTTCTTCTCGATCATCAGCCCGTTCTGACCCAGACACGAAGGGACCAACTCCGTGCCGATACGCCATGCCATCCTCACCTTTCTGACCCTTTTGGTCGCGAGCTTCGCCTTCGCCGTTCCGGCGCAGGCCGAACGCATCAAGGATATGGGCCAGTTCCAGGGCCTGCGCGCCAACCAGCTGACCGGCTATGGGCTGGTCGTCGGGCTTGCGGGCACGGGCGACGACAGCCTCGATTATTCGACGCTGGGCATGAAGGGTGCGATGCAGCGTTTCGGCCTGACGCTGCCCGCCGGCGTGAACCCGGCGCTGAAGAACGCTGCGGCAGTGATGATTACCGCCGAATTGCCGCCCTTCGCCAAGCCCGGCCAGCGCCTCGACGTCACCGTTTCGGCGATCGGCAAGGCCAAGAGCCTGCGCGGCGGCACGCTCGTGCTCGCCCCGCTCTATGGGGCCGACGGCCAGATCTATGCGATGGTGCAGGGCAATCTTGTCATCGGCGGGCTCGGTGTCGATGCCGCCGACGGGTCGAAGCTGACGGTCAATGTGCCGTCGAGCGGCCGTATCGCGGGCGGCGCCACCGTCGAACGCGCGGTCGACACCGGCTTTGCCTATGGCGACCAGCTGATCTTCAACCTTCACCAGTTCGACGCGACCAATGCCAAGAGCGTGACCGACGCCATCAACACCGCGATGCCCGGAACCGCGACGATGCTCGACGGTGCCAGCATCTCGATCCGCGCGGCCGGCGCAGCCGACACCCGCATGCGGCTGATGTCGCAGATTGAGAATCTGGGTGTGCAGCGTGCCGAACCGCCGGCGAAGGTCATCGTCAACGCGCGCACCGGCACCGTGGTCATCAACGGCGCGGTTCGCGTCGGCACCGCCGCGGTGTCGCAGGGCAAGCTCACCGTCTCGATCAAGGAATCGCCGACCGTCGTCCAGCCGGCACCGTTCAGCCGCGGCCAGACCGCGGTCGAACAGTCGAGCGACGTCGAGGTGACCGAGGAATATCGCCCGATGATGCTGGTCAAGCCGACCGCATCGCTGTCCGAACTCGTCGATGCGATCAATCGCATGGGCGTTCCCCCCGGCGACCTTGTCGCCATCCTCGAGGCGCTGAGCCAGGCCGGCGCGCTCACCGCAGAACTGGTGATCATATGACGAGCCCCATTTCTTCTTCGACTGCGATCCCTGCGCCGACGGCAGCCGGCGGCGGCGGCGACGGCTTGCGCAAGGCGGCCGAAGCGTTCGAGGCGGTGATCCTGCGCCAGCTGATGGCGTCGATGCGCCAGGCGAAGCTCGGCGACGATATCTTCGGGTCGAGCGCCACCGACAATTTCCGCGAGATGGCCGACGCCAAGACCGCCGACAGCATCGCCGCGATGCGCCAGTTCGGCATCGCCGACATGGTCGAGCGCCAGTTCAAGGGTATCGCCGCCAGCGGTCCGACCAGCCTGGGCGGAGGCGTGCAATGAGCGACCTGCTGAGCATCGGTGCGAGCGGGCTCAAGGCCTATTCGCGTGCGATGTCGACCATCGGCGACAATATCGCCAACGCGCAGACCCCGGGCTATGCCCGGCGGACGCTCGCGCTCAAGGAAATGGCGAGCGGCACCGAATCGGCGCTCGTCGGCCGCAATGTCAGCCCCGGCGGCGTGACGATCCGCGGCATCACGCGCGCGGTCGACAAATGGCTGATCGACGATGCGCGCGTGTCGGAAAGCGACGCGACCCGCGCCGCGACCCGGCTGTCGTGGATGAACCGCGCCGAGGATGCCCTGAGCAACGACAATAATGGGATCGGGACCAACCTTACCAAGCTGTTCACCACCGCCGACAAGCTGACCGCCGATCCGAACAACAAGACGCTGCGCGCCGAATTCCTGCAGACGATGAAGGACATCGCGACAGGGTTCCAGGGCACCGCCAAGGAACTGTCGGACATGTCGGGCGGCATCGCGGACGCCGCCCAGACGTCGGTCGGCGAACTCAACACCAATCTCGATGCGCTCGAACGGATCAACGACGGGCTGCGCAAGGCGCGCCCGGGTTCGACCAACGAGGCGAGCCTGCTCGACGAACGCGACCGGCTGGTCGACCAGATCTCGACCCAGATGCCGGTGACGGCGAGCTATGACGACCGGGGCACGGTGACGCTGCGTGCGTCGTCGGGCGACACGCTGGTCGGCAATGCGACCGTCACCCATGTCGCGGTGACGACCGCCGCCGACGGCCGGCTGTCCTTTTCGGTCGGCGGCAATGGCTTCGAGCCGGGGTCGGGCAACCTCGCCGGGCTGGGACAGGCCGCCGATCATGTCGCCGACCAGCGCGCCGGGCTCGACGCCGCGGCGGCGCAGTTCGCGGGTCAGCTCAACGCCGCACATCAGGCGGGCACCGACGCCAATGGCAATGCCGGCCAGCCGCTCTTTTCGGGGACGACGGCCGCGACGCTGACCGCGACGTCGCTGACGCCCGACCAGGTCGCTGCGGCCAATGCGAGCGGGTCGAACGGCAATATGCTCGCCATCGGCGGCATGCGCGGCGCGAACGATCCCGAAGCCGCCTGGGCCGGCCGCCTCGCCGAACAGGCGCAGGCGACCGCTTCGGCGCGGGCGCAGGAATCGGCCGCGTGGACGCGCGCCGACGGCGCCGCCGCGGCGCGCGACAGTGTCAGCGGGGTCGACCTCGACCAGGAAGCCGCCGACCTGCTGCGCTTCCAGCAGGCCTATTCCGCCGCCGCGCGCACGATCCAGGTCGCGCGCGAGACGATGCAAGCGCTGCTGAGCGCCATCTGACGATTTAAGGAAGGGACCGCGCGATGATCAACGCCGTGGGCAACCGCATGACGCGCGAGATCGCCCGCCAGTCGAAACTGGCGGACCAGCTCGAACGCATCCAGACGCAGATTTCGGGCGGCACCAAGTTGCTGCGCGCCTCCGACGACCCGGTCGCCTCGCGGCGCATCGCGACGATCGGCAAGGCGCAGGCGAGCACCACGACCTGGGCGGCGAACGTCAAGAGCGCGAGCGCGCAGGTGTCGCAGGCCGACACCGCGCTCGGCTCGGTAAGCAGCCTGCTCACCCGCGCGCGCGAGCTGACGCTGTCGGCGTCGAGCGCGACGACCAATCCGGCCGACCGCGCGAGCATCGCCGCCGAATTGTCGGCGATCGCCGACGAGATCGACGGTTTCGCCGCGACGCGCGACTCCAATGGCGAGCCCCTGTTCGCTGCCAACGCCAAGCAGGTGCGCTTCGACGCCGACATCAGCTTCGCGCCGTTGCCGTCGGCGAGCACCGCCTTCGTCGTCGATGGCAACAGCGTGTCGACCGGGCTGCGCGATGCCGCCGCCGCGATCACCGCCGGCGATACGGCGGCGATCGGCACTGCGCTGACGACGCTCAGCGGCGCGATCTCGCACGTCGCCGACCAGCGCGCGGCTATGGGCCTGTCCGCCGGGCGGCTCGAACGCATCGGCGACAGCCTCGAGGTGCGCGGCATCAGCCTGTCGGACGAACGTTCGGCGGTCGAGGATACCGATTTGTCGGTCGCGATCGCGGAGCTCAACGCTCAGAAACTGACGCTCGACGCGGCGCAGGCGGCGTTCGCGCGGATCAACCGCCAGACCTTGTTCGACATTTTGAACTGAGGCGAGGGGCTCCGCCCTAAATCTTTCGCCGCCGCTGCCGTTAATCATCAAGACGTCCCCAATCGCTGGGGTTCGCCCCAGTCGGAGCCCATCGCGCATGTTTCCCGTAATCGGCATCATTGTCCTGCTGGTTTTGGTGTTCGGGGGCTTTGCGCTCACCGGGGGCAACCTCGGACCCGTGATGCACGCGCTGCCGCACGAAATGCTCATCATCGGCGGCGCCGCGGTCGGATCGCTGATCATCGGCAATTCGGGCAAGGAGCTGAAGGCGCTCGGCGGCGGCTTCGGCAAGGTGTTCAAGGGGCCGACCTACAAAAAGGCCGACTATCTCGACTGCATCCTGCTCGTCTCGACGCTGATGAAGATGATGCGCACCGAGGGACCGGTCGCGGTCGAACCGCATATCGAGGATCCGGCGAGCTCGCCGATCTTCCAGCAATATCCCAAGCTCGCCAAGGACCAGACGCTCGTCCACCTGATCTGCGACACGCTGCGCCTGGTCGTCGTGTCGTCGGGCACGCTCGACCCGCATGCGGTCGAAGAGGTGATGGACAGCGCGATCAAGAACCATCACCACCACGCGATCAAGCCCGCCGACGGTCTGCAGAGCCTGGCCGACGCGCTGCCCGCACTCGGCATCGTCGCGGCGGTGCTCGGCGTCGTGAAGACGATGGGCTCGATCGACAAGCCGCCCGAAGTGCTCGGCGGCATGATCGGTTCGGCGCTCGTCGGCACCTTCCTCGGCGTGTTGCTCGCCTATGGTCTCGTCGGTCCCTTCGCGACGCGCGCCCGCGCGGTGATCGAAAGCGACGCCGCCATCTATCATACGGTGAAGCAGCTCATCATCGCCTCGCTGCACGGCCATCCGCAGCCGCTGGTCATCGAGGCCGCGCGCTCGGGCGTCGACCATGACAACCAGCCGAGCTTCGCCGAAGTCTTTGACGGCATGCGCGGTCGCTGATGGCCGCGCGTCCGAATACCCCTTTACGCCCGATCATCGTCAAGAAGATCATCGAGGCGCCGCATGGTGGTCACCATGGTGGCGCCTGGAAGGTTGCCTATGCCGACTTCGTGACCGCGATGATGGCCTTCTTCCTGCTCATGTGGCTGCTCGGTGCGACGACCGAGAAGCAGCGCAAGGCACTTGCCGACTATTTTGCGCCGACGCTCGTCCAGTCGAAACAGGACACCGCAGGATCGAACGGGCTGTTCGGCGGCGATTCGCTCGTGTCGGTCGACAAATATCCGAACGCCGCCGGCCAGACCGGTACGCGGGCGATGACGATCCCGCGCGACGCCACCGGCGGTCCGCGCGAGGCGTCGGGTCGCGAGCGTCAGCGCGCCAATTTCCAGAAGCTCGCCAAGTCGCTGCTGCGCGAGGTCCAGGCGAAGGCCGAGATCCGGCGCCTCGCGCCGAACATCCGCTTCACCGAGACGCGCGAGGGGCTGCGCATCGACGTCGTCGACGATGCCGATTTCTCGATGTTCGTCGTCGGCACCAACCAGCTGACGCCCGAGGCGACCAAATTGTTCGCGCAGATCGCGACGATGGTCGCCGAGGTGCCGAACCAGGTGATGATCCGCGGCCACACCGACGCCAGCCCCTGGTCGGCGAAGGCGGGCACCAACAATTGGCGCCTGTCGGTCGAACGCGCCGAGGTCGCGCGGCAATATCTGGAGTATCGCGGCATCGCCACCAGCCGCTTCGCACGCATCGAGGGGGTGGCCGATACCGAGCCCTATGTTCCCTCGAACCGATTCGATCCGCGCAACCGCCGCATCTCGATCACTCTCGGCTGGGACAATGGTGGCAACAATTAGCGCCAGTTTGGCAGCATTATAATCCTTAACGACGGACATCCGCCGTCATTACTGCCAGATTGGTAATATCCCTTTGTTTTGAAGGGGTTAGGTCCGTTTGGTTAGTCTTTTGTTTACCAGATTCCGCAATCTCTTGGGTCATCGAGAAGCGCCGAATTCGGGGGGCGCGGTGGAGATCGAAATGACCAAGGTGGGGACTTGCGGCGACCAGGCCGCGCTTGAAATGCTGATCATCGGGACGAGCCCGGCGGCCGTGCGCCTGCGCGACATGATCCGCCGCGTGGCCCGCTCCAACGCCTCGGTCATGCTCTGCGGCCCCTCGGGCTCGGGCAAGGAACTGGTGGCCCGCGCGATCCACGACGAAGGCGCCCGTTCGGGCAAGGCCTTCTCCGCCATCAACTGCGGCGCGATCCCCGGCGACCTTATCGAATCCGAACTTTTTGGGCATGAAAAGGGCAGCTTCACCGGCGCCCACGCCCGCCGCATCGGCCATTTCGAAGCAAGCGAGGGCGGCACGCTCTTCCTCGACGAAATCGGCGACATGCGTTTCGACATGCAGGTCAAACTGCTCCGCGTGCTGGAGGAACGGACGATCGTCCGCGTCGGCAGCAGCGATGTGAAGGCCGTCGACGTCCGCGTCATTTCGGCCACCCACCAGGATCTCGGCGCCGCGATCGCCGATGGCAAGTTCCGCGAAGACCTGTTCTTCCGGCTCGGCGTGGTTGTGCTCCAGGTCCCCAGCCTTGCAGACCGCGTCGAGGATATTCCCGCGCTCATCCGCCACTTCCAGCGCAAGATGCCGGGCGAGGCCAAGTGCCGCTTCGACAATGACGCGACGGCGCTGCTGATGCAGCACCGCTGGCCGGGCAATGTCCGCGAGCTGCGCAACTTCGTCGAGCGCGCCAGCGTGCTGCACGGCGGCGAAACGCTCGGTGCCGACGATGTCGCCATCCTTTTGAACCCCACCGCAGCGCTTGCGCCGCGACAGGCCGTCCCCACCGGATTTGTCGCGGCGCCGGCCAGCGCGGAAGATTTCGCGCCGGCCGCGCCCGCCACCAAGGCGCCGGCGCCGGGCCGCCCGATCGACCTCAAGCGCGAGATCGAGACGATCGAGCTCGAGCAGATCCATGTCGCGCTCGACCTTGCCGACGGCATCATTTCGGAAGCCGCGCGTCTCCTGACGCTCAAGCGCACCACGCTCATCGAAAAGATGCGCAAATACGGAGTTCAGCAACAGGCAGCCTGAGGCTACCCCACCAGCCTCAGTGCCGCTGAATCGGCACCGGTTCTTTCCCTCTGTCGCCAGTCCCCACCTTGGCGATGGAAGAGGGAAGGGGCCGGTGCCGAAGTTATTTTGGGGTGGTGCGGTTTTGGGGTGGGCAGCTGTCCTGAAGATCCTCCCCACGCGAAGCGATGGGGGAGGGGGACCGCCGCGAAGCGGTGGTGGAGGGGTAGCGACGGTGCGTCCTGGCGCGAGGTCGCTGACCCCTCCGTCAGCCCTGCGGGCTGCCACCTCCCCATCGCTGCGCGTGGGGAGGATCTGGAACGGCAGCTAACGCACGAAAGCCGCCCCTCTTACCGCAGCTGACGCCACGCCCCGCTGACGGTCTTCACGCCGTCGAGCAACTCATCCAGATCCTCGGCGCTGTTCGCGGCGACAGCTTTGTCGAGCTTGCGGCGCATGCTGCTGTAGACGCGCGACAGCGCGCCGGCGACGTCGCCGCCGGCCTGGTGGTCGAGTCCGGCGTCGAGCCCGATCAGGATCGCGCGCGCGCGGTGCGCGGGTTCGGTCGCCGAGACCGGCTGGCCCTGACGCACCATCGCGGCGAGCACGCCGATCGCGATCTCCAGCTCGTCGTAAAGCATCGTGACCAGTTCGACGGGGTCTGCGCCCGCCGCGCGGCTTTCGCTCTGCATACGGCGGTAATGGCCGGTCGCGCGGACCGTGGAGGCGGTGGCTGCCATGGCGATCGCCCTCAATTGTTATTCTGGTTGTTCCACATCTCGATCTGTTGCTCGAGATAGGATTGGGTCGCCTTGAACGCCGCGAGTTTCGCATCGAGCCCGCCGAACTGCTTTTCGAGCCGTGCGGCATAGGCCTCCTCGCGCAGCTCGATCTTCTCGAGCGTTTCGGCGAGGCTTTCCTTCTTGTCCTCGAGCGATTTCGACACGCGGTCGATCGCGCCGTTGGTCGCGATCGCCTTGTCGCGGATCGCGTCGAGCGCAAAGGCGATGCCGGGGTCGCTCGTTTCGGTGTGCGTTGCGTCGCGGCGTGGGTTGAACAGCGCCTCGACCGCGCCGGCGTCTGTCGCGAGCGCCTTTTCCAGCTTGGCCGAATCGAGCGACAACAGCCCGTCCTTGGTCGTGCCGATGCCGATGTCGGACAGCTTGTTGATGCTGCCGTGGCTGGTCAGCACCTTACTGACGAGCGCCTGCAATTCGCGTTCGAGTTCGCGAAGGCCGGACGTCGCGCCCGTTGTGCTGCTGACGCTTTTCAGGCTTGTTTTCAGCTGGTTATAGACCGAAACGAAATCGCCGACGGTTTGCTTGATCAGGTCGAGCGGGCGGCTCGCGCCGATGTCGACCGGCTGGCCGGGGGCCGCTTTCTTGAGCGTCAGCGACATGCCGGGCACGACATCGTCGACGATGTTGCTCGCGCGGCTGAAGGCGACGCCGTCGATGGTGAAAGTGGCGTTGGCGGCGCTCTGCCCCAGCGTCATGCCGCCGCCGCTGCCATAGGCGAAGCCCGAGAGGGCGGGGGTGGCGGTTTCGAGCGTGAAGGCGTTGGCCTCGCCGGTCGGGCCCTTCAGGATCATGCGATAGCCGCCGTCGTCGGCGACGATCGACGCGGTGACCCCGGCGCCGCTGGCATTGATCGCATTGGCGAGCCCGTCGAGGCTGTCGTTGGTCGCGCCGATCGTGATCGTCTTGGCGACCCCGCCGACGGTCAGCGTCATGCTGCCCTGGCCGATCGCCGCGCTCTTGCTGGCGACGATGCCCGAATAGACGGTCTGCGCGCGCGCGAGCTGCGTCACTTCGACGGTGGCGGAAAAGCTGTCGGCGGTCATGCCGGCGCGCGCAGTGGCGCCGAGCACGCTCTCGTCGGACACGGTGGGCGTGCTGCGCAGCGAACCGTCCGAGACCATCTGGGCGAGCGAGTCGGCGAAGCCCTCAAGGTCGGACTTGGCCTGCGCCAACGCGCTGATCTTCGCATTATTCTGCTTGGTCAGCGTGTTGACGCGTTCGACCTTGGGCTCGCGCGAGGCGGCGGCCAGGTCGGTGACCAGTTGCTTGGTGTCGATCCCCGATCCGAAACCGAGGCTGTTGGCGATTGAGCTGACCATGCGCGATATCCTTCAGACCCGATAACGGCGGCGCGCGCGGAAGTTTAAGCCTGTTTTCGTCCGTCGGCATCGAAGTGATGCGATACCGGAACCTCGACCGCCGGCTGCGCCAGCCCGTCGGCCACCGCCTGCTCGAGGCGGAAGACGAAGGCGAGGATGGTCGCGACCGCGACGAACAATTCCTCGGGGATCACACGCCCGGCGCGCGCGGTAAAGTAGATCGCGCGGGCGAGCTGCGGATATTCGAGGATCGGGACGGCGGTCCCGCGGGCGAGTTCGCGGATCGCCAGCGCGACGTCGCCGCGCCCGCGCGCGACGACCACCGGTGCGGCGTCGATGCCGGGGCGATAGCGCAAGGCGACCGAGAAGTGGGTCGGGTTGGTGAGGATCACGGTCGCTTCGGACACCGCTTTGCGCGCCGACCCGCTCAGCATTTCGTGCGCGCGCTGGCGCTGCGCCTGCTTGAGTTCGGGGGCACCGTCGGACTGGCGGCTCTCGTCCTTGATTTCCTGCTTGCTCATCATCAGTCGCTTGCGGCGCTGCATCCACTGCACCGGCACGTCGATCAGCGCGATGATCACCAGCCCGCCGGCCATCACGAGCACCGAATGCGCGACCACCTTGCCCGCCAGCCCGACCGCACCGTTGAGGTCGCTCGACGCGAGGTGGAGGATCGCGGGCAGATTCTTCGCGACGAGCCAGTAGCCTATGCCGCCGAGCAGCAGCACTTTTGCGAGCGCCTTGCCGAGTTCGGTCGCGCCCTGCATGCCGAACATGCGCTTGAGCCCGTTCATCGGGTTGATGCGGCTGCCCTTGAATTCGAGCGACTTGCCGCGCCAGCCCATCGAACCGAGGAGCGCGGGACCGGCAAAGGCGGCGAGCAGCGCGGCGCCGAACAGGCTTGCGAGCGGCAGGAGGATATCGACGCCGTTGCGCAGCAGCGCCTCGCCGGGGGCGAAATCGGTGATGTCGCCGCGGTCGAGCGTCAGCCCGCGCGACAGCAGTTCGCCCGCGGACTGGACGAACCAGCCGCCGGCGGCGATCAGCCAGCCTGCCGCGACGAGCATCATCAGCGCGGTCGCGAGTTCGCGCGACTGCAAGATATCGCCGTCGCGCGCCGCGTCGGCGAGCTTCTTCGGCGTTGGCAGTTCGGTTTTCTGGTCCTTGTCGGTCGTCTCGGACATGCGTCAGATCCCCGCGACCATGCGCGCGGCGTCGAGCGCGTCGGACAGGATCATCGCGAGCCCCTCGGCCATCACGGGGGTGGCGACGCCGAGCAGGACGACGCCCGCGAGCAGGGTCGCCGGAATGCCGACCGCGAACAGGTTGAGCGCCGGCGCCGAGCGCCCGATGACGCCCATGATGATCTGGACGAGGACGAGCACGAAGCCGACGGGCAGCGCGATCGTCAGCCCGGCGGCGAACATCAGGCTGCCGAAGCGCAGGATGCCGCCGATCGTATCCCACGAGGGAAAAGCGTTGCCGGGGGGCAGCGCATTATAGCTGTCGACGATGATCGAGATCAGCACGAGGTGCCCGTCGGCGGCAAGGAAGATCGCGGTCGCGAGCATCGACAGGAACTGCCCGATCGCCGAACTCGACGCGCCGCTCAGCGGATCGACCATCGACGCGAAGCCGAGGCCCATCGCATTGCTGATCGTCTCGCCCGCGATCAATGCGGCGGCGAGCCCCATCTGGAGCACGAAGCCCATGGCGAGGCCGATGACGACCTCGCCGATGATCAGGAAGAAACCGGGGACCGACACGATGCCCTCGGGGGGCAGCGCCATGCCCGATGCCGCGACCGCGGGCACGCCGACCGCGAGCGCGATGACGAGGCGGAGCTGGATCGGGACATTGGTCGCGCCGAACACCGGCGCCGCGAGGAAGCAGGCGCCGGGGCGGATCATGCCGAGCATCCACAGCTGCAGCATCGCCTCCACATTCGGGATGTCGGCGGGGTTCATCGGCCGTTAGCGGACGAGCGTCGGAATCTGCGCGAAAATCTCGCGGGTGAAATCGGTGAGCAGCACGAGGATGCTGCCGCCGAAGATCGCGAGGCAGACCGCGGCGACGATCAGCTTGGGAATGAAGGTCAACGTCTGTTCGTTGATCGACGTCGCCGCCTGCACCATGCCGAGCAGCACGCCGATCACGAGGATCGGGATGAGCAGGGGCGCGGTGGCGAGCGCGAGGATCCACAGCGATTGTTGCGCGACCCCGATGAAATAATCGGCTTCCATATCTCGCTAGGTCCCGAAAGAGGAGGCGAGCGAGCCCATCGTCAGCGCCCACCCGTCGACAAGGACGAAGAGCAACAGCTTGAAAGGCATCGATATGATCGTTGGCGACAGCATCATCATACCGAGGGACATCAGCGCCGAGGCGACGATCAGGTCGATGATCAGGAAGGGCAGGAAGATCAGGAAGCCGATCTGGAACGCGGTCTTGAGTTCGCTGGTGACGAAGGCCGGCAGCAGGATCGAGAAGGGCACGTCCTTCGGGCTGGCATAGGTCGGCGCCTTGGCGATCTTGGCGAACATCATCAGGTCGGACTTGCGCGTCTGGGTGAGCATGAAGGCGTGCAGCGAATCGCCCGAGCGGACGACCGCGGTGCCGATATCGATCTGTTCCTGGCCATAGGGTTCGATCGCGACGCGGTTCACTTCGGTAATGACCGGCGCCATCACGAACAGCGACAGGAACAGGCTGAGCCCGACGAGCACCTGGTTCGGCGGCGTCTGTTGCAACCCGAGCGCGTGGCGCAGGATCGACAGCACGATGATGATGCGGGTGAAGCTGGTCATCATGAGCAGCAGCGACGGCAGCACCGTCAGCAGGCTCATCAGGACGAGGATCTGGAGCGACAACGACAAGGGGCGGCCATCGCCGCCGAGTTCGTTCACCGCGCGGCCGAGGCCGCTCGCTTCCTGCGCATAGGCGGCGGGCGCCGCGACGAGCAGCGCGACGCCGCCGGCGATAACCGCGGCGCGCAGCATGGTTTGCCTAGTCGACATGGAAATCGCCCTGGCTGTTGTCGGCGAGCCGGGTGACGGTGCCGCGCGAGACCGACAGCAGGATGCGCTGGCCGGCGAATTCGACGACGGTCAGCTTGGTGCCGGGACCGAGCGGCATCACGTCGATCATCTCGATCGCGCGCGCGCGCTTCGCGGTCTGGCCGGGTAGCTGGAGCGTGCCCATCTGGACCTTTTTCCACAGCCACAGGCTGCCCCACGCCATGCCGCCGACGAGCGGCAGCAGGATGAGCAGGCGCAGGATATATTCGAACATCAGGCCCTCCGGTCGAAACCGGCAAGGCCGCGGTCGGGGGCGACCACTTCGGCGACCTGGATGCCATAGCGGCCGTCGACATTGACGATCTCGCCGCGCGCGATCAGCGTGCCATTGGCATAGATATCGAGCAGTTCGTTCGCGGCGCGGTCGAGTTCGACGACGCTGCCTTCGGTCATCGACAGCAGCTGCGCGAGCGTCATGCTCGTCGACCCGACCTCGACCGAGACGCGCAGCGAGACCCCGGCGAGCAGGTCGAAATTGGGGGCCATCGCCATATCCTTGCTGTCGCGACGATCACGGCGACCGGCGCCTTCGCTCATGTCACTCATGGTCCGATCCTTTTTCGATATGCTCGATCATTATGGCTGCATTCCCATTGGCTTCGCCGATGCTGCCGACCGCGAAACTGCGGCCGGCGACGGTTACCGGAACATTGCGCGGAATGGTTAACGGAATGATATCACCGACCTCCAAACCGAGCAGTTTGACCAAAGAAATTTCGGGACGGGCCAGAACCGAGCGCACCGGAAGGCGAACTTCTTTCAAGGCGCCGCTCAGCGTCGCGGTCCAGGCCGCGTCGGCGGCGCTCAACTCGCGCGCTTCGGGGACGGGTTCGGCGCCGGCGATGCCGCGCAGCGCGGCGACCGGATAGGCGCAGGCGATGACGCGGCCGTCGAGCTTGCCGCCGCGCAGCACGAAGCGCTGGATCAGCAGTTCGTCGTCGGCGCGCACCGCAGCGAGCTTGGCGGGGTCGCCGGTGACGCAGTCGAGTTCGGGCGCGATCGCAAGCTTGTCGCCCCATGCCGCGGCGAGCTGCAACCCCATGTCGCGGCCAAGCCGCGCGGCGAAGCGTTCCTCAGCATCGGTCAGCTCTTCGCGTTCGGCTGCGAGCTGGCCTTTGCCGCCGTAGAAGATGTCGACGAGTTGCAGAATCAGCGGGCGCGCGCCGGCGAGCAGGACCGGGCCTTTCATCGGCGGCGTGTGATAGCGCCAGAAGATCGCCGGTGCCGATGCAGCAGTCCAGTCGGCGAAGCGCATGACTTCGGCCGCCTGCCGTTCGACCTGCACCGTCGGTGCGCCGAGCGCGCGGATCAGGTCGCGCAGCGATTTCGCGAACTGGTTCGCGACGCCGTCGAGCACTGGAAAGGCATAGCCGCCTTCCGACTTGCGCAGCAGCAGCGACGCCTTGGCGTCATCGCCCGCGGTCTCGGCGGCGGGTGCGGCCTTGGCGGTCGGCGCCTTGGGCGCCTTGAAGGGATTGGCCTTGGTGGTCACTGGATCACCAGGCTCGTGAAATAGACATTGTCGATGCCGCCGAAACCTTCCTTGTCGCGGAGGACCTGGTTGATCGCGTTGGTCAGCTGGCGCTGCAGCTGCTGCTTGCCATGCGAGGTCGACAGCAAGGCGGGATCCTGTTCGGCGAGCACCATCAGCACGGCGGAGCGGATCGGCGTGTCCTGGCGCTCGACATTGGCGACGACCTTGCCGTCATAATAGGTCGACAGGCTGATCCCGACCTGGAGGAAGCCCGATCCGTCGGCGAGATTGGTGGTGAAGCTCTGCGCGATCGGAACATAGGTGATCTCATATTTGCGCGGATCGACCTTGAACTTGTCGTTCGGGACCGAGACCGTGCCGACCTTCGGCGCCGGCGCCTCGCCGCCTTCGCCCTTTGCCGCAGGTTCGGCGGCGGGGTCGCGCACGACCAGCTTGGGATAATGATCCTCGGGCTTTTCGGCATGTGCGGCCATCCCGCCGCCGAAATAGATGCCAGCACCCGCACCGCCGCCGATCAGCACGATGGCGCCGACGGTGATCATCAGCAGTTTCTTCATTCCGCCCTTTTTCTTGGGTTCGGCGGCGTCGCCCTTATCCTTGCTCATCACTCTGCTCCTCGTCAGGCGAAGCGGCCGCGGCGGTCGCCAGCGCGCTCATGGTCACGGGTTTCGCGTGCGTCGGCACGCTCGGTTGCGGTTTCGATCAGATGCGCGGCGTCCTGCGCCGGGCTGCGGCCCTGGCCCTGCTGCGACTGGCGGCCGGTGTCGGTCGGATTGTGGGTCACCTGCGTATCGGCGACGCGCACGCCCTGTTGGCGCAGGTCGTCGACGAGGCGGACCTGCGCCGCGGTGACGATCGTCGCGGTCGCCTCATGCTGGGTGTCGAGCTTGAGCGACATGCCCTCGTCGCCCATCATCATCGACACGTCGAGACGGCCGAGGTGGCGCGGCATCAGGCGGAAGCTGACCTCGTTCGACGCCGATTTGGTCGCGGCGATGTCCGACGCGAGCTGTTCGATCCACGCGTCGTCGCTCGTCATGTCGAGCACGCGCTCGGCGACGATTGCGGGCTTGGCGGCCTCGGCGACGCCGCCGGCCTGCGCAGCGGGCTGCGCAAAGAGGACCGTCATCGACGGTTCGGCGGCGGGCTTGGCGGCCGGTGCGTCGGCGGCCGCGAGCGAGGGCAGGGCGATCGCGGCATCGCGCGTCTTCGGCGCGGCCATCGGCAGCGCGGGCGCGTCGTCGCGGCGTTGCGGCGCGGTTTCGACGGCGGGCTTGCCGGCCGGGCGCGGTTCGGCGGGCGCGGCGGCGAAGACGGGCAAGGCGGCGACGGGCGCGCCTTCCGCTGCAACGTCGCTTTCGTCGCCCTTGGCCGCTTCGCCTTCGGTCGCGGGGGCCGCGACCGCCGGTTTGGCGGGGGCGGGCTTCGCGGTCGGCGCGGCGAATTGCGCCAGCGTCGCGAGCAGTTCATTGGCGGCGAGGATCGCCTTGTCGGGCGCCGCGACCTCGGGCTTCGCCGGGACGGGCGCGTCTTCGGCGGTCGCCGCATCCGGCGAAGCGAGCGCGATCTGCGGCGCGACGGCGGGCATCGGCATCGGCGCGGCGGGGTTCTCGATGGCGCTTGCC
>NZ_LYVN01000069.1 GCF_001990265.1 Sphingopyxis sp. KK2
TGCAGCCGCGTTGCCGCCGACCGGATCGACGTCAGCGGCTTCCGGCTCGCGGCGCCGGCGATCGACCTGTGCAGCCGCGCGGGCCAGCCCCTGCTTGCAGTGGGGCCGGACGGGCTGAAAGGCCAAATCCGGGTTCCGCGCATCGCCTTGCGCGGGACGAGCGGATCGTCGCCCTTTGCCTTCAATTCGGGGGCGGGGGATATCGACCTTGCGACGATGCGCTGGGCGCTTGCGGGTGCCGATGTGCGGTTGGGCGAGGGCGAGAGCGTGACGCGCTTCAGCGCGCAGCGGATCACCGGGGCGTCGACCCCGCAAGGACTGGCGGGGCAGCTCGGCGGTGCGGCGGGCAAGATCGGCGCGGTCCCGCTCGAGATGAGCGAGATCGACGGGCGCTGGCGCTTCGTGAATGGCGCGCTGGGGCTCGAAGGCGCGATCGTCGTTTCGGACGCATTGCCCGAAGCCGAAGCGCGCTTCTTTCCGCTGATCAGTAACAATGCGAATCTGCGCTTTGCCGATGGGGCGATCGATGCGACCGCCGCCTTCAACGAGCGCAAGACCGGCGCGCATGTCCTCGACACGGTGATCAGACATCGGCTGGCGAGCGGTACCGGCCACGCCGACCTCAAGGTTTCCGAGCTGCGCTTCTCGGACGCTTTCCAGCCCGACCAGCTGACGCGCCTCGCGCTCGGCGTCGTCGCCAATGTGCAGGGATCGGTCGTCGGCGACGGGCGGATCGACTGGTCGCCTGCCGGGGTGACGAGCCGCGGCACTTTTGCGACGGCCAACACCAATCTCGCCGCCGCCTTCGGTCCGGTGACCGGGGCGACGACGACGTTGACCTTCGACGACCTGATCGGGCTGCGCTCGGCGCCGAACCAGAAGGTCCGGCTTGCCGAGCTCAACCCGGGCATCCCGGTGAAGGACGGCGAGATCGAATATCAGCTGCTCGGCGACAATCGCGTGCGCATCCAGGGCGGGAGCTGGCCCTTTGCCGGTGGCACGCTCGAGCTGCATCCGACCACGCTCAACTTCAATGCCGACCAGCCGCGGCGTCTGACCTTCGACCTCGTCGGGGTCGATGCGGCGATCTTCCTGCAGAACTTCGGGTTCGAGAATATCAACGCCACCGGCAAGTTCGATGGCACGCTGCCGGTCGAATTTGGCGGGCTGGGCGGGCGGATCGTCGGCGGGCGCATCGATTCGCGCGGCGGCGGCACGCTCGCCTATGTCGGCGAACTCACGAACCACGACCTTGGTGCGATGGCCAATTTCGCCTTTGGTGCGCTGCGCAGCCTGAAATATGACGATCTGACGATCATCCTCAACGGCGACCTCGACGGCGAAATGGTCACCGACATTCGCTTCGGCGGCATCGGGCAGGGCCAAGGGGCGACGCAGAATTTCATCACGCGCCAGATCGCGAAACTCCCCTTCGTCTTCAACATCAAGATCCAGGCGCCGTTCCGCCAGTTGATCACTTCGGCCAAGGGCTTTTATGATCCGACCGTCTATATCGAGCAGAATTTACCCGCGCTGATGCAGGCGCAGGAAGATGCCCGCGCCGCCGCCGCGGCCAAAGATTCGACCGTTCAGCCTCCAGCAAGCGAGCCCGTGCAATGAAGAGACAGAAGAGAGAAGCGAGGAGGCGGACCTTGATCGGTCGCGGTCTTGCGGTGACGATCGGCGCGATGGCCCTTGGCGGCTGCGTGCAGATCGACACGCCGGACAAACCGATCGAGATCAACCTGAACATCAACATCAAGCAGGAAATCGTGTATCGGCTTGATGGAGACGCCAAGAAGCTGATCGAACAGAATAGCTCGATATTCTGATATGTCGGGCAACTGGGGAATGAAGATGATGATGACCAAGATGTGGAAACCGACCGGGATTGCGATGGCCGCCGTGGCCGCGACCACCGCCGTGGCGCTGCTGGTGCCGTCGGCAATGGCGCAGCGCGACCCCGCTTATGAAGCCGCGCGCGCGGCAGGGCAGGTCGGCGAGCAGCCCGACGGCTATCTCGGCTATGCCTCGCCCCCGACCGCGGCGGTGCGTGCGATCGTCGACGACATCAATATCAAGCGCAAAGCGGCCTATACCAGCGGCGCGCCGGCAGGGAGCACGGTCGAACAGTTCGCGTTCGTGACCGGGTGCAACCTGATCGCCAAGACCAAGCCGGGCGAGAAATACAAGGCGCCCGACGGCAGCTGGAAGACGCGCGACGGCGGCGCGCCGGTGCGGGATTCGCGCTGCCCCTGATTTTCCGAACGACAAGGGCGCCCGCGGGCGTCACATGCCGCCGCGCCCCTAAACGCGGCGGCATTTTTGTGCGCGGCGCGAAGGCGATTTTTGTGCAGTTGCGCACAAGCATTGACTTAATGGGGCGTCATTCCTAAACGGACCGCGCCTTAGGGGTCCCCCGAATTTTCGGGCCTTTTTTCGCAGGCGGAATCGGGGATTTCCCGTTCTGTTTCAGGAGGATGGCGGAAGATGACGGGGAACGGCAGCGATCCGGAACCAGCTTCGGAGGATTCGCGCCTGGTCTCGCTCGAAAAGCGATTGGACCGGGCCGAAGCCGCAGAAGCGAAACGGACCGCGGTGAACGCCGGGCCGGAATCCGATGCCAATTACCGGCTCGGCAACCGTGTCCTGGCCGAACTGCTGGGCGGATTGATCGGCGGTGCCTTGTTCGGCTGGCTGATCGACCGCATCGCGGGAACGTCGCCCTGGGGTCTGTTGGGGATGTTGTTCATGGGCATAGTCGTTGCCTTCCGGAACATCATCCGCATCTCTTCGACGCCCCGTAAATAACGGGTCGCAAAGGATTTTCTGACGGAACGGCGGCGACGCCGTCCCGCAATACGCGTGGAGTGAAGAGTGGCGGCGGAATCCGGCAAGATCGACCCGATGCACCAGTTCGAGGTGACCCCGCTTGGCGGCGGTTTCAACCTGGGCGGGCACGAGATCCTGTTCACCAACAGCGCGCTGTGGATGGTGATCGCGGCGATCGCGCTCGGCCTCTTCATGTGGGGCGGCATGCGTCGCCAGCTCATCCCGGGCCGCTGGCAGGTCGCGGTCGAGGGCTTCACCGGCTTCATCTCGAGCATGATGATGGCGAATATCGGCACCGAAGGCCGTAAATATACGCCCTATGTCTTCTCGCTCTTCATGTTCATCCTCTTCTGCAACCTGCTCGGCATGTTGCCGCTGGGCGTGCTGGGGCTTCACCCCTTCACCGTCACCAGCCACATCGCGATCACCGGCGTTCTCGCGCTGATCAGCTTCGCGATCGTCCTCGTCGTCGGTTTCTGGCGCCATGGCCTGCACTTCTTCTCGCTCTTCGTGCCGCACGGCACGCCGCTGCCGATGATCCCGATCATCGCGCCGATCGAGTTTGTGTCGTTCATGGTGCGCCCGTTCAGCCTCGGTCTGCGTCTTTTCGTCGCGATGACCGCGGGTCACGTCCTGCTGAAAGTGCTGTCGGGCTTCGTGATCAACGGCTTCAACGCCGAAACGCTGTGGCTCGGCTCGATCGTGTCGGTGCTCAGCTTCATCCTGATGATCGGGATCAGCGCGCTCGAGCTGCTGGTCGCCGGCATCCAGGCCTATGTTTTCGCCCTGTTGACCTCGCTGTACATCAACGACGCGGTCAATCTTCACTAAGTTCCGTTTATTTTCAAACGATACCACCAAGGAGTTATTACAATGGACGCAGAAGCAGCAAAGCTGATCGGTGCCGGTCTGGCAGCCATCGGTGCCGGCATGGCCGCCATCGGCGTGGGTAATGTGTTCGGCAGCTTCCTCGAAAGCGCGCTGCGCAACCCGGCCGCCGCCGACGGCCAGCAGGGCCGCCTGTTCATCGGCTTCGCCGCTGCCGAACTTCTCGGCCTGCTGGCGTTCGTCGTTGCGATGATCCTGCTCTTCGTCGTCTGATTTCGACGAAATTTGGTGACGCCGACCCCGGCGGGGTCGGCGCCGCCGCGCAGGTTTTTCAAGATTTCAAGGTCCGCCTTTCATGCCCCAGATAGCCCAGCTAACCGCTGACAATTGGTATCTTGCCTCGCAGCTCTTCTGGCTGCTGATCGTCTTTGCCGGCATCTATGTCGTCATCGGTCGCGGCATGCTGCCCAAGATCGAAGCGACGGTGGACGCCCGCGACCGCAAGGTGGCGGACGATCTGGCGGCAGCGAAGGCGGCGCATGCCGCCGCCGACGCCATCGAGGAAAGCTATCGCCAGCAGGGCGACGCCAGCCGCGCCGCCGCGCAGAAGGCGGTTACCGACGCCAAGGACAAGGCCGCGAAGGACGCCGAAAAGCGTCTGGCCAAGGTCGACGCCGAACTGGCCGACAAGCTGGCCGCGGCCGAAGCCGATGTCGCCTCGGCGCGCTCGTCGGCGATGGCCGAGATCGAATCGGTAGCTGCCGAAGCCGCCAGCGAGTTGGTTGCCAAGCTGTCGGGCGTGAAGGTCGCGGCAGCAGACGCCAAGTCGGCGGTGAAGGCGGTGCTCCATGGCTAATTTCGTGATCCTCATGGCAGAAGCCGCCGGCGAAGCGCATGCCACGCCCAAGGCGTTCGGCATGGACGCGACGGTGTGGGTGTCGATCGCGATGCTCGCCTTCCTCGGTATCCTGCTGTGGAAGGGTGTGCCGAAGATGATCGCCGGCATGCTCGACAACAAGATTGCCGAGATTTCGAAGCAGCTGAAGGAAGCCGAAGCGCTCCGCCTCGACGCCGAATCGCTGAAGGCGGAATATGAGGCGAAGCTGGCCGATGCGGCCAAGGAAGCCGAAGACATGCGCGCTCGCGCCGAGGCAGAAGCCGAGACGCTGGTGACCAAGGCCAAGGCCGACGCCACCGCGCTGATCGCGCGCCGCAAGCAGATGGCCGAAGACCGCATCGCGGCGGCCGAAGCCGGCGCGCTCGCCGAAGTCCGCACCGCGGCCGCCAAGGCGGCGACCGAAGCGGCGGCAAAGCTGATTGCCGACAAGCATGACGCCGGGGCCGACAAGGCGCTGGTCGACCAAGCGATCGCGGCGGTTGCCAAAGGCTGAGCCCGAGCGACAGTGCTGTAAACAAGGCGCCCGCGGATTTCCGCGGGCGTTTTGCTATTTGGGTATGGGAGTTTTCGCCGATCCCTTCGCGTACCTTCGTTAAGCATTGCATCTTACGATATGGGTCATGCTGTCGGGCAGTTGGACATGAGAAAATTCGACTATGCCAAGCGGGCGCGGGCCGTGAATGAGGCGCAGGCTGCCGTGAATGCCGCTTTCGAGCAGGTCTACCGGAGAAGCGAAGACGATCCGGCGACGAGGCGCTGGACCGATGCCATAGCGCTCTTCAACCTGGCGTGCGAGCGCGCCTATCCGCATCCATTGAGAGAAGTCGTTCAGGGCGTCACGAAGGTGAGCGACCTTGAGTCATCGGATATCCTCGACTTTCTGGAGGCCGATCCAATGTTCTTCCGGTCAGGCTATATGAAGGAAAGGCTGTTGAGGGAGATCAAGAAGCGATCGCTTGGTATCGGCGATCGTTCGAGGCTCCAAACCATCATCGAAGAGTTTGTCGAGAGGGCCGATTATCGCCGTGAGTTTCTGGATTATTGCCGGGCAGCGGTCAGCGTCGATGATCGACATTTGCGCGACCGGCTTTACCGTCTGGCGCATTCGGATGATGATCGTGTCGCCCTGCGTGCCAATCGAGTGCTCGCAGCACTTGACGGACGTTGGATCGAACTCAAGGCCTCCATGCGCCGGTCTTTATACTGAGCCATTGCGTTCTACGCGGGCGGCACGTCCTGTTGAGCAGCCATCCCGGCCACCCACGCCTTGGTGGCGGGGCAAGCATCCATCGCGCGGGTGTAGCTTTCGCGCGCCGTTGTGCGCGCGACATAGGCCTTCTCGGTATCGCCAAGCGCATAGCCGATCGTCCGCTGCGCGAATTGCAGCGCATAGGTGACCGAGATGTCGGCGGCGGTGAAGCGGTCGCCCGCGATATAGGGCGTCTTCGCCAATTGACGGCTGACGAGGCCGAGGCGGCTTTCGAAGATGTCGCGCGCCCATCTGGTCGTCCAGTTCGCCTGCTCGGCCTCGGGGGCGAGGATGATCGTGGCGACGATCGCGTTGACCGGGCCGGCGAGCCCCGCCTCGCCCATGTGCAGGAACTGCAGATAGGTGGCGAAATCGGCATCGCCGGGCGCGGGAGCGAGCGGGCTGGGGCCATGGCGCGCAAGCAGATATTCGAGGATCGCGATCGATTCGACCAGCACCGTGTCGCCGTCGATTATCACGGGGATGAAGCCGGCGGGGTTGACCGCAAGGAACTCATGGTCGTTCTCGACGCCGTCGAGCAGATCGACTGGGCGCATGCGATAGGGCAGCCCCATTTCCTCGAGCAGCCAGGCGACGCGGAAGCCGCGGCCTTCGCCATAGAGGGTGATCATATCGGTCGATCCTTTTAACGGTCTCAGAATGTGATCATGATCCGCCGGGCGAGTGCCGGCGAGATGCTGTGGACGATCTGGAGCATCTTCACCATGCCGACGTTGATTTCGGTCTTTCCGGTGCGGATGCCACGGACGATTTCGGCCGCGCAATCATGCGCGCTCAGCTTCTTGCCCGCGCGCGACTTCGTCATGTTGGTCTCGACCACCGGCGGCAGCGCCTCGATCACGCGAACATGGCTGCCCTTCAACATGTAGCGCATCGCCTGCGTATAGGCGCGTAGCCCCGCCTTGCTGGCGCAATAGACCGCCCCGCTGCCACAGGGGGCGATCGCGAGGCCCGAGGTGACGTTGACGATCACGGCCTCGGGCTGCGCCTTCAGGCCCGGCAGCAGATGCGCGCAGAGCGCGATCGGCGCGTCGAGGTTGGTGCGGATGCAGTCGGCGGCGGTGTCGAGGTTGGCCGGGTCGTCGACGACATAGTCCATCGCACCGACCCCGGCATTGTTGACCAGCAGTGCCAGCGGCTTGCCGGCGACGCCCGAAACCACCGCATCGATGCCCGCCGGTTGCGACAGGTCGCCGGCGATCGTTCCGAAGCCGAGCGCGGCCATCGCCTGCAGCTTTTCGGGCGACCGCCCGGTGACGATCACGTCGGCGCCGAGCGCCTGGAGTTGCAGCGCGATCTCGCGCCCGATGCCGTCGCTGCCGCCCGTGACCAGCGCGAGCTTTCCCCTGACGTCCATGACGACCCCTCCGATGACTGTTTTACCCGCCGCACTATGGCGGGTCGCATCGTCCTCGCCTACATGCAAAATCATGGCCCGCCCGAACGCTCCCGACCGATTCAACGAAGAGAAGGCGACCTATGTCGTGCGCGGCGAAGGCGAGGGGGCCGACAAGCCCGACCTCGAACGCGGCGCCGAGGCGATCCGTAACGTCGTCAGGAAGCTGCCGGTGCGCCCCGGCGTCTATCGCATGCTCGATGCGCGCGGCGACGTGTTGTATGTCGGCAAGGCGCGCGCGCTGAAGAACCGGGTGACCAATTATACGCAGGTCGCGCGGCTGCCGCAGCGGTTGCAGCGCATGGTCGCACAGACGCGCGCAATGGAGATCGTCACGACGACGAGCGAGGCCGAGGCGCTGTTGCTCGAGGCGCAGCTGATCAAGCGCTATCGCCCGCCGTACAATGTGCTGCTGCGCGACGACAAAAGCTTTCCCTTCATCCTGTTGCGCATGGACCATGATTTCCCGCGGGTGCAGAAGCATCGCGGCGCGCGGCGCGCCAAGGGGCGTTATTACGGGCCGTTCGCGAGTGCGGGGTCGGTAAACCAGACGCTCAACGCGCTGCAAAAGACCTTCCTGCTGCGCAGCTGCACCGACAGCTTCTTTTCGAACCGGTCGCGCCCGTGCCTGCTGTACCAGATCAAGCGGTGCAGCGCGCCGTGCGTCGATCGCATCTCGAAAGAGAATTATGCGCAGCTTGTCGGCGATGCGCAGGACTTCCTCGAAGGCCGCTCGATCGCGGTCCAGAAGCGGCTCGGCGCTGCGATGACGCATGCTGCCGAGGCGATGGATTTCGAGACCGCGGCGATCATCCGCGACCGGTTGAAGGCGCTGACCTTCATCCAGGGCAGCCAGTCGGTGCATGCCGACGGGCTGGGCGATGCCGATGTCTTTGCGCTCGCCGCGAAGGGCGGGCAGCTCTGCATCGCGGGCTTCTTCATCCGCGGTGGGCAGAATTGGGGGCATCGCAGCTTCTTTCCTGCGCATGTGGCCGGCGTGCCCGAGGACGAGGTGCTCGAAAGCTTCCTGATGCAATTCTACGAAGGCGTGCCGCCGCCGAAGACGATCCTCGTCGACCGCGAGCCCGCCGAATGCGCGCTGCTCGCCGAGGCGCTGGGCGAGCTTGCCGAGCGCAAGGTCGAGATCAGCGTGCCGCAGCGCGGCAACCGGCGGCGCCTGCTCGAACAGGCGGTGCGCAATGCTGGCGAGGAACTCGACCGGCGACTTGCCGAGAGCAGCAGCCAGGCGAAGCTCGGCCGCGAGCTGGCCGATCTGTTCGACCTCGACAATCCGCCGCAGCGGATCGAGATTTACGACAACAGCCATATCCAGGGCACCAATGCGCTCGGCGCAATGGTCGTCGCGGGGCCCGAGGGCTGGATCAAGGGCGCGTATCGCAAGTTCAACATCAAGCGCGCCGAGACGCAGCCGGGCGACGATTTCGCGATGATGGCCGAGGTGTTCCAGCGCCGCTTCGCCCGCGCGATCGAGGAGGACCCCGAACGCACCAAGGGTGAATGGCCCGATCTGGTGTTGATCGACGGCGGCAAAGGACAGGTGTCGGCGGCGGGCGCGGTGCTCGCCGAACTCGGGATCGACGATCTGCCGTACATTGGCGTCGCCAAGGGCCCCGACCGCAATGCCGGGCGCGAGACCTTCTACCATCCCGACGGGCGCGAATTCACGCTGCCGCCGAACAATGCGGTGCTTTTCTACATCCAGCGGCTGCGCGACGAGGCGCACCGCTTTGCGATCGGCGCGCACCGCGCGAAGCGCGCGAAGGCGATGGGTTCGTCGCCGCTCGACGAGGTGCCGGGCATCGGCCCTTCGCGCAAGAAGGCGCTGCTGATGCATTTCGGCACCGCGCGCGCGGTGCGCGGCGCGAGCCTCGAGGACCTGCAGAAGGCGCCCGGGGTGAGCGCAGCGGTCGCGCAGGCGGTGCATGATTTTTATCATGCGGGACGGTGAGGAGAGCGGGACGATGGATTTCGGGTCAATGATGCCGCTGGCGGGCACCTTGGGGGTGACGATCCATGAGGGGACGAAGGAGCGTGTTGCGGGCAAGCTGCCCGTGCGCGCCGAGATCTGCACCGCGGGAAACATCGTCCATGGCGGCGCGATCATGGCCTTTGCCGACTGCCTCGGTGCGGTGGGCGCCTTTCTGACGCTGCCCGAGGGTGCGAGCGGCACGACGACGATCGAGAGCAAGACCAATTTCCTCGGCGGCGGGCCGGTGGGGTCGGTGCTGGTCGGCGAGGCGACCCCGGTGAAGATCGGCAAACGCGTCTCGGTATGGCAGACGCGCATCCGCACCGAGGAAGGCGCAGATGTCGCGCTGGTGACGCAGACGCAGCTGGTGCTTTGGCCAGCCTGAGCGCCGAGGCGATCGTCTGCGCGGTGCGCGCGCATGGCGAGCATGGCGCGATATTGCGGGCGCTGACGCGCGAGGCGGGGCTGGTCGCGGGTTATGTGCGCGGCGGGCGGTCGCGGCGGCTGCGGCCGATATTGATGCCGGGCAATCTGGTGGCGCTCGAACTGCGCGCGCGGACCGAAGAGCAATTGGCAGGGGCGACGGCGGAACTGCTCGCGAGCCGCGCGCCGCTGCTGGCCGAACCGCTCGCCGCGGCGGCGATCGACTGGGTGACGAGCGCGACGGCGGCGATCCTGCCCGAAAGCCAACCCTATGCCGCGCTCTATGTGGCGCTGTCGGGGCTGCTCGACGCGATCGGGGTGGCACCGTCGGCGCGGCAATGGGCGGCGGCGCTGGCGCGCTACGAGCTGCTGCTGCTCGCCGAACTGGGGTTCGGGCTCGACCTCGACGAATGTGTGGCGACGGGCGCGCGCGACCATCTGGCGTTCGTCAGCCCGAAGTCGGGCGGGGCGGTGAGCGTTGCGGCGGCGGCTGGTTATGAGGCGCGGCTGCTGCGCCTGCCGGCCTTCCTGCGCGGCGCCGGAGCGGCCGAGACGATGGGCGATGTGCTCGACGGGCTGGCGATCACGGGGCATTTCCTCGACCGTGACCTGCTCGAGGGACGCAACCGCGAATTGATCGAGGTCCGCGCGCGATTGATCGACCGGCTCGGCAGGGCGGTTGCGTAGGCGGTATTCGCTGTCTAAGCGGCTCGCGAGACACGAAAGGGCGACGCATTGAACATCCTGCTGCTGGCTGGCGACGGTATCGGTCCGGAAATCATGGCGGAGGCGGAGAAAGTTCTCGCCGCGCTCGCGCTGCCGGTGACGCTCGACCGCGCGCTCGTCGGCGGCGCGGCCTATGAAGCGACCGGCCATCCGCTTCCGCCGGAGACGCTTGCCAAGGCGAAGGCCAGCGATGCCATCCTGTTCGGGGCGGTCGGCGATCCGCGGTTCGACACTGTCGAACGCCATCTGCGCCCCGAGCAGGCGATCCTCGGCCTGCGCTCCGAACTCGGCCTGTTCGCCAATCTGCGGCCTGCCAAGCTGTTCGCGGGACTCGAGGACAGTTCGGCGCTGCGTCCCGAAGTCGCGTCGGCGATCGACCTGCTGATCGTGCGCGAGCTCAACGGCGACGTCTATTTCGGCGAGAAGGGCACGCGCACCACCGCGAACGGCGAACGCGAGGGCTATGACATCATGTCGTACAGCGAGAGCGAGGTGCGCCGCATTGCGCATGTCGCCTTCCGCGCCGCGCAGGGGCGGCAGAAGCGGCTCTGCTCGGTCGACAAGGCCAATGTGCTCGAAACCTCGCAGCTGTGGCGCGATGTCGTGATCGAAGTTTCGGCACACTATCCCGACGTCACGCTCAGCCATATGTATGTCGACAATGCCGCGATGCAGCTGGTGCGCAATCCGGGGCAGTTCGACGTCGTCGTGACCGGGAATTTGTTCGGCGATATCCTGTCGGACCAAGCCTCGATGTGTGTCGGGTCGATCGGGCTGCTCGCCTCGGCGTCGCTGAGCGAGGGCAAGCAGGGATTGTACGAGCCGATCCACGGCAGCGCGCCCGATATCGCGGGCAAGGGCGTCGCCAATCCGCTCGCGATGATCTTGTCGCTCGCGATGCTGCTGCGCCATTCGGGCGGCGACGAGGCGAACGCGGCGCGGATCGAGGCGGCGGTGGCGAAGGTTCTGGCCGACGGGTGCCGCGGTGCCGACCTCGGCGGTAACATGGGCACGGCCGCACTCGGCGATGCGGTCGTTGCAGCCTTGAAGAACTAGAGTACGGACGGACGAGATGAAAAAGACCACGGGTTTCGATCGCAACAAGACGAGGGGCTGGCATCCCGCAACGCAGGCGGTGCGCGGCGGTACCTGGCGCAGCGAGCATGGCGAGACGTCGGAGGCGCTCTTCCTGACGTCGGGCTATACATATGACGATGCCGAGACGGTCGCGGCGCGCTTTGCCGGCGAAGAACAGGGCATGACCTATTCGCGGCTGCAGAACCCGACCGTGGCGATGCTCGAGGAACGGATCGCGCTGATGGAAGGCGCCGAGGCATGCCGGACGCAGGCGACGGGTATGGCGGCGATGACCACCGCGCTGCTCTGCCAGCTGTCGGTCGGCGACCATATCGTCGCGGCGAAGGCGGCGTTCGGATCGTGCCGCTGGCTGGTCGACCAGCTCTGCCCGCGCTTCGGGATCGAGACGACGGTGATCGACGGGCGCGACAATGATGCGTGGGAAAAGGCGATCAAGCCGAACACCAAGGTGTTCTTCTTCGAAACCCCCGCCAATCCGACGATGGACATCGTCGACATGAAGCATGTCTGTGCGGTGGCGAAGGCGCATGGCATCACGACGGTGGTCGACAACGCCTTTGCGACCAGCGTGTTGCAGCGGCCGATGGATTTCGGCGCCGATGTCGTCGCCTATTCGGCGACCAAGCTGATGGAAGGGCAGGGCCGCGTGCTCGCCGGCGCGGTGTGCGGGACCGAGAAGTTCATCAACGACATACTGTTGCCGTTCCAGCGCAACACCGGGCCGAACCTGTCGCCGTTCAATGCCTGGGTGGTGCTGAAGGGACTCGAAACGCTCGACCTGCGTGCCAAGCGCCAGTCCGAAAATGCGCTCGCGGTCGGCAAGTTCGTCGAAAAACGGGTGCCGAAAATCCTGCATCCGGGCCTCGCGAGCCACCCGCAGCATAATCTCGCGATGAGCCAGATGGACGCATGCGGGCCGATCTTCTCGTTCATCCTCGAGGATCAGAAACAGGCGATGGCGCTGCTTAACGCGCTCGAACTGGTCGATATTTCGAACAATATCGGCGATTCGCGCAGCCTGTGCTGTCACCCCGCTTCGACGACGCATTACAGCGTCAGCGCCGAGGCGCGCGCCGACATGGGGGTGGTCGAAGGCATGCTGCGGATCAACATCGGGCTGGAGGATCCGCGCGACCTGATCGCCGATCTGGACCAGGCATTGACCAAGGTCGGGCTTTAGGCGATTTTGACCGGGTGACGATGATCGACTCCTTCTTCCCCTATGCCGAGACCACTGGGTCGATGACGGTACGCGTGGCGGTCAGCTATCTGCCCGAACAGTCGCATCCGTCGCTCGGCCGCTGGTTCTGGGCCTATCATGTCCGGATCGAGAATCACGGGGAGACGGCGGTGCAGCTGATCAACCGTCACTGGCGGATCGTCGACGGCCATGGGCTGGTCAGCGAGGTCGAAGGCGAAGGCGTGGTCGGCGAACAGCCGATCATCCAGCCCGGCGGCGCGTTCGACTATGTGTCGGGATGCCCGCTGTCGACCCCCGAGGGATCGATGATCGGCAGTTACGACATGGAACGCGAGGACGGCGAGCATATGCTGATCGCGATCCCGCAATTTTCCCTGACGATGCCCGCGACCGCCCCATGAAACGCACCCATTTGCCGCTCAACGCGCTGCGCGTGTTCGATGCAGCGGCCCGCCACCTGAGCTTCACCCGCGCTGCCGACGAACTGGCGGTGACGCCCGCCGCCGTCGGCCAGCAGATCCGCGCGCTTGAGGATATGCTCGGCGTCGTGCTGTTCCGCCGCACGCCGAAAGGGCTGGAACTGACCGGCGAGGCCGATGCCGGGCTCGACGCGCTGCGCCAGGGCTTTTTGCAGTTCGAGGAATCGGTGCGCGCGATGCAGGCAGGGCAATCGTCGCAGTCGCTGACGATCGCGGCGCCGCGCGACCTGACGGCCAAATGGCTCGCACCACGGCTCGCGCGCTACAGCCAGCAGGCGCCCGACGTGCGCTTCACCTTGGTGTCGGCCGACAGCGGTATCGATTTCACTGAGGCGAACCTCGACCTCGCGATCTTCTGGTCCGATGGCGCGGGCGAACATGAGGGCGTCGCGCTCGCCGACGCGATGATGGTGACCGTCGCGGGCCCGGGTAGCGAAAGCGACACGCGGATCGCCTGGCCGGGCTGTCCGGTCGAAGATGGCGAACCCGCGCTGCGGCTGGGCGATGCGGGGCTAGCGATCGACGCTGCCGCCAATGGCTTGGGGCAGGCCAATGTGCCAGCGATGCTGGCGGAGGCCGATATCGCCTCGGGCCGCGTGCGGCTGGTGCGCGAAGCCTTTGCGGTGAAGCGCGGCTATTGGCTCGTTGCCCCGACGCCGCAGTGGCGGCAGGCGAAGGTCAAGGCGCTGGTCGCGGCGCTGACTGCCTGACGCCTATTTCGCTGCGAGCGCGAGCAGCCGCGTGACCAGCCCGACCATCGTGTCGGTCGAGACGGCGGCCTCGGGATTGTTCCAGCTCATCGTCACGACATACCATTTGCCGTCGGCCGCGCGTTGGCCGAGCAGGCTCATCGACAGCACGCCGAGTTCGGACCCACCCTTGTAGCCGAGGTAAGACCAGCCCTTTGCCGCACCGGGGCCGACGCCGTTGTTGATCGCCATCACCGACATCGTCGTGTCCGACGCGCGTGCGCGCAGGTCGATGAAGGCACGCGCGATGTCACTGGGGCTGGCGAACCATTCGAGGCTGTCGATGAAGCGCGGTCCGCCACTGAAGCTGACGCCGTCGACGTTGGAGAGGATCAGGCGATCCTTGTTGCTTTCGATGAGTCTGCGCTGCGCCTTGTCGTCGGCGACGACGAAGGCGGCGCGTTCGTCGGCGAAATTGTCGCCCTTGAGCGCGAAGGCCTCGACCGTCGTGAGGAAGGGGATGTTGCGTGCCGGATCGCTGTGGCCGGTGCCTTTCATGCGCGCCTCGATCTTCTCGCGGCCGAGCAGATGGATCAGCGTGTCGGTCGCGCCATTGTCGCTGACCGAGATCATCCAGTTTGCGAGCGTCTGGAGCGTCACCGGCGTGTCCTTGGGCCAGTTTGCGGTGGCGGCCGAGGAGAAGCTGGCGTGGCTCAACGGCACGACGTCGGACCATTTGCGCGTCCTCGCGGCAACCTGTGCCGCCAGTTCGTCGAGAATATAGAGCTTGAAGGTCGAGCCGATCGCGAACTGGGTGTCGGCGCGGGCTGCTGCGATCGGCTTGATCGCGCTGCCGTCGAGTTCGGCGACGAGGAAGCCGGTAGTACCGGGGAGCGAGGCGACTTCGCCGGCGACGCGGTCGAAGCTGTCGCCTGCCATGGTGAAACCGGTGATACGCAGCCCGGTGACGCGGGCATCCGCGCCGGGGCCGACTTCGAGCGCGATCGTGCCGACGCCCTTTTCGAAGCGCAGCATCACCGTCCCGGCGCGGCCATTGACCGATGTCGCGCTGTCGACCGCGACCGGCGGGCCATATTGGGCGATCAGGCTGGCGGTGATCGCCTGGAACTGCGCCTCGGGCACCGCGGTCTGGAAGCTCGGGTCGAAATAGTCGGCGAAGGCGACCTTACCCGCGAGCAGGTCGACGAGTTGCGCGGCGCGGCTGTCGAAGGCGGTGGCCGCCTGTGCCGGTGCGGCGGGCGCCTGCTGCGCGAGCACGGCGGGAGCGGGCAGGGCGAGCGTCGCGGCGAGGAGTGCGGTCAGCACAGGTTTCATTCACTCTCTCCTGTCGGGGGCGCTGCGCGGTCGATCCGGTCGATCTGGGCGCGGAGCATGGCGGCGGCGCGGCGGTTGAGCAACCAGATGCCGCCGAAAAGCAGCAACGGGAGCGCGAGAAGGAGCGTCAGACCGAGCGGATCGGTCCGGTCAAGGAGGATAGCCTGCCCCGTCATGAAGGTGAGCAGTCCCGGAAGGAGCGGGCCAAGGTACCAAAGGCCGACGCGCGCGAGCATATGTTCTTCGCGGACGAGCCGAGCGCGGTAGAAGCCGCGCACGTCGGCGGCTTCGACATCGGGGTCGGGGCGCGAGGTGCGGCGCGCGAGTTGCCAGACGACGACGAGAACGCCGGCGATGACGAGCAGGCTGCCGAGCTTGAGCAGCAGCCCCGGCAGGACGATTGCATAGAGGGTGAAGGCGGCGAGCACGATCGCGGCGGCGCCATATTCTATGCGGTTGCGGCGCTGCACGATGCTGCCCAGCCGCGCGGCGCGACGCTTGACCTCGTCGAGCGGAAGCGGGGCAAGCCCGGCATCGTCCTGCTGCCAGAGGCCGTGCAGGCGGCGGTCGTCGAAATCGTCGGTCACAGGGCGTCTCCCATGGCGAAGCGGCGCGTGAGCATGGCCTTGAAGCGATGGATCTTGGTGGCGACGGCGTCGGGCGAGACACCCGTAACCTCGCCGATCTCGGCCCCCGTGACCCCTTCGAGATAGAGCAACAATATCTGCCGATCGGGTGGGTCGAGCCGGTCGATGATCGAGAGGATCTGCGCCATCGCCCGGTTGCTGTCGGCGGTGTCGAAGGGCGAGGGCGCGTCGGCGGCGAGATCGACATCCTCGATGCTTACCCAGCCGCGCGCGTTGCGCCGGCGATGCGCGAGCATATGCGACGTCGCGCGATTATGCGCGACCCGCCATACCCAGGTGCTTAGCGAACAGCGGCCGTCGAAGCCGGCGAGGCTCTGCCACAGCGCGACTTGGATATCCTGTTCGAGATCGCGGCGGAGGTCGGCGTCGGCCTCATAGCCGCGCGCCATGCGGGCAAGCGCGGGGCCGAAGCGCGCAATCGCTTCGGTAAACTGCCTGTCCTGTTCGGATGATTGCACCCCGGTGTCTCCAGTCCGCGTCATGGTCTGGTGGTTTAGTCAGCGCCGCACCGGCTTTCTGACACGGGGTGCGAAAAAAATCGTCAGGCGTCGATCGCGGCTTCGTCGAGCGTCGCGGCATTGGCCTGGATGAACTGGAAACGATGCTCGGGATGCTTGCCCATCAGCCGGTCGACGAGGTCCTTCACCAGATGGCGTTCCTCATATTCCTGCGGCAGCGTGACGCGCAGCATCGAGCGCGTCGCCGGATCCATCGTCGTTTCTTTCAATTGGTTGGGGTTCATTTCTCCCAAGCCCTTGAAGCGGCCGACCTCGACTTTCTTGCCCTTGAACAGCGTCGCTTCGAGCTCGGCGCGATGCGCGTCATCGCGCGCATAGGCCGAGGTGCTGCCCGCGGTGAGGCGGTAGAGCGGCGGCTGGGCGAGATAGACATGTCCGTTGCGGACGATGTCGGGCATTTCCTGAAAGAAGAAGGTCATCAGCAGCGTTGCGATATGCGCGCCGTCGACGTCGGCGTCGGTCATGATCACGATCTTTTCGTAACGCAGCCGGTCGGCGTCGCAATCCTTGCGCATGCCGCAGCCGAGCGCGAGCGCGAGGTCGGCGATTTCGGTGTTGGCGCGGATCTTGTCGGCGCTGGCGCTCGCGACGTTCAATATCTTGCCGCGGATCGGCAGGATTGCCTGCGTCTTGCGGTCGCGCGCCTGCTTGGCGCTGCCGCCCGCGCTATCGCCCTCGACGATGAAGAGTTCGGTGCCTTCGGGGCCGTCGTTTGCACAGTCGGTGAGCTTGCCGGGCAGGCGCAGCTTGCGTCCGCTGGTCGCGGTCTTGCGCTTCACCTCGCGCTCGGCCTTGCGCTTCAGGCGCTCGTCCATCCGTTCGAGGATCAGCCCGAGCAGCGCGCGGCCGCGGTCCATATTGTCCGACAGGAAATGGTCGAAATGGTCACGCACCGCGTTTTCGGTGAGGCGCGCGGCCTCGGGGCTCGACAGGCGGTCCTTGGTCTGGCTCTGGAACTGCGGGTCGCGGATGAAGACCGACAGCATCATCTCGCCGCCGTTGAACACATCCTCGGCGGTGATCTGCGCCGCCTTCTTCTGCCCGATCAACTCGCCGAAGGCGCGCAGGCCCTTGGTCAGCGCCGAACGCAGCCCCGCTTCGTGCGTGCCGCCGGCGGGGGTCGGGATGGTGTTGCAATACCAGCTGTACGATCCGTCGGACCAGAGCGGCCAGGCGATCGCCCATTCGGCGCGGCCCTGATCGTTCGGGAAGTCCTGCCGCCCGATGAAGGGCTCGGCGGTCGCGCATTCGCGGGTGCCGATCTGCTCCTTCAGATGGTCGGCAAGGCCCCCGGGGAACTGGAACACCGCCTCTGCAGGAGTGTCGTCGCCAATCAGTTCGGGTGCGCATTTCCAGCGGATCTCGACGCCGGCGAAGAGGTAGGCTTTCGAGCGCGCGAGGCGATAGAGGCGCTGCGGCTTGAAACGGCCATGGTCGCCGAAGATTTCGGGGTCGGGGACGAAGGAGACGCTGGTGCCGCGACGGTTCGGGGTCGGGCCGAGTTCCTCGAGCCCGCCGAGCGGGGTGCCGCGCGAGAAGCGCTGGCGATAGAGCAATTTGTTGCGCGCGACCTCGATCGTCGTGTCGGTCGACAGCGCGTTGACGACGCTGACCCCGACGCCGTGGAGGCCGCCCGAGGTCGCATAGGCCTTGCCCTCGAACTTCCCGCCCGAGTGCAGCATCGTCATGATGACTTCGAGCGCCGACTTGCCTGGGAATTTCGGGTGCGGGTCGACCGGCATGCCGCGGCCGTTGTCGACGACGGTCAGGCGATTGCCGGCGTCGAGGGTGATTTCGATGCGGCTTGCATGGCCTGCGACCGCCTCGTCCATGCTGTTGTCGATGATCTCGGCGGCGAGGTGGTGGAGCGCGCGTTCGTCGGTCCCGCCGATATACATGCCGGGCCGGCGGCGGACGGGTTCGAGCCCTTCGAGCACCTCGATCTGCGAGGCGTTGTAGCTGTCGGTGGCGGGCGTGTTCGCGTCGAACAAATCGTGACTCATGCGCATAGCTATAGGGGGCGAGGAGTCACGGTGGCAAGCGCGGTTTTGGCCGATCCGCGCGGCTCGGTTCGTCCCGTTTTCCGAACGAGGGGGAACTTCGAGCGCGCGGGGCGGGTTTCTCCGTCGACGCAAAGTCATTCAAAAAGCGGAGTTAAATCATGAAATCCCTATCTCTCCTCGTCGCTTCGGCGGCTGCGGTCGCGTGCGCGACGCCTGCGCTGGCGCAGAGCGACCGCGACAAGTCGCAGGACTTCAATGGCCCCTATGTCGGTGTGGTCGGCGGCTATACCGTCCAGCCCAATGATGGTCGCGAGACATTGGTCTTCGATACCAATCAGGACGGCACCTATGGCGAGAATGTCAACACGACGACGGGTGCCAATGCCTTCGCCCCAGGCTTCTGCGGCGGATCGCCGACCAGCACCGCCAATGTGAACTGCCGCAACGACAAGGACGGCTTCGAATATTTCGGCAAGCTCGGCTATGACAAGCGCATGGGCAATTTCGTCGTCGGTGTGGTGATCGAGGGCGGGCGCAGCGAAGCGAGCGACAGCGTGACGGGCTTTTCGTCGACCCCCGCCGCCTATCGCTTCAACCGTTCGGCCGACTATCAGGCCAATGCGCGATTGCGGGCGGGTTACACGCCCGGCGGCGGCGTGCTTTTCTATGCCACCGGCGGCGGTGCTTATGCCAAGCTCGACAATAAATTCGCGACCACGAACAGCGCGAACAGCTTTACCGACAATGGCCGCACCAACGGCTGGGGCTATGTTGCAGGTGGCGGCGCCGAGGCGATGCTGACCAAGAATATCTCGCTCGGGCTCGAATATCTCTACACCGATATCCAGGACGATGATTTCGTCGTCAATGTCGGACCGGGTACTGCGCCCGCGACCAACCCGTTCCTGCTCAACGGCGGCGGCACCGACATCAAGCGCAGCGACGATCATTTCCGGACGCACAGCGTGCGCGCGAGTTTGAACTTCCGCTTCTAAAAGGTTGGCAAACCGCGGAAGATTTAAAGGAGGCGCCGGACCCGCCAGAGGTTCGGCGCCTTTCTTCCGTCCTAGGCTGCCGGTGCCGCGAAGATTGCGAAATTGCCGTTGGCGCTGCTGACGAGACGGTCGTCCTGATAGAGCCGCGCCTCGACATTGGCGATGCGCTTGCCGCGATGCACGACCGCCGCTTCGCAGGTCAGCCGGCCCTCGGCAACGCGGACATGATAGTTGAATTTGATCTCGAGCGTTGCGCACCACTGGTCATCGGGCAGCAGGCTGGTCAGCGCGCCGCCCATCGCCGAGTCGGCAAGGCTATAGGCGACGCCGCCATGCGCGGCGCGCTGCGGGCTGAAATGCTGCTCCGCGTTGATGTCGATCGCCATCGTGCAGCGACCCTCGCCACGCTCGACCATTTTCATGCCGAGCGCGCGCGCGAACGCGAAATCCTGATCGAAGGGGCGCAACGAACGCGCCTTAGCGGACCCGCGGTCCCCCGAACGGCGGCGGCGGGGGCGGACGGCGCGTGCCGCGCGGCAACTGCGCCTGATAGGCGCGGCCGCAATGTTCGACGCAATAGGGGAAGCCCGGGTTCACCGCGACACCGCAGAAATGGAAGTCTGGTTCGCCGGGATGGCCCATCGGCCAGCGGCAGATGCGGTCGTTGAGGTCGAGCAGCGTGGTCTTGCCCGCGATCTCGGCGCTTGGCTTGGCAGGAACCAGACGGCGCGGCGGCGCGGGCGGAATCGGCGCCTGCTGGTCGCCGGGACCCTGGCGGATGAAGCCGCCGGGGCCGATCGAGACGATGCGCGGGGCGTCGGGCTTGCGCG
>NZ_LYVN01000070.1 GCF_001990265.1 Sphingopyxis sp. KK2
TCTTCACCCAGCCGGGCAGCGAATCCTTGAGCGTCGCCGATGTTCAGGCGGTGATGGCGGGCGCGATCGCCGAGGCGCAGGCGCAGGGCCTGCCGTCGGTCATCGCTGTGACCGACCGCGTCGGCAACGTGCTCGGCATCTTCCGCATGAACGGCGCGCGCGCCACTGCGACCACCGGTGCGGCGCCCAATGGCGTCAACATGGACGCGCAGAATGTCACCGTCCCCGCCGAGGCAGGCGCGATCGCCAAGGCGGTGACCGGCGCTTACCTGTCGAGCGCGGGCAACGCCTTTTCGTCGCGCACCGCGAGCCAGATCGTCCAGGAACATTTCCCGCCCGCGCCGACCACCGTCGGGCTCGAAAGCGGCCCGCTGTTCGGCGTGCAGTTCAGCCAGCTGCCGTGCAGCGACCTCAGCGCGCGCTTCGGCGCGCCCGGCGGCGCCGCGCTGATCGGCCCGAAACGCTCGCCGCTCGGCCTGTCGGCCGACCCCGGCGGCCTGCCGCTCTACAAAAATGGCAAGCTGGTCGGCGGCATCGGGGTGATGGGCGACGGCGTCTATGGCAGCGACCCGAACATCCTCGACATCGACAATGATGCCGAGGAGTTCATCGCGCTCGCGGGCACCCGCGGTTTCGAGGCGCCGACGAGCATCACCGCCGACAAGATCACCGTCGACGGCACCACCTTGCGCTTTTCCGACGCCACCTATGGCGGCCTCAAATCCTCGGCGGGGGCGAGCTTCGGCAGCTTCAACGGCGTCGCGGGCAATCTCGTCGCGGTGATCGGCTATAATAATGCCGCGATCATCGCGGGCACCGTCTATGGCACCGAGGCCTCGGGCATGCGGCCCTCGACCGCCGCCGAGTTCAGCAACCGCGATGCCTATGTGCTCACCGATGGCAGCGGCACCAACCGCTATCCGATCCGCGCCGCAACCGACGCCGCGAGCAACAGCGCGCCGCTGACCCAGGCCGAAGTGCGCGCGGTGATGGAGGAAGCCTTCACGATCATCAGCCGTGCGCGCGGCCAGATCCGCCGCCCGCTCGACAGCCGCGCGCAGGTGTCGGTCAGCATCGTCGACACGCATGGCGCGATCCTCGGTATCGTCCGCTCGCCCGACGCGCCGATCTTCGGCACCGACGTGTCCTTGCAAAAGGCGCGCACCGCGATGTTCTTCTCGAACAGCATCGCCGGCGCCGACCTCAGCGCCAATGCCAGCGCCGACGTTCGCCAGTTCGTTACCGCGACGCGCACCTTCCTGAACGATCCCGCCGCGCTCACCGGCACGCACGCTTTCTCGGATCGCGCCAACGGCAATCTGTCGCGTCCCTATTTTCCGGACGGCGAGGTCGGGCGCCCGCACGGGCCGCTGTCGCGTCCGATCGCGCAGTTCAACCCCTTTTCGACCGGGCTGCAATCGGCGCTGATCATCGGCAATATCGGGCAGCATCTGGGCTTCGTCACCGGCGCCAGCGCGACCGACACGCCGCAGCGCTGCACGACGCTCCCCGACACGCCCACGGGCATCAACCGGCTGCAGAACGGCATCCAGATCTTCCCGGGCTCGGTCCCCATCTATCGCGGCAATCAGCTCGTCGGCGGCATCGGCGTCTCGGGCGACGGCATCGACCAGGACGATATGATCAGCTTTTTGGGCGCGCATAACGGCGGCGCGCGCGTCGGCAATGGCATCGGCAATGCCCCGGCGGCGATCCGCTCGGACCGCATCATCGTCAACCTCGCCGGCGGCGCCTCGGTCCGGCTGCGCTATATCGGCTGCCCCTTCGCCCCCTTCCTCGACACGGCGCAGCAAAATGTCTGCGATGGGCTCTAGACGATGAGCCTCGCGGGAAGCAGCCTTTGGCCGATCATTGCCAGCCTGGCGGCGCAAGGCGCGCCGGGCGAGGCGGCCGATCCTGCGCCTGCCGCACCAGAAGCGGCGCCCGCGCCCGAACCATCGCTCGACGACCTCACCCCGCCGCCGCCGCCGGTCGAGTGGCAGCAGATGATGACCGACGACATGATGACGCAGATCATCGACGGCCGCCGCCGCCCCGGTTATCGCCCCGACCTGCCCGACCAGCTCAAGCAGGACAATATCGGCGCGCTGCGCCCGCCGCCGCCCGAAGCCTTTCCGGGCATGGAGGACCAGCTTCCGGTCCCCGACCGCTGGCGCCTGATCGAGAGCCTCGGCGTCGTCAAGGAACGCTGGTTCGATCCCTATCACCAGAATACCTACAAGGGCGACCGCGCGATCTGCATCCCGAGTGCGGAGGAGCAGGAACTGCGCGAACGCGCGGGCGAGGCGCGCTGCAAGACACCGAAATTCTTGGGGTTGAAGGGCGACGACTGGTTCTTCATCGCCAATCTCGTCTCCGATACGGTGTTCGAGCCGCGAACCTTCCCGATCCCCGTTGGCGTCCAGACCACCTCGCGCCCGGGCAGCCTCGACGTCTTTGGGAAAAACCGCAGCTTCGTCGCGGCGCAGACCTTCATCGCCGGCGTCGCGCTGATCAAGGGTTCGACCGCGTTCAAGCCGCCCGACATCGAATATCGCCTGACCCTCGCCTATCAGGCCAATTATGTCGACGTGCCCGAACGGCGCGTGCTCGACGTGCGCCCGTCGAAAAAGAGCAACCGCTACGACTCGTTCCTCGGCGTGCAGGAATTGTTCGTCGACAAGCATCTCGGCAACGACAGCGACCGCTACGACTTTCACTCGATCCGCGTCGGCATCCAGCCGTTCCAGAGCGATTTCCGCGGCTTCCTGTTCCAGGATTCGCAGCTCGGCATCCGCTTCTTCGGCAACCGCGACAACAACCGCTTCCAATATAATCTCGCGGCTTTCTGGCGGCTCGAAAAGGACACCAACTCGGGTCTCAACGACATCACCCAGACGCCGCGCGACGATTTCATCTTCACCGGCAATGTCTATCGCCAGGATTTCCCCTTCGTCGGGCTGACCAGCCAGGTCAGCGTGACCTATAATATGAACCGCGAAAAGAACGACATTCAGATCGACCATAATGGCTTCCCGGTCCGGCCGGCGCTGCTCGGCGATTTGCGCGGGCGCGAATATGATGTCGTCTATCTCGGCTACAGCGCCGACGGGCGCATCGGCCGGATCAACCTGACCACCAGCCTCTATGCCGCTCTGGGCGAGGACCGGAACAGCTTCTTCACCAGCAAGCCCGCCAAGATCCGCGCGGGCTTCGCCGCCGCTGAACTCAGTTACGACCATGACTGGATGCGCTTCCGCCTCTCGGGCCTCTACGCCACCGGCGACAAGGATCCCTATAATAACACCGAGGGCGGCTTCGACGCGATCTTCGAAAACCCGATCTTCGGCGGCGCCGACACCAGCTATTGGATCCGCCAGACCATCCCCTTCGCGGGCGGCGGCCGTGTCATCTCGATCAACGGCCGCAACGGCATCCTCAATTCGCTGCGCTCGTCAAAGGAAGAGGGGCAGTCGAACTTCAACAACCCCGGCACCATATTCGTCGGCGCCGGCGCCGATTTCGACCTGTCGCCGCAGACGCGGGTCAGCTTCAACGCCAACCATCTCTGGTTCGCCGACACCTCCAGCCTCCAGGTGCTGCGCAGCGAGGATTCGATCCCCAAGGACATCGGTTACGACCTCTCGGTCGCGGCGATCTGGCGGCCAAAGGCGACGCAGAATATCGTCGGCCGCCTCAGCGCCGCGGTGCTGCTGCCGGGCAAGGGGTTCAAGGATTTGTTCGACAATAAAGAGGGCGACCGGGCCTATGTCTCGATCCTCGCCAATGTGATTTTGAGCTTTTGATGATGACCCGCAAGCTTCTCGCCCTGCTGGCCTTCGTCCTGATGGGCGCCAGCTTTGCCGTGTCGATGGCCTATGCCGCCGGCGGCGAAAAGCCGGTGAAGGTCGAATATCGCTTCAGCCCGCCCGCGCCCAAGGAACAGCCGGGCAAGACCTTCGAAGAGCGCGAAGCTGCGGTGATGGCCAAGTCGAAGGGCTGCTACAGCTGCCATACCCAGACTGACGCGCCGTCGATGCACGCGACCCCCGCGGTCCAGCTCGGCTGCACCGACTGCCATGGCGGCGACGCCGAATCGCCCGCGGCCTTCGGCGACGCGAAGCTCGGCTACGACAATCCCTATAATCTCGCGGCGATGAAGGTCGCGCATCCGCAGCCGACGCTGCCGAACAGCTGGGGGCACAGTTCGGCAAACCCCAAGCGCAGCTACACGCTGCTCAACAAGGAATCGCCCGAATTCATCCGCTTCATCAACCCCAGCGACTATCGCGTCGCGCGCGAGGCGTGCGGCGCGTGCCACCTCGAAACGATCGAGGCGACCGAACGCTCGCTGATGTCGACCTCGGCGATGCTGTGGGGCGGCGCGGCGTACAACAACGGCATCGTGCCCTATAAAAATTACGTGTTCGGCGAGGCTTATACCCGCAACGGCAAGCCCGCCTGCATCCTGTCGCCGACGACCTCGATGACGCCCGAGGAATATAAGAACGCCTGCGACCCCAAGGTGCCGTTCGAAAAGATCCTGACCGACAAGGAACGCGCGCGCGGTGCGCTCGCAAAAATGTACCCGCTGCCGCGCTGGAGCGTGATCCCGCCGGGCGACGTCTTCCGCGTCTTCGAACGCGGCGGGCGCAACATCAACACGCAATTCCCCGAAATCGGCCTGCCCAACCCGACCGGCAGCATCCAGCGCCTCGAGGAACCCGGCCGCCCCGACCTCAAACAGTCGAACCGCGGCCCCGGCACCGGGCTGCGCGTCGCGATCCCCGTGCTCAACATCCACAAGACGCGCCTCAACGATCCCTTGATGTGGTTCATGGGTACCAACGACCAGCCGGGCGACTATCGCCATTCGGGCTGTTCGGGTTGCCACGTCATCTATGCCAACGACCGCGAACCGCGCCACAGCCTGACTTATTCGCAATATGGCCGCGACGGCGAAACCGCGACGATCGACCCGACGATCAAGGACCGCAAGTGGAAGCCCGAAAGCGACGATCATGGCGGCGGCCACGGCGGCGGCGGTTCGGGCCATGGCGATGCCGCGAAGCACGCCCCCGACGAGGAAAAGCATGGCGGACTGATCGATCCCGCGGATGCCAAGGCGGGACCGCAGGTGTTCGCGAAGAAGGAACGGCTCGAAGCCGGCCACCCGATCAAGCATACTTTCACCCGCTCGATCCCGACCTCGCAGTGCATGACCTGCCACATGCACCAGCCCAATATCTTCCTGAACTCCTACCTCGGCTACACGATGTGGGACTATGAATCGGACGCGCCGCAGATGTGGCCCGGCCCGCACAACACCACGCCGCGCCCCGCGGGGATGAGCGACGAGGACTATCAGAAGAAATACAAGCAGCAGCATTATCCGACCGCGGCCGAGGTGCATAAGGTGCTCGAACGCAACCCCGAGGGCGCAGCGACGCGCGGCCTCTGGGCCGATGTCGAATTCCTGCGCGACGTCTATGACGTCAACGACACCAACAAGGACACCCAGTTCGCCGACTATCACGGCCATGGCTGGAACTTCCGCGGCATCTTCAAGCGCGACCGCAACGGCAATCTGCTGACCGCCGACGGCAATATGGCGACCTACGGCACCGATCCGAACATCATCGACCCCAGCGATCCCGAAAAATGGCGCAAGAGCTGCAGCCATTATACCGATCCCAAGGAACGCGACCTCTGCCTTGCCAGCGCCGACGCGGGTCGCCCGGGGGTCGAGGGCAAGTTCGTGCCCCCCGGCATCAATCCCGGCAAGGCGGTCCATATGATGGACATCCATGCCGAAAAGGGCATGCAATGCGCCGACTGCCATTTCGCACAGGACAGCCATGGCAATGGCTATATCCAGGGCGAGGTCGCCAATGCGGTCGAGATCAGCTGCAAGGATTGCCACGGCACCGCCGATGCGCTGCCCAATTTGCTGACCTCGAACGTCGCGGCGCGGCCGCAGGGCACCAACCTCGCGCTGCTGCGCAACCCCGACGGGCGGAGGCGCTTCGAATTCCAGTATAATGACAATGGCGACGTCACCGGGCTGATCCAGCGTTCGATCGTCGATCCCAAGCTCGAATGGCAGGTCAGCCTCGTCAAGCAGGCGGTGACCCCGGGGCCGCATTTCAATGCCAAGGCGGCACGCGCCAAGCTGATGGCGCGCAGCGGCGCCGACGACGGCAATTTCGCTTGGGGGCCCGACGTCGCCAAGGAAGACCGCGCGCACGGCGACGACAAGATGACCTGCTTCACCTGCCACCTCAGCTGGACCACCAGCTGCGGCGGGTGCCATTTGCCGATCGAGGCGAACTGGAAAACCAGCATGCACCATTTCGAGGGTGAGGAGACGCGCAACTTCGCGACCTACAACCCGCAGGTCGCGCGCGACGAGATGTTCCAGCTCGGCCGCCACCAGCTCACCAAGCCCGGCGAACCCGGCCCGAACGGCGAGGTGCGCGGCATCATCACCCCGGTGCGATCGACCTCGGCGCTGATCCTGTCGTCGACCAACATCAACCGCGAACGCATCTATGTTCAGCAGCCACCGATCAGTTCGGCGGGCTATTCGAGCCAGGCCTTCGCGCCGCATTTCCCGCACACCGTGCGCCGCCAGGAAACCAAGCAATGTTCGGACTGCCACCTGTCTGAAAATGACGACAACAATGCGATCATGGCGCAGCTCAACCTGCTCGGCACCAATTTCGTCAATTTCGTCGGCCTCAACGTCTGGTCGGGCATGGAGGATGGTTTCCAGGCGACGCGCGTCACCGAATGGGACGAGCCGCAGGCGGTGATCGGCAGCTATCTCCAGAAATATGCCTATCCCGATTATTGGAAGCTGCACGTCGAACAGAATGACCGCGAGCTCAAGAACTGGGTGCGCGGCAAGGTGTTCGACAAGAAGCTGTCGGGCGAAAAATATGCGCTCGAGGAATTCGCCAACATCGTTCAGGGCACCAGCGGCCGGGTGAACTGCCTGCAACAGCGCGGCGAATATATGTTCGTCGCAGAGGGCAAGGGCGGCTTCCGCGTCTATGACGTCGCGTCGATCGGCAACAAGGGCTTCTCCGAACGCATCATTCGCGCGCCCTTCTCGTCATTGGGCCACGACACGCATGTGAGGACGAAGAACGCGACCTGCATGGCGATCGCGACGACCCAGCCGATCAGCGTGTCGCGCAACGACCATATCGTGAAGGATTATCCGCAGAACCACGAACAGGTGATGCACCCCATCTATCGCTATGCGGTGATCACCGACAGCGTCGAAGGGCTGGTCCTCGTCGATATCGACACCTTGGCCGACGGCGAATTCCGCAACAACAGGCTGACGCGTGCACTGACCTGGAACGAGGGCAATGTGCTTGCGGGCGCGCGGCACGTCACGCTCGCGGGCAGCATCGCCTATGTCACCACCGACACCGGGCTCGTCGTGCTCGACCTGACCAACCCGCTCGAACCGAAGGTGACGGCGCAGCTTCCGCTCACCGACGCGCGCGCCAGCGCGGTGCAGTTCCGCTACCTTTGGGTCACCGATGCTGAGGGCGTGAAACTGTTCGACGTCACCAATCTCGCGCAGCCGGTGCCGGTGCCCGAGGGAACGGTGCGCCTCGCCAACGCGCGCAAAATCTATGTTGCGCGCACCTATATGTATGTCGCCGCAAAGGCCGATGGTCTCGTCATCGTCGACGTGACCAAGCCGACCGCGCCGCTCGTCTGGCCGGGCCAGACCTTCGGCGGCAAGCTCGTCGATGCCGAGGATGTGATCGTCGCCTCGACCAACGCCTCGCTCTTCGCTTATGTCGCCGACGGGCGCGCGGGCATCAAGGTGATCCAGCTGACCAGCCCCGACAATCCGGGCCTCTACGGCTTCTCGCCCAAACCGACCCCCGAACTCATCGCCTGGGCCAAGACCCCCTCGCCGGCGCTCGCGCTGTCGAAGGGCCTCGACCGCGACCGCGCGGTCGACGAGACCGGCGGCCAGATGGCGGTGTTCGGCCGCTTGGGCTCGCGCCCCTTCACCCGGCCGGAAATGGAGAAATTGTTCCTGAACAGCAGCGGCGCGGTCTACAAGGTGCGCGACAGCGACCCGAAGGATGCCGAACAGGCCGCGGCATGGCGCGGCCCCGACCGGCTCGGCGGCTAGCCAAGCGGCTCCGCCTGTGCGACAGCGTCGCACGGCGGATCGTCCCGCCGCATCCCAATTGTGAGACGCCAAGCCCGATGCGCCCGGTCGTGATTCCCCACCCCAGCCTCGGCGACAAATTGCGCCGTGCCGTGTGGAACGCCGTCTGGCTGCTGCTCTACCGTCCCAGCCCGATTCCGCTCCACGGCTGGCGTCGCTTTTTGCTCCGCCTGTTCGGCGCCACCATCGGTGCGGGCGCACGCCCCTATCCCAGCGCGCGCATCTGGGCGCCGTGGAATTTCGAAATGGGCGCCGGGTCGACGCTCGGCCCGCGCGGCGAAATCTATTCGGTGGCGCGCGTCACGCTCGGCCCCTGGTCGGTGGTCAGCCAGCGCGCCTATCTCTGCACCGCCAGCCACGACATCCACGCCCCCGGCTTCGCGCTCACCGCCGCGCCGATCGCGATCGGCCGTAACGCGTGGGTCGCCGCCGACGCCTTTGTCGGCCCCGGCGTGACGCTCGCCGACGGCGCGGTCGCCGCCGCGCGTGCGGTCGTGGTCAAGGATGTCGATCGCAATGTCATCGTCGGCGGCAACCCCGCCGCGCCGATCGGCACCAGCAGCCTCGCCGACTTCGCCGACGGATCGATGAAACCCGGCGGCTAGAGCCGCTCGGCCTGCACCACCGTGTCCGACGCGCGCAGCGCCGACAATATGCGCATCAAATGATGCACGTCGCGCACCTCGACGACGACGTCATAGGTGTGGAACCCGCCTTCGCGGTTCGACAGCCGCAAATTGGTGATGTTTGCCGAATTGGCGGCAAGGATGCCCGACATTTCGGCGAGCGTCCCGGGTTCGTTGAGGATGACGATGCACAGCCGCGCATTGCCGCCCTCGCTGTCTTCCTGCCAGCGCAGGTCGATCCAGTCGGCATCGATCCCGTCGGCCAGGCTGGGGCAGTCGATGACATGCACCTCGATCCCCTCGCCCGGGCGCGCCAGCCCGACGATGCGGTCGCCGGGAACCGGGTGGCAGCAGTCGGCGAGCTGATAGGCGACCCCGGGGGTCAGCCCCTCGATCGACACCGCCGCGCCCTGCGCCAGCTTGCCGGGCTTCGACTTCATCTCGGCGGTGATGCCGGGGACCAGCGCCTCGAGCACCGCATTGTCCGACAGCCGCCGCTTGCCGATCGCCACGTAAAGCGCGGTATCGTCCTCGAGCTTGAGCCGGGTCAGCGCCGCGGCGCGCGCCTTGTCGCCGACCTTGCCGGGTACGCGCGCGACGATCTCGTCGTACATCTTGCGCCCAAGCGAGGCGAGCTCGACCTTTTCCTTCGACCGCACATGGCGGCGGATCGCCGCGCGCGCCTTGCCGGTCACGGCAAAGCCCAGCCAGGCGGGCTGCGGCGTCTGCTTGTCCGACGACAATATTTCGACCGTGTCGCCATTGGCGAGCTGGGTGCGCAGCGGCACCAGCCGCCCGTTGACCTTGGCGCCGACCGTGCGGTCGCCGAGCTTGGTATGCACCGCATAGGCGAAGTCCACCGGGGTCGCGCCCTTGGGCAGCTGGTGCAGGCTTCCCTTCGGCGTGAAGGCGAAAATGCGATCCTGGTACATCGCGATGCGCGTATTCTCGAGGAATTCGTCGGGATCGTGCGTCTGTTCGAGGATTTCGAGCAGGTCGCGGATCCACCCCGCCTGCCCGTCGGGCACCGTGCCGCCCTGCTTATAGGCCCAATGCGCGGCAAAGCCGAATTCGGACTGCTGGTGCATCGCAAGGCTGCGGATCTGGATCTCGATGCGCATATTCTGCTGGTGCATGATCGTCGTGTGCAGCGACTTGTACCCGTTGCGCTTCGGGGTCGAGACATAATCCTTGAACCGCCCCGGCACCATTTTCCACTTGCGGTGGAGCAGTCCGAGCGCGGCGTAGCAATCGGCGTCGGTCGGCGTGATGATGCGGAACGCGATGATGTCGGTCACCTGTTCGAAGCTGACGTGGCGCTCCTGCATCTTGCGCCAGATCGAATAGGGATGCTTCTCGCGCCCCGACACATCGGCCTCGATCCCGTTCTTGGCGAGCAGTTCCTTGAACTCGCGTGTGATCGTCGCGACCTTGTCCTTGCCGCCGGCGGCGAGCTTGGCCAGCCGCCCGGTGATCGTCGCATAGGCTTCGGGCTCGAGCTCGCGAAAGGCGAGCATCTGCATCTCGCGCATATATTCATACATGCCGATCCGCTCGGCGAGCGGGGCATAGATATCCATCGTCTCGCGCGCGATGCGGCGGCGCTTGTCGGGGTTCTGGATGAAATGCAGCGTGCGCATATTGTGCAGCCGGTCGGCGAGCTTGACCAGCAGCACCCGAATGTCGTCGGACATGGCGAGCAGGAATTTGCGCAGATTCTCCGCCGCGCGCTCATTCTCGGTCTGCGCCTCGATCTTCGACAGCTTGGTCACCCCGTCGACCAGCCGCGTCACGTCGGGGCCGAACAGCCGTTCGATCTCCTCGGGCGTGGTCAGCGTATCCTCGAGCGTGTCGTGGAGCAGCGCGGTGACGATCGTCTCGCTGTCGAGGTGGAGGTCGGTTAAGATGCCCGCGACCTCGACCGGATGGCTGAAATAGGGGTCGCCCGACGCGCGTTTCTGGCTGCCGTGCTTCTGCACGGTGAAGACATAGGCGCGGTTCAGCAACGCCTCGTCGACGTCGGGATCATAAGCGCGCACGCGCTCGACAAGTTCATATTGACGCAGCATCCTGTCCCAATGTCGTGCATGCGGGGACAAATGCAATGCGAAACTTAACTGCGTTCTGCCGCCGGTGCGCCGCAATTTTGGTAAACGGCTTTGGAAGCATCGTGCGCGGAGGCTATGGCGGGGGGCAATGACAGCGACCGAAGCTCTGGATTCGACCGCCGCCGCGCCGCGTGTGTCGATGGTGATGCCCGTGCACAATGGCGCGCGCTGGCTCGAAGAGGCGATCGATTCGGTCCTCGACCAGGATTTCGCCGATTTCGAACTGATCCTCGTCGACGATGCCTCGCGCGACGACAGCCCGGCGATCATGGCCGCCGCCGCGGCGCGCGATCCGCGCGTCCGCCATGTCCGGCTCGACACCAATGTCGGCCTGCCCGCAGCGCTCAACCATGGTTTCGCGCAGGCACGCGGCGAATTGCACAGCTGGACCTCGGACGACAATCTCCTCCGTCCGCAGATGCTTGACCGTCTCGTCGCGACGCTCGACGCCAATCCGCAAGCCGGCGTCGCCTTTGCCGATTTCGCGCTGATCGACGACGAGGGCAGGGACCTCGGCTGCTCGCGCGTCGGGCCGGTCGAACGGCTGCTCCACGGCAATAATATCGGCGCCGCCTTCCTTTATCGCAGCGCGGTGACCGAGGCGCTCGGCGGCTATGACGTCGGGCTGTTCGGGGTCGAGGATTATGATTTCTGGCTCCGTGCCGCCCAGCGCTTCGCCTTCGTCGAACTGCACGAGGATCTCTATCGCTACCGCAAGCATGGCGGCAGCCTGACCAGCCAGCGCGCCGACCAGATCCAGGCGCTGACCGCGTTCATCGTCGAGCGCGCGATGCCTGACCAACTGCCCGCGCGCAGCCGCAGCGAGATCCTGCTCGGCCTCGCGCTCAAGACCCAGCGGCGCTGGCGCTTCGACCTCGTGCGCCGCGCGCTTGCCGCGCATCCCGCGACGGTGCTCGCGCGCCTGCCCGCGCTCGCGCGCTGGACGCTCGTCGTCGCGCGCAACCGCCTCGCCGCCTGACCGGCTCGCAAAAGAAAAGCCGCCGTGCCTCCCCGGGAGGATGGGAGGTCGCGGCGGCTCTCTATCGGCCTGGGTGGAAGGGGGGAGGGGAGTGCCGCCCACCCGGCCGGGTCAGGCTGCGCCGTTGCAGCGCGCCAATTCTTCGGCTTCGAGCGCCTTGCCGTCGGCGATGAAACCCTTCACTTCGCCGGCCTCGCGGGCGAGGCTCGCGCACATCATCAGCGGACGGCTGCTGCCGCGCGCGCCGACACAGCTCGTGCCTTCGCACGACCAGACGATGCCGCGTGCGACGAATTTGCCCTTCGGCGCGGGGGCCGACAGCTCGGCGCGATAATAGGCGCCGCCGCCGGCGGCCTGGACCGTCGCGGGCAGCGCGGCGGTGCCGGCAAGCGCGACGCCGATCAGCGGCATGAAGCGCGCCGCGGAGGAAGGTTTGAACATGGGTCCGAACATGGGGAGGTCTCCTTTTTTGGCACCTATTTTAGGTTGCAAAATGAAATTTAGGATGCCGGTTGCGAAATGCAACTCGGCCCATATATTTTTTGTGCGGGGGCCGATTTTACGTTAGGGCTGGGCCTATGGGAAAATTACGCGAACCGCTGAACATGCTGTACGGGGACAATTGCGCCCTGCCGCTCGCGCTCGAGGCGATGGGCGAGCGATGGTCGTTCATGATCCTGCGGGCCGCCTTCAACGGCGTCCATCATTTCGAGGAATTCCAGCAGGAACTCAGCATCGCGCGCAACATCCTTTCGAACCGGCTGTCGAAGCTGGTCGACCATGGCATCATGGCGCGCGAGGTGATGGCCGAGGATCGCCGCAAGGTGCGCTACGAGCTTACCGAAAAGGGCCTCGAACTGTTGCCGGCGATGATCGCGCTGCGTCAATGGGGCGAAAAATGGGGCGCGGGCGTGCCCTCGACCCCGGTGCTCGTCGATGTGCTCGACGAACAGCCGATCGGCCCGGTCACGATCACCGCGCACGACGGTCGCCCGATCGGCTATAAGGAACTGGTGTGGAAGCACCGCTCCGAATTGCAGCCGCTGGGCCAGGCGCGTGCGCGCACCGACGAACGGATGGCGCCGGTTGCCGCTGAATGACGCGCGGCGCGCCGTTTCGCCTTCTCCCTTGCCGTTGACCGCGACCCCGCGACCGATGCCCTTGTTCGGACTGTCCTCGCCGGGTCCCTTTTTCGACAACAAGGTGCGCGCCTTCTGGAACCTCCAGATATTGGGCTGGCTCGCCTGGCTCGGACTGCGCGGCATCTCGGGTCTCGCCAACGGCCAGCCGCTCGCCTTCCTGATCCCACAGACGGTGTCGGCGATAACCGGCTTCTCGCTCTCGCTGATCCTGTCGGTCTGCTACCGCACGCTGATCAACCGCCGTCCGCTGCTGATGTGGGGGGTCAGCTTCGGCCTCGCGGGCGTCGCAACCGCGCTCTGGGCATTTACCGATGCCTGGGTCGCGCAGATCCAGAACCCGAACAGCGACGCGGGCTTCACCGGCCTGCTGCTCGGCGCGGTCTATATCGACGCGACCTCGCTCGCCGCCTGGTCGGCGCTCTATTTCGCGATCAACTATTTCCTCCAGCTCGAGGAACAGAATGATCGCGTCCTCCGTCTCGAGGCGCAGGCGGCCTCGGCGCAGCTCGCGATGCTGCGCTACCAGCTCAACCCGCATTTCCTGTTCAACACGCTCAACAGCATTTCGACCCTGGTGCTGCTCAAACAGTCCGAGCCTGCCAATGCGATGCTCTCGCGCCTCTCGGCCTTCCTGCGCTACACGCTCGCCAACGAGCCCACGGCGCAGGTGACGCTGGCGCAGGAGATCGAGACGCTGAAGCTCTATCTCGACATCGAAAAGATGCGCTTCGAGGAACGGCTGCGCCCGCATTTCGCGATCGATCCCGCGGTTGCGCGCGCGCGCCTGCCCTCGCTGCTGCTCCAGCCGCTGATCGAAAACGCGATCAAATATGCCGTCACCCCGCAGGAGGATGGCGCCGACATCACGATTTCGGCTCAATTGGCCGGTCAAAATGTTCGGATTACCGTGTCGGATACCGGCTCGGGATTGTCAGCCGATGGCGCCGACCCCACCACTGGCTTCGTTGCAACGGAATCGACCGGTGTGGGTTTAGCCAATATCAGAGACCGGCTGGCGCAGGCTTTTGGCGACCAGCATCGGTTCGATACCCAGACGGGTGCTGATGGCGGGTTCACGGTGGTGATCGAGTTTCCGTTTCAGCCCGACGGGCAAATGACGATTGGAACCGAGCGAACATGACGATCAGAACCATCCTGGTGGATGACGAAAAATTGGCGACCCAGGGCCTGCAATTGCGGCTCGAAGCGCACAGCGATGTCGAAATCGTCGACACCGCCCAAAATGGCCGCGAGGCCATCCGCAAGATCAAGACCCACAAACCCGACCTCGTATTCCTCGACATCCAGATGCCCGGCTTCGACGGCTTCTCGGTGATCCAGGGATTGATGGAGGTCGAACCGCCGCTCGTCGTCTTCGTGACCGCCTATTCGGACCATGCGATCCGTGCGTTCGAGGCGCAGGCGGTCGATTATCTGGTCAAGCCGGTCGAACCCGAACGGCTCGCCGACGCGCTCGACCGCGTCCGCCAGCGTCTCGCCGAAAAGCGCGGCGCGGCCGAGGTCGAACGGCTGAAGACCGTGCTCGCCGAGGTCGCGCCCGACGCGGTCGACGATTATGACGCCGAAATCGCGCCCGACGCGCATGCCGCCGACCGCTATGAAAAGATGATCAACATCAAGGATCGCGGCCAGATCTTCCGCGTCGACGTCGACAGCATCGAACGCATCGACGCGGCGGGCGATTATATGTGCATCTACACCGCCGACAATTCGCTGATCCTGCGCGAAACGATGAAGGACCTCGAAAAGCGGCTCGACCCGCGCAACTTCCAGCGCGTCCACCGCTCGACGATCGTCAACCTCAGCCAGGTCAAGCAGGTCAAGCCGCACACCAACGGCGAATGCTTCCTCGTGCTCGGATCGGGCGCGCAGGTGAAGGTCAGCCGCAGCTACCGCGACGTGGTTGCCAGGTTCGTGCACTGACGGCCGATTAAATAGTCCTCGTCATTGCGAGCGTAGCGAAGCAATCCAGGGCGGTTCAGGACTGCTCTGGATTGCCGCGTCGCCTTCGGCTCCTCGCAATGACGAGGCTCTTTAGAGTTGGTGCCCCGTCCTATCCCGCTTCGTTGCGAGATATTGCTCATTATATTTGTTCGTCGGCAGCGCGAGCGGGATACGTTCGACGACTTCGACGCCCTCCCTCTCCAGCCGCGCGACCTTTTCGGGGTTGTTCGTCATCAGCCGGATGCGCGGCACGTTGAGTAACTCCAGCATCCGCCCGGCGATCGCGAAATCGCGCGCCTCGACGGGGAAACCCAGCCGCAGATTGGCGTCGACCGTGTCGTAACCCTGGTCCTGCAGCGCATAGGCGCGCAGCTTGTTGACCAGCCCGATCCCGCGCCCTTCCTGCCTGAGGTAAAGCAGCACGCCCCACGGCGCATCGGCCATCGCGTGCAGCGCGGCGTGGAGCTGCGGCCCGCAATCGCATTTCAGACTGCCGAGCACGTCGCCGGTCAGGCACTCGCTGTGCAGCCGCACCACCGGCGGATTGCCGTCGCGCTTGCCGATGACCAGCGCGACATGGTCCGACGCCTCTTCGGGCGTCCGGAACGCAACGATCTCGGCGCTTTCGCTCGCCTCGACCGGCAGCCGCGCGCGTGCCGCGATATGCAGCCGCGCCGGATCGAGCAGCGCGTCGACGTCGCCCGCTTCGCACGCGGTTTCGGCCTCGCCCGCGGCCTCGCGGACAAAAAAGGCGGGGAGCAGCCCGGCGTGGCGCGCCATCAGCATCGCCGCACTCGCCGCGGCCTCACCTCCGGTCGCGACGGTGCGGAACGGGCCCTTCCACGGATTGGCGAGGTCGAGCGCGGGGTCGGCGATCGCCAGCCCCGCCGCGACATTGCTCGCCGCGCCCGCCAGCCGTACCGGCCCCGGCGCCGCGGCGGCGCGCTGGTTGGTCAGCTTCAGCGTCACCGCCCGCTCGCCCGACAGCAGCACGTCGCCCGAAGCGAAATCGGCGAGCGCCGCATCGCTCGCGCTCTCGATCGCGAGCAGGTCGAGCGCGCCGTCCACGCCGGTGACGCGCACCGGCCAGCCGCGCCGCAGCGCATCGATGCCGCGCGCCGCGCGCCGCGCGCCCTCGTTTCGGGCGTCGCTCAAAAATCGAACTCGGTGATCAGCGGGATATGGTCCGATGGCCGTTCCCAGCTGCGCGCGGGCTGGACGATGCGGTGCGCCACCGCCTTGGCGAGCAGATCGGGCGTCACCCACATATGGTCGAGCCGCCGCCCGCGGTTCGACAGCTCCCAATCCTTCGCGCGATAGCTCCACCAGGTGAAGAGCGGCGTCGGCGCCGCGATGAAATGGCGCCCCAGGTCGACCCACTGCGAGGCCGCCTGCAATTTCGCCAGCGTCTCGACCTCGATCGGGGTGTGGCTGACGACGTCGAGCAGCGCCTTATGATTCCACACATCGCTCTCGAGCGGCGCGACGTTGAAATCGCCGGTCAGCACCGTCGGCTGGTCGAGCGCGCCCGACCATTCGGTCATCCGCGCATAGAAATCGAGCTTCTGCCCGAATTTGGGGTTGATCTCGCGGTCGGCGATGTCGCCGCCGGCGGGGATATAGACATTGTCGAGCCGCACGCCCGACGGCAGCGTGACGCCGACATGGCGCGCCTCGCCATTCGCCTGCCAGTCATATTTGCGCACGTCGGTCAGCGGCACCTTGCTGACGATCGCGACGCCGTGGTGCATGCGCTGGCCGTGGGTGACGATATGCGTGTAGCCCAGCGACCGGAACATGTCGGGCGGAAAGGACACGCACTCGACCTTCGTCTCCTGCAGGCAGAGGATGTCGGGCGCTTCCTCGCGCAGGAACTTCTCGACGATGCCGATGCGGGCGCGGACGCTGTTGATGTTCCACGAAGCGATGCTGGTTGTCATGGGCTGGCTCTATCGGCGCATGGCGCCCTTCGCAATGCGGTTGCCGCGCCGGCCTGCTCTCCCACCCGGCCTCCCCGACGATAGTAGCCTGTGGGAGGCCCTTCGACGCCACGCGTCGTCTTCGGGCGGTGGGGGAGCGGGCCGGTGCGGCCTGCGCCGTCAGGCGCAAAAGAGGGCGCGCCGCAAAAATTAAACCCCCGTTCCAGGGGCGGTGGAACGGGGGTTCAAGGTCAGCGTTCGTCACGCTCTTGAATGAAGGTGCCTGGCGTTCCGGTTGGGGCAACAGGGGGAAACCCAGAACCGGGGCCGTGTTGGCGCCTTCGAGTGTTGGAATAGACCCGCTTCCCTGTCGCCAAGCTGAACGAAAATCCGGCGGATATGGGCGGTTTTGCAGTTCGTCGATGACAAACGGCGGTTGGTCCGAAAAACGGCGCCGAATCCCGATCTTGGAATTCGGCGCCGTTCATTTTCGGCTGTGGATAAATCCAGATTAGCTTCCACGCCCGCGCGAACGGGGGCGCGGGTCGGTCCATTTGAACGCCGAATCGGCGACCGCGACGTTGAACTTCTGGTTGCTGAGGTCGATGCGCGTGCGGTTGTTCTGCGAATCGAGCGCGACCCAGCCGCGCAGGCGCAGCCCGCCGGGGGCGCCGCCGTCGCGCACGAACACCATCGTGATCGTGCCATATTCGGGACGCTTGGGGTCCTTGACCTCGACGCTGACGACGTCGCCGCTGCCCGTCGGCAAAACCTTGGCATATTTGCTCATGTCGCGGTCGGGATCGAGCAGCGCGCCGAGCGGCGAATTCTTGACCGGCCAGCGCTGGACCTGCTTCACCTCATAATCGATCATCGTCAGCGAGCTGCCGTCGCCGACGATCAGCAGCGGCACGCCCTTCTGATACTGGAACCGGATCTTGCCGGGGCGCTTCAGCGTCAGCTGGCCGGTCAGCCGCTGGCCGTTGCGGTCGGTCTGGACGAAATCGGCGGTCATCGAGCTCGTCGCTTTCAGGTGCGACTGCACCGACGACAGCGTGGTCGACGCCGACTGCGCAATCGCCGGGGCGCTGAACGCCAGTGCCGTCGCGGCGGCGGGGACGAGCGCCAGCGCCGCGGCGCGGGTCAGGGTCAGGCGGGGGAAATTCAGGGTCATGATGCTCTCATTCTGCCACTAGGACCGCCGGGCTATGCCAATATCGCGTTGAACGCGCTGTGAACCCGGCGTTTGGATGCTGTTCAAGTCGCGAGCGCCGGCTTTGGTTCCGGTCCCGCCTTATCGCTGCTGCCCATATTGGTCGGTCAGCACGTCGCGCCGACCGACATGATTAGGGGGGCTGACGAGTCCCTCCTCCTCCATCCGCTCGATCAGCCTTGCCGCGCTGTTGTAACCGATGCGGAGCTGCCGCTGCAGCCAGCTCGTCGAGGCCTTCTGGCTCTCGACGACGATCTGGCACGCCTTGGCATACATGCGGTCCTCGGCGCTGTCGCCGCCGGCGGGGGCGCCTTCCATCGCGAAACCGCCATCCTCGGGATCCTCGGTGACGCTCTCGACATAGTCGGGCTGGCCCTGGCCGCGCCAATGGTCGGCGACCGCGCGCACCTCGTCGTCCGAGACGAACGGCCCGTGGATACGCGTGATCTGCTTGCCGCCGGGCACGTACAGCATGTCGCCCTTGCCCAGCAGCTGCTCGGCGCCCGCTTCGCCCAGGATGGTGCGGCTGTCGATCTTCGACGTGACGTTGAAGCTGATGCGCGTCGGCAGGTTTGCCTTGATGACGCCGGTGATGACGTCGACCGACGGGCGCTGCGTCGCGAGGATCAGGTGGATGCCCGCCGCGCGCGCTTTCTGCGCGAGCCGCTGGATCAGGAACTCGACCTCCTTGCCTGCGGTCATCATCAAATCGGCGAGCTCGTCGACCACGACCACGATCTGCGGCAGCGGCGCATAGTCGAGCGTCTCTTCCTCATAGAGCGGCTGGCCGGTCTCGGGGTCGTAACCGACCTGCACCCGCCGCCCGAGCGACTTGCCCTTCGCCAGCGCGGTGCGGACCTTGTCGTTGTAGCTCGCGAGGTTGCGCACCGACAGCGACGACATCATTCGGTACCGGTCCTCCATCTGCTCGACCGCCCATTTCAAGGCGCGGATCGCCTTCTTGGGCTCGGTCACAACCGGGGCGAGCAGGTGCGGGATGCCGTCATAGACGCTGAGCTCGAGCATCTTGGGGTCGATCATGATCAGCTTCACCTGATCGGGGCCGAGCCGGTAGAGCAGCGACAGGATCATCGCGTTCAGACCGACCGACTTGCCCGACCCGGTGGTGCCCGCGATCAACAGGTGCGGCATCGGCGCAAGGTCGGCGATCACGGGGTCGCCGCTGATATTCTTGCCGAGGATGATGGGCAGCGCGCCGGTCTGTTCCTGGAACAGTGCGCTGCCGATCATTTCGTGCAGCACCACCGCCTCGCGATGCGCGTTGGGCAGCTCGATGCCGATCACGGTGCGGCCGGGGATCGGCGCGATGCGCGCCGACAGCGCCGACATGTTGCGCGCGATATCGTCGGCCAGGTTCGACACGCGGCTCGCCTTGGTGCCCGGGGCGGGTTCCAGCTCGTACATGGTGACGACCGGACCGGGGCGCACCGCGGTGATCACGCCCTTGACCTGGAAATCCTCGAGCACCGATTCGAGCAGCCGCGCGTTGCGCTCCAGCCCCGCCTTGTCGATCTGCCCGGTCGGCGCCGGCGGCGCGGGCGCGAGCAGGTCGACCGACGGCATCTTGTAGGTCGTGAACAGGTCGGTCTGCGGTTTCGGCTTCGGCTTCGATGGCGCGCTCCGCTGCGCCGGATCGGCGATCTCGGGCGGCGCACGTTCGCTCGGTTCGGCGCGCGCGCGCGGACGGATCACCCGCTCCATCAGGTTCGGCGCCTTGGTTGCGGCCGCCGCGGCGGGGGCCGCAACCA
>NZ_LYVN01000071.1 GCF_001990265.1 Sphingopyxis sp. KK2
GCGCACGAAGGCGGCGAGATGCGGCGCGCGCCCCCTGATCGCCGGACGCCTCGCCAATCGCGCGCCGCATCTCGCCGCCTTCGTGCGCGATGCGCCCGCCGCGGTGCCGGGCACCGCGATGCCCGCGATACCGATGCGACCATCGGAGGCCGACGATATCGCCGCCTGGCTGTTGAGCCTCGATGACTGATCGGACGCTTTCTGCCGGCGGCTGGCCGCCCGCCGTGCTCGATCCTGCCGGCCCCTATTCGGAGCCCGTCACGCTTCTCGCCTGGGTGTTGCTCGCCGGCGGCACGGTCATATTGGCGATCGTGCTCGCGGCGCTCTGGATCGCGCTGCGGGGTTCGCCCCGGCTCAAGGCGCGGCTCGGCGGCGAGAAGGCGATCTGGATTCTCGGGTTCGCGTTTCCGTCGGTCGTGCTCACGGGCCTGCTTGTGTGGGGCCTGCTGCTGACGAGCTCGCTGTCGGCGACGGCGGTTCCCGAAGGCGCCATGCGCGTCAAGGTCATCGGCGAGATGTGGTGGTGGCGGGTTCATTATCAGGATGAACAAGGCCGCGAGACTTTGCGCGATGCGAACGAGCTCCACATCCCCGTGGGGCAGCCCGTCCTGCTCGAACTCGAGGCGGCTGACGTCATCCACAGCTTCTGGGTACCGCGGCTCGGAGGCAAGATGGACATGATCCCGGGGCGCACCAATCGCCTGTTGATCGAGGCCGATGCGCCGGGCGTCTACAAGGGGCAATGCGCCGAATATTGCGGCGGCCCGCACGCGCTGATGGGGTTCGTGGTCGTGGCGCACAGCCCTGCGGATTTTGCGCGCTGGCAGGCTTCGCGCCGCCCCGCGGAAGGCGCCGGCGGCGAGGGACCCGCGCTTTTTCTGTCCAGCGGCTGCGCCGCCTGCCATACGATCCGCGGCACGCCCGCGCGCGGGCTCGCGGGTCCCGATCTGACCCATGTCGGCTCGCGCAAGACGCTTGGCGCCGGCATATTGCCCAACAACCCGGGAACGATGGCGGGCTGGATCGCCGATAGCCAGGCGATCAAGCCCGCGAACCGCATGCCCGCCTATCACCAGTTCAGCGGCGAGGAACTGCAGGCGCTCACCGCCTATCTGGTCGCCCTGAAATGAGGTCTGAAACAGGGTTCGATCCGGCACTCTACGAGCGCTTCCCGACCAAGGACGAGCGGCCGAAAGAAGAGGAAGAAGAGCTCCGCCGTATCTGGTGCAAGCCCAAGGGCTGGGACTATCTGTTCGCGGTCAACAATAATTATATCGGCATCTACTATCTCGGAACCGCTTTCCTCTTCTTCCTGATGGCGGGCGTGCTCGCGCTGCTCATGCGCGCGCAGCTCGCCGCCCCGATGCTCGAGATCCTGCCGCAGGGCACCTATAATCAGGTCTTCACCATGCACGGCACGGTGATGATGTTCCTCTTCGCGGTGCCCGCGGTCGAGGCGGCGGGGGTGCTGCTCCTCCCGCAGATGCTCGCGGCGCGCGATCTGCCGTTTCCGCGGCTTTCCGCTTACGCTTTCTGGGCCTATGCCGTGGGCGGCCTCTGTTTCTTCGCCTCGATCTTCGTCGGGCTGGCGCCCGACGGCGGCTGGTTCATGTATCCGCCGCTCACTTCAAAGGCCTATTCGCCGGGGATCAACACCGATTTCTGGCTGCTCGGCATCGGCTTCATCGAGATCAGTGCGATCGCGGGGGCGATCGAGATCATCGTCGGCGTGCTGCGGACGCGCGCGCCGGGCATGCGCCTCGACAGGATGCCGATCTTCGCCTGGGCGATGCTCGTCTTCGCGGTGATGATCGTCATCGCCTTTCCGAGCATCATCCTAGGTACCTTGCTGCTCGAGATCGAAAGGGCGTTCAACTGGCCCTTCTTCGATGCGACGCGCGGCGGCGATCCTTTGCTCTGGCAACATCTCTTCTGGTTCTTCGGGCACCCCGAAGTCTATATCATCTTCCTTCCAGCCGCCGGCATGATGAGCATGATCGTCGCGACCGTCGCGGGCGAGAGGCTCGTCGGCTACCGGCTGATCGTCCTTGCGATGATCGCGACGGGTTTCATCAGTTTCGGCGTGTGGGCGCATCATATGTTCACCACAGGCATGCCGCCGATGACGACCGGCTTCTTCTCCGCCGCCTCGATGGCGGTCAGCGTGCCGGCGGGCATCCAGGTCTTTTCGTGGATCGCGACGCTCGCGATCGGCAAGCCGAAGTTCAACGCACCGGGCCTCTTCGTGATGGGAAGCATCGTCGTCTTCGTGACCGGCGGCCTGACCGGCGTGATGGTGGCGATGGTCCCGTTCGACTGGCAGGCGCACGACAGCTATTTCATCGTCGCGCACCTCCATTATGTCCTGATCGGCGGCATGGTCTTTCCGCTGTTTGCCGCCTTCTATTACTGGATCCCGATGGTGAGCCGGCGTGCATTGTCCGAGCGGCTCGCCAAATGGGTGTTCGGTCTCATGTTCGTGGGCATGAATGTCGCGTTCCTACCGATGCATCTCGCGGGGCTGCAGGGCATGCCGCGCCGCGTCTATACCTATCTGCCCGGGCAGGGGCTCGAGCTGCCCAATCTGATCTCGACGATCGGCGCCTTCATGCTCGGGCTCGGCGTGCTCCTCTTCCTTGTCGACCTCGCGCGAAACTTCCGGCTCGCGCCGGGCGACGGAAATGCCGGTAACGTCTATGGCGGCGGCACGCTCGAATGGTTGCCGAGCGAACTCTATTCGACACGCTCGATCCCGGTGGTGACGAGCCGCGAGCCCTTGTGGAACGATCCCGCGCTCGCAGATAGAGTCGAGAAGGGGCGCTATTTCCTGCCGCGCTCGGCAACGGGCCGGCGCGAGACGATCGTTACGAGCCCGCTGCTTGCCGAGCCCCAATATCTGCAGATCATGCCGGGGCCGTCGCCATGGCCCTTCGCCGCCGCGATCTTCACCGCGGGCTTCTTCCTTGCGCTGACGGTGCAGGCCTATCTGTTCGCATGGGTCAGCGGCGTGCTGGCGGTAATCTCGGTGCTGCGCTGGCTTTGGGAAACGGACCGCCCGGTCGAAATCGAGGGCGTCGACATCGGCGCCGACATCCGTGTGCCCACCTATGTCACCGGACCGTCGAGCCATGGCTGGTGGGCGATGATCATCCTTTTGGTCGTGATGGGCATGATCTTTCTCATGGCGCTGTTCAGCCTTGCCTTCCTGTCGTCGAACCAGCCCGGCTTCTGGCGGCCGCCGCCGGCCCTCGGCAGGGCGATGCCGGTCCTCATGCTCTACGCTGCGGCTATCGGGCTTGCGCTCGCGGCGCGTGCGGTTCTCCAGCGCTCGTCCCTCTGGTCGGTGACGGCACTGCTTGCCTCGGCGGCGGCATCGGGCGCCGCGCTGGGTCTGGATTATAGCAGCTGGTCGGGCAGCGGGATTGGTCCGACCGCGAGCGGGCAGGGCGCCGTCGCTTATGCGCTGCTCGCCCTTCAGGCCTGCGCCGCGGCGATCGGCATATTGATAGCACTCTACTGTGCCGCGCGCGCGGTGCGGGGCCTCGTCGCGCAGCCGAGAAATAACAGCATCGATCTCGCAATGCTCTTCCTCGTCTACACTGCGGCGCAGGGGGCCACCGGCGCGCTCGTCTCGCGCCTGGTCGGCGCGGGCGGATGAGGAGCTGGCTCATCATGATGGGCGGTCTCATCCTGTGGGCCGTGCATTTCTTCCTCCTCTACCTCCTCGCCGAGTTCGGGGGCGGCGCGAGCGGCGTGCGCGTCGCGGCATCGCTTTGTACATTGGCCATTCTCGGCGCCGTGGCATGGCTGGGCGTCTCGATGGTACGGAACGTTCCGCAAGATCCCTTTGGCCGTTGGCGCCGACGCGCCGGATTGCTGGCGCTGGCGTTCGGCGGGCTCGGCATCGTCCTGCAATATTTGCCGGTCGTACTCATCGACCGCTAGGGCGGAAGACGCAGAGATCCGCGTCCGCGCGGCACAGTGGCGGCAAGGGGAGTTGGTCCAGATGCAGCTGATCGAGGCGATTGCGACGTGCGAGGAAGAGCTTCGGTTGGCCATGCTCGCCAGCGATGTCGAAACGCTGGAGCAGATGCTCGCGGACGATATGATCTTCGTCGATCAACTGGGCATCAGGCGATCGCGCGGCGACGATATCGCGGCGCACCGCTCGGGGCTTCTCGACCTCAGTTCGCTCGATTTTCGCGGCGACCGCATCATCCGGGCCCATGGCGAATTGGCGAGCGTGATCGTGACGGCAGACGTCGCGGGCACCTATGATGGCGCCGCCTTTTTCGGGACTTTCGCCTATCTGCGGCTCTGGAAGCTGCAGGACGGCCGCTGGCAGATCACCCTTGCCCAGTGCACGGCGTCGCCATCGTCGGAGCTTTGAGTATAGCCTCTGTCGGGCGAGATTGAGCGCGGCATCTGTCGAGCGCGCTCTGGCCTCGCAGGCTCGGCCAGGGGTCGCGCGGATATCCGGCCGCGCAGGCACACTTGCCTCGCTTCTTGCCAGCGCGGGCGCGCGCTTTCACGGCGGGCAAGCCGCGCTGCACGCGGCTCCGGCCCCGGCTTCGCCGCTTCCGGCCCGCCGCGTCCGCGCGCACGCCGCCCCGGCTGCGGCTCCGGCAAGAGTGCGGCTCTTGGGGCCCTTCGGGCCAGCCTCTGTGCCGCCGACGTCAATCCGGCCGGGCGCGGAGCTTGCGGCGGATCGTCCGCAGCGCATTCTCGAGACCCTGCGAGCGATAACCGCCTTCGGGAGCTTCGCGGTCGAACAAGGCGCCGTCGTCATCGCGGCCGAGAAGAAATTCAAGCGCTTCGACAAGGTCCTTGTCCATGATCGTTCTTTCCGTCACCGCGCCATCGTCACCGATACGGGACAATGGTCGGAATAATGCCTAGTGCCGTCCCCGTAGAGCGTCTCGGCAAAGCCGAGCATATCCGCGCCGGCACGCCGGTCGAGAACGATATGATCGATGAAGCTGTCGTAGCGCGGGTCGCATTTCGGCCCAACCCCGGCATCGGCGAGACGGAGGTCGGCGTTCGCGGGCGTGCTATCGTCGATCTCGGTCCAGACGCGGTCGCCCTCAACCCCGAGCCTGCGGTTCCAGTCGCCGAGGACTGCGAAACGCACCGGCGCTTCGGCGGCGGCATCGACCCAGGCCTCGAGCGCCGGGATCTGCTCGGCAAGGATCGGGCACGCCTTGGCGCTGTCGCCCGCGAAACAGCCCGACTTCAGGTGGATCGAGAGCAGACGCAGCGGCCGCGCACCCTCTGCTCGAAGGGTGATGTCGACCCCCGAGCGCAGCTGCGGATTTCCGAGCATCAGGCTGGTCACATCGGCATGGCGGTCGAAAGCGATCGTCTTCAGGATGGCGAATCCGACGGCCTGGCGGATCACCCGCTGCGACTTGTGCTCGCCGCCGCAGGTTCCGCTCGGCGCGCCGGCGCGCTCTTCCATTACGATCGTGTAGCGCGCGGGATCGAACACGCGCTGTGCCGCCGCGATATTCTCTGCCTCCTGGAACGCGATCACGTCGGCATCGAGCCCGTCGGCAATCTGCCGCATGGCGGTATAGTCGGCGTCGGTGCGCGGTTGGCACCCGTCACCGTTACGCTCGGCGAGAAACTCGAGATTCCATGTCGTCAAAACGAGCGGCCGGTCGTTCGAGGCCGCGGATGCAGGGGGCTGTGGGGCTTGCCCGGCTCCGGCGCACGCACCGAGCGAAAGGAGAGAGGCGGCGACGAAAAGAAAACGCTTGCTCATCGGGCGCTTCTGGCCGCGACGCCGGGCGCTTTCAACCTCTTCATGGGGAGCAGCGGTGCTGAAGTGGCAACTGAGAGGGGAGCCTCGTCTCCCGGGAACCAGGGGGGAGAGACGAGGCAAGGAAGAAATGCGCGAAGATCGGGATTTGTTGCGAACGAAGGTCGATATGCTGTTGATCCGGATCGACTATACTCGCATTTTTCCGGTATCCGGTCGTCCATGCCGGCAAGATTGCTTATCTTTGCCGCCCCCGCCAGCGGGCGGGGTCGCCTGCGGTGAGACGCTCGGGGTAGGCCGGAACGAGCGCCATCCTCCTGTCGTTATCTTGGGGGCTTGAACGGAGACAGGTGCATGCAGCAGCAGATTGCCGTTGTTACGCTCGGGATCGCGGACCTCGTCCGGTCCCGACGTTTCTATGGCGAAGGCTTCGGATGGACGCCGGTATTCGCAAACGAGGAGATCGCCTTTTACCAGATGAACGGCTTGATCCTCGGCACATGGCTTGAGGCAAAGCTTGCCGAGGACATGACGCGAACCTCGTTCGGCGGCCCGGGGTCCTTCGCGCTCGCGCATAATGTCGAGTCGGCGCAAGAGGTCGATGCAGTGATCGCGGCGCTCGAAGCGGCGGGCGGGCGCATGCTGCGGCAGGGCGATGCACCGCCGCATGGCGGCTATCGGGGCTATGTTGCCGACCCCGACGATCATGCCTGGGAAATTGCGTGGAATCCCGACTGGCCAATCGACGCCGAAGGCCGGGTGACCTTCGGCGCCTGAGGTCGCGGCTTAGCCGTTGAGGCGATCCTTGATCGCCTTTGCCGCGCCGAAGCCGAGCTTCTTCGAGGCCGCGATCTGGATGGTCGCGCCGGTCGAAGGGTTGCGGCCTTCGCGCGCTGCGCTTTCCTTGACCTTGAACTTGCCGAAGCCATTCACCGAAACTTCCTCGCCCTTGGCGGCGGCGTCGGCGATCGCGGCAAACACGGCGTCGACCGCCTTCTTGCCGTCGGCTTTGCTCGTTCCGAGTGCGGCAGCAACGGCATCCGAAAGGTCGGCATGGTTCATTCAATATCTCCCTTATGCGGTCGGCCCCTCGCCGACCGGGCAGGTTCTATAGGAGCGAATGCGGCCCTTCGCTATCGCGATCGTTCGGCGAGGCTGCGGAAGGTAATCGACCATCGAGCCTCCTCGATCGGCGCGATGCTATGCTCCCAGTCGTGCCGCGCTTCACCGGAGAGATGATAGATCGAGCGCGGCGCGAGCGGCAGTGCGAAGCGGTCGAACCCGTCTTGCCGGCGGCGCCGGAAACGCATTGCCGCTTCGGCTCCCAGCGAAATGCCGACGACATGCTCGAAGACGGGCCGGTCCTTGTGCCAGCCGATGCCGGCCCCGGGGCCGTATGAAATCAGCAGCGCCTGCGCGATGGAACCCGGCGGCAGATTGGCAAAACGCTCGGCGCGGGCAGCGATCGCGGCGAGCCACTCGGGCATCGGGTCGGCGCGGGCAAATGTGCCGGTCTGAAAATCATAGCTCCAGCCGAACGAGCGGGTGAGGCGCTTGCCCTCCCATTGCTGGAACTTGAAGGTTTCGAGCCCGGCGGCTTCGATATGGGCGACAAGCGCCCCTTCCTCGGCGGCCGTGACGAAGGCGTCGGCCGCTGCCAGACCGGGAAGAAGCGCATGGCCGAACAGATCGGCCTGCGCCGCCACGCCTTTGCTGACCGGACTATGCTTCATGGCCTTGCGAGTGCGGCCATCTTCGCCGCGATCGCCTTCCAGCGCTCGACGCCAGCATTGTCGCCCGCGAGCGCGAGCGCGCCGATGCGTGTCGCCACGAAGCGCGGCGCGTCCGCGCCATGCTGTTTCTCGACGGCGAGCGCGCAGGCCCAGAGAAGTCGTTCTTCGGTGAGCATCAGAACAGCGTCGGCATCTCGGGCGGCGGCGACGCCTTGCCGCGGTCACTCCACGGATCATTGCTATGCTCGGCGACGAGGCGGTCGCCGGGATATTTGCGCACGAGCCCGATCGCCACGTCGGCGGGCGCGCGCAGCCAGGTCTCATGATCCTCGGGACGGAGGATCACCGGCATGCGGTCGTGGATATCGAGCAGTTCCTCGGTCGCATCGACCATGACGCCGGTATAGGCGTCGCCCCATTCATCGGTGGGCCGCCAAAGTCCCGCCCAGGCTGCAAGCGGCTGATCGGTGACGCTGATCCACGTCTTCGTCATTGCGCCTTTTTCACCAACGGCCTCGGCAAAGGCGGTGAACGGGATCAGGCAGCGTTGCGCGGGCCGAGCGAACCATTCGCTCCACATGCCATAGGGGTTGAAGAGCTGATCGTCGCGCGCATTGTTCGTCGGGCTCGGCTTGTTGGGCAGACCCGTCTTCTTGCTCGTCGAGTGGCGCGGGAAACCCCAGGTCATCGACTGGAGGACGCGCTTTCCCTGTTCTTCGCGTACGACGATCCCCGAATATCCCGGATAGACGTCCTCGGCGCTGTTGAACGCCTGCACGGGCAGCTCAACGCCGAAATGCGCCGCGACCTCGGCGGCGCTTTTGCGCTCGGTGTAGAGATTGCACATGGGCGTCAGTCTATCAGCATCGGACCGGGAAGGAAGGGCGCGGGCGGGATCGTTGTCTGCTAGAGCAGGGCTTGCTGGGGCCGCGCGCTCGGCGGCAGCTTGCCGCTGCGCCAGAGATCGTCGGTATTTTCGACGATGAAAGTCTCGCTTGGCGGCGGCGGGCGGAACTGGAAGCCGATGACGTCCTTGATCGAGCCATGGAGCCAGCGCTCATATTCATGGGGCATCAGGAGCACCGGCATGCGGTCGTTCGTGGGATGGACGAGGCTGTTCGCGTCCATCGTCATGCCGGCATAGACGGGACCCATTTCAGGGGTGTTCTTGCAAAAGCCGGCCCAGGCCATGATCGGCTGGCCTTCGGCCGAGAACCAGCTTCGTGTCTTCTCGCCCGGCGATCCGTTCGGATTGGCGAAGTGGGTGAGAGGGATGAGGCAGCGATATCGGGGCTCGACGACGAGACCTTCCCACATCGGATTGGTGAGATCGGCGACGAGGCCGATGCGGCCAGGCGGATCGCCGCGCAGCCGCATTTCGCGGGTGAGGCGCGGAAAGCCCCAGTGCATCTGGCGCAGGTGCCGGCGGCCGCTCGCCTCATGGACGACGAGGCCGGGAAGCGCTTCGATTGTTTCGGAAGGCACCGCGATGTCGGTGAAGCCGCCCGCACCGAAATGATCGGCGACGTCGGATGCCGTTGCGGCGAGGGTGTAGAGGCGGCTCATCGCGGCTGCCCTACCAGGGAATCTCGGCGATGAAGGCGACGAGTTCGCCGAAGCTCTCCGGTTCGAAACCGATGCCGGCGCCGGTATCGACGAGCCTTGCGCGGGCCCCCGCATCGAAGAAGGCATCGACATCGCTGTCGCCGAAGGGGTCACAGGTCTGACACCATCTATCCATCGCAATGGCGCGGGCATGGAGCGCGGCGGCCGCGGGCGCGGGCGGCTCGAAGCCATAATCCTCCGCGAAGGTTTGAAGGAGCTTCGCGTGGGCCGCGATATCGGCGGGGCTGCGCACTGGCAGCTGGGAGATCGCTTCGACTGCCGAGCGCATCTGTGGGCCCGTGATCGCCACCGCGTTGAGCGCGGCCAGAAATCCCTCTGGCTCGAACAGGTCGCCCATCGAGGGTTCGTCGGCAGGCTTTGCGCTTGCTGCATCGCGCCAGGCGGAGATTTGGAGGATCTTGCTCATGTCTTTTCCAACGGTCCGAGTCGGCCGGCGACCTTAGAACAAAAATAGAACAAAGGCGAGTCGGGCGGCTTTAGCGCGTAGGTGGCTCGGAACGAGCCTGACGGGATGGCACGAGGATGAGAGTGCGACCTTCGACGCGCCACGAGGCGAGAGCGGAGAGGAAGTTCATGCCGAGCACGTCGACATCGCCGAGACCGGGCGAGATTACCACCTTGAGATTTTTCGCCTCTGCGGAGCCGATCGCGAGCTTATCGAGCGTTGCCGCATCGGCGCGCACGGTGCCATTGCCGGTGCGCATCAGGATCGGCACGAGCATCGCATCGGGCTCGACCCCCGCGGCCCTCGCACTTGCCTCCGACAGGGCGGTGACCGTCGCGCCGCTGTCGACGAGCATCCGGCGCTCGACGCCGTTGATGCGGGCATCGACCCAGAAGTGACCGTCACGGGCCATGGGGATACGCAGCTCGCCGCCTACGACTTCTTGCCTGTCGAAGCCAAGCACGGCCGTGATACGGCCCATGTTCGGATCTAAAGGCGCCTGCTGAAGAAACAGGAAGATCGCGAAGGCGAGAAGCGCGAAGGAGAAGAGGCCGCGCAGCGCGCGGCCGACATAGGGGATTTTGAACAGCAGGATCAGGATCAGCGCGGCGCCCGCCGTATAGATGGCGAGTTGCTCCCAGGGGACATCGGTGGTGACGGGCATTTGCTGTCTCTAGCGCTGGTCTCGTGTCGCCTGGCTGAACGATCAGCGCTCGGAAATCGTCTCGTCCTCGATCGCGGCGGCGATCATCCGTTCCCATATTGCGGCGTCCCCGACGGCCAGCATGCGGCCGCTTGGCTCGCGCATCGTCTTGAGGATCGCGAGTGCCGCGCGTCGGTATAATCCGGCCAGAACACATCGACGGCAGCGCCCGCCGACTTTAGTTCTCCTTCGCCATTCCGGCTGAGCTCATGTCCGGCAAGGACCCGGGCTATCCGTTCGACTGGCGCCGTTGCGGCAGCGTCCCAAGTCATTTGCCGTTGTTCAGATAGGCGCGGACCGCATCCGCGCTGTTGCCGACGGCATCGACGGCCTCGCGAAGCTCGGCTTCGCCGACGCCGAGGCTCTCGGTCCAGTCGCGGATTTCATAATCTTCTGAAAGGCTGATCCGGTCGCGATCGGGGGCGCCGGGCTGCTTCTTGTCGTCCGCCATCATGGGTCTCCTCATTCGGCGGGATCGCGAAGCCGGGCCGCGCGGGAGCTGCGGCCCGGCCCAGAGGACGCAGAGAATCCGCGTCCGTCTGTGCCGCGATCCTGTCGGCATTTTGCCTTCGATACGCCTTCCGCCCGTTCGGCGGATTCAGCTCTCACAACCCCAAAAGACGCGCCGGCAGCGGCAAGCGTTCCCGATAAATTTTTCGGATTAACACAGGTTATTCCGTGGGCGGAGATGCTGGATCGGCGCGGAACTTTGGCGGCGAGACAGCGTTAGCCCCACATCCACCACGGATGAATTGGCGCAGCTTTCACCGTCCCTCCGCAAGTGCGGCCGGGCGAATGGCGGACTGCGTCCAGACGGGAGAATTATCATGTTCAGATGGGCTATCATCTTCGCTGTCGTCGCGCTCGTCGCGGCGCTTCTCGGTTTCGGCGGCATCGCCGGTCTTTCGGCCGATTTCGCCAAGATCCTGCTCGTGATCGGCGTCGTCCTCTTCATCGTCGCCTTCGTCTTCGGGCGCGGACGCCGTACCTTGCCCTGAGTTTCCGGGGTGGCCGAAGTTTCCGACTTGGCCATCCTCACGGGTGCCGGCGATCAACGACCCCTCGGTCGCCGGCACACGACTATTTCCCCCGAAAGGATTTTTCATGACCGACCTGATCTTCGTCCACGGCATGTTCCAGAACCCGAAAAGCTGGGAGAAGTGGGTCGGTTATTTTTCGGCTCGCGGATATGATTGCACGGTGCCCGCTTGGCCGCTCCACGAAGGCGAGCCGCAGGCCCTTCGCGAGAATCCGCCCGCCGGCCTTGGCGACCTCCATCTCGCGGAGGTCATTGCGTCGATCGAGGCGGCGGTTGCCGGCAAGGCGCGCCCTGTCATGATCGGACATTCGGTAGGCGGCCTGATCACCCAGATATTTGCCAGTCGCGGCCTGATTTCCGCCGGCGTGGCAATCAATTCGGTCGCGCCGAACGCGATGATCGACTTCGACTGGGGCTTCATCAAGAACAGCGCGATCATCGCCAATCCCCTCAAGGGCAATGATCCCGTCCTCATGGACGCGAAGACCTTTCACGGTGCCTTCGCCAATACGCTTTCCGAAGAGGAGGCGGCGCGCGAGTTCGAGAGGACGGCCACGCATGACAGCCGCAATGTCCTTCGCGATTGCATGGGCGCCGATGGGCGCATCGATGTCGATGCGCCGCACGCTCCGCTGTTGCTGGTCGGCGGTGAGGAGGACCAGATCATTCCTGCCCATCTCACCGAGAAGAATTTCGATGCCTATACCGATGCGGGCAGCATCACCGAATTCCTGCCGTTCGCCGGACGCAGTCACTATATCTGCAACGAGCCTGGCTGGGAGGAAGTCGCCGGAGCGGCACTCGCTTTCATCGAACGATCGGTGCGCGCGCCCGGCACCGCGACCGCAAGCAGCCTTGTCTGAGGAACGGCCGCGCGGCCCCGTCACCCCCGACGGCCGCTACTTTGCCGTACGCGGCCGGCTGTGGCGCATGTCCGATCCCTCGCTCGCGCCCGATACGCGGATAGGGCTCGTTTCCGAGCTCATGGCCGCGCGCCGCGGTGTGAAGGAGGCGCTGCGAAACAAGGACGGCACCGCATTGCGACACGCCCGCTCGGCGGTGGATCGTACGAAGCGCGCGCTCGGCGAACGCGGACCGGTCTGGTGGCACGACGGTGCCCCCGACTATAATCGGCGGATGGCGATCAATACGCCCTATGCGCAGTGGTTCGAGGGCTTGACCGCTTAGGCGCGGCGCGTTTTTGCCCGGTTAGAGCGTCATGATTTCGCCGATAGCAGCGGAGCCGCCGAGCCGCGATGCAGCGTCAGCATCGCCGTACCGACCCCGGCTGCCGGAACGATCCTTACCCGCTCGGATCCGATGCCGCGATCCTCGAGCAGACGGGCCAGACTCCGGATCTGGGCTTCGTCGCCCGCGATGTCGATCGTTGCGGCCGGAGCCGCGCGAAGGACGGTGGCGAGATCCGCCGCGCGGCCGAGACCGGCGCTGGTCAATTCGGGTCTGTCCTCGTGGAAGCCCTTGAAGAGGAATGTCTTGTTCGCTCCCTCGCGCGACGAGAGCCAGTCGCCCATCTCGCGCGGGAGCGATCCTTTGGCGGCCGCCATGGTAGAGCCGTCGGGCAGCGTGACGAGCTTGCTCGCCGCCGCCGCCGGCGGAGCTGCCTCGACCAGCTCGCTGCCGCACGACTGGAGCGAGAGGGTGGCGGCGCCGATCGCCAAAACGGAGGTCAGAAGCAGAAGAATACGGGGCATCGCTCGTCCTTGCGCCCCCCGCATCACCAACGCGCTGGCTGCGCGGATGTTGCTGCTGTCGCGCGCTTTTTATGCCGCTGCCTGCACCTTGGCAGCATCCTGGTACCGGCAGATGCTGCGGCCGCTCCGCTTCGCGGTGTAGAGCGCTTCGTCGGCGAGGCTGATCAGCTGTTCGAGGTCGCGCGAGACGTCTTCGCAGACGATATAGCCGATCGAGGTCGAAACGCGGACATCATGGCTGCCGATGGCGAAGGGCCGGGCGATCGAGGCGGCCACGCGCTCGGCGAGCATATAGGCCTCGTCGGGATTGCCGATCTGAAGCTGGACGATCACGAATTCGTCGCCGCCGAGCCGCGCGGCAAGGTCGCCCTCGCGCAAGGTTCCCGAAATCCTTCGCGCGACCGCGGTGAGCAGTTCGTCGCCGACGGGATGGCCGAAGCTGTCATTCACCGGCTTGAAGCCGTTGAGGTCGAGGCAATGAAGCGCGATCGGGCGGAGCTTTGCGTCGCGCATATTGCGGTCGAACCATTCGCGGAGCGCCAGCCGGTTCGGCAGGTCGGTGAGACCATCGCTTCGCGCGAGCGACGCGAAAGTGAGCCGGCGGCCGATGTCGTCGAGCGCGCGGGCGTGTCTTTTTCGCAGGCTGAAGATGCCGCCCGCGAGAAAGGCGGCCGTCATTAGCGCGGTCGCGATGTGGAGCGGCTTTCCGGCACCGAGCATCGTGACGACCGGCGGCATGACGGCGAGGAGGAGCGAGGCGATGGCGATGCGCGGGCGAAGGCTCGTCCCTGCCGCGACGCCCGCCGCATAGCCGATGACGAGACAGATAGCGAGCTTGTCGATGGCTGGATCGGGAAGGGCAAGGCCGCGCGCCGCGAAGAATCCGAGCATAGCCGCGAAAACGATATAGCTTGCCGCGTAGCGCCGCTCGAGCTGCCGTGCTTCGGCGAGGGTGATGGCGGGGTCATCTGCGCCCGGCGCATCGCGCCAGGCAATGAAGAGACGTGCGATCGACGCGATCACACCGACGACATAGGGCCCAGCGATCAAGAGGTCGCCCGATTGCGCGATGATCAGGGCGCCGCACACGAGGAAGCCGACCGACATCACGAGCGACGGCAGCAGCCCATCGTACAGGCTCCGGATCAGTTCGATCTCGATCGCATCGGGGGAATATTTGACCGGGGTCGACATCGCTCAGCTCCTTGCCGAGAATTACCGCCCACACCGGGAGGACCGGTTCCGCCGAACCTCCTGAAATCCCGCACGCTTTAGCCTAGGCACGGAGCGTTAACAAAGTGGGAAGGGTGCGCGCGTTCGATGGCCCAAAAGGTAAAGCCCCGCTGCACAACGCTGCGGGGCTTTCCTGAAGTCGGGTCGTGAGACCCGAGCTTGCAAACTGTTTACGCTCTGGATGGCCCGATTGTTCCCAGGGCCGTCGATTTTTTTTTGATTATCGGCAGCGCACGTTGCTGCGGTCGATTTCGCGGCCGACCGCTGCGCCCCCGATCGCGCCGATCACGGTCCCGAGCGTTTCCGAATCGCCCGAGGCGATGACATTGCCGATCACCCCGCCGGCGATCCCGCCGACGATGAGGCCGGTCGAGCCGTCGCTGCGGCGGCAATAATATTTGTTGTCGCGGCCGCGATAAATGCGGTCGCTGTCGCCGAGGCGACGTTCGCGATACCGCCGGTCGTTGCGATAATAATTCTCCGCGTAATAACCGCTGTAGCGCGGATCGGGGCGATCGTAATCATATCGGCCATATTGATCGTAATAGGCGCGGTCATAATAGCCGTAGCCGCCGTCGTCGTAGGCGTAGCTGCTGCCCGTGGAGGCGCAGGCTCCGACCATGGCGGTCGCGGCGGCGAGGGGGATGATCATCAGGCGGTTCATCGGCATCACTCCATTGATCGCGTGCCTGCCGACATGGCGGGGCATGCTGTGGCCCCTCATGATCTAGACCCTTGAAAGCAGGTGAAGTTCCGCGTCGGGGGCGGTGTATCGCCGGTTAGCGGAAATCGCGTGGCTTGATCTTGATGCCCTCGGTCGGCTGGCCGGGGATGATGCCCGAGCCCAGACGGAGGTCGGGAATATAGATGTCGCGCGGATTGCGCCCCAACGGCCTTGTTTCGGGGTCTCTGGGATCAGGGCCGACGGGGCTTTTCACGACATCGGCGCGGCCGACCCTGTAGATGTCGGCGATGTCCTTGCGTTGCCCGACACTCGCGAGCAGCGGAGAAAGATCGTCGAGCCTTTGCGCGATGACATGGATGACCTCGCCCTCGCGCTGGACCTGACCGCGCACCCCCATCATCGCGGCGCCGAGCACGACGGCGCGATGCTTCTCGAAAATGTTGGTCCAGACCACGAGGTTGGCGACCTCGGTCTCGTCCTCGAGCGTAATGAACATGACGCCCTTCGCCGAGCCGGGCTTCTGCCGCACGAGCACGACGCCGGCGAGATTGACCCAGCTACCGTCCTTCGCGGTCTGCAATTCCCGGCAGGTGATGATCTTGCGCGAGCGAAGTTCGTCGCGAAGAAAGGCGAGGGGATGCGCGCGGAGCGACAGGCCGGAGGCCCGATAATCCTCGACGACCTCGGCACCTTCGCCCATCGGCGCGAGCAGCATCTCGGGTTCCAGCGCTTCGCGCTGGAGACGTCCGGCGCGTTCGTCGGCCGCCTGGAAGAGGGGAAGGGCCGCGGGGCCTAGTCCCTTCACCTCCCACAGCCCCTCGCGGCGCGTGGCTCCGAGCGAGGCAAATCCATCGGCATCGCCGATCCGGTCGAGCGCTCCGCGCCCTACGCGCGCGCGGCGCTGGATTTCCTCGGCGCTCGTATAGGGATCGCCCGCACGGGCCGCGGCGATCGAGGCGCCATCCTCGTTGGCGAGGCCGCGGACCATGCGCAGCCCGAGGCGGACGGCGTGATATTTGCCGTTCGTCTGCTCGAGCGTGCAGTCCCAGCGGCTGTGGTTGACGTCGATCGGCCTGATCTCGACGCCGTGATTGCGGGCATCGCGGACGATCTGCGCGGGCGCATAGAAGCCCATCGGCTGCGCGTTCAATAGCGCGGCGCAGAAGGCGTCGGGATGATGGCATTTCATCCAGGACGAGGCGTAGGCGATGAGCGCGAAGCTCGCGGCGTGGCTTTCGGGAAAGCCGTAGGAACCGAAGCCCTCGATCTGCTTGAAGGTCTTTTCGGCGAACTCGCGGTCATAGCCGCGGCCGACCATCCCATCGATCAGCTTGTCGCGGAAATGGCTGACCCCGCCGGTGAGCTTGAAGGTCGCCATCGCGCGGCGGAGGAGGTCGGCCTCGCTCGGGGTAAAGCCTGCGCATTCGATGGCGACGCGCATCGCCTGCTCCTGGAAGAGCGGCACGCCGAGCGTCTTTTCGAGCACGCGCCTCAGTTCGGGGGTGGGGTAGGTGACCTCCTCTTGGCCGTTGCGCCGCCGGCGATAGGGATGGACCATGTCGCCCTGGATCGGGCCGGGGCGCACGATCGCGACCTGGATCACGAGATCATAGAAGGTGCGCGGCGCCATCAGCGGGATCGACGCCATCTGCGCGCGGCTCTCGATCTGGAAGACGCCGAGCGTGTCGGCCTCGCGGATCATCGCATAGGTCGCAGGATCCTCGGCGGGGATGGTCGAGAGATCATGGTTGATGCCCTTCGCGTCACCAAGAAACTCGAACGCCCGGCGCATGCAGGAGAGCATGCCCAATGCGAGGATATCGACCTTCATGAACCCCAGCGCATCGATATCGTCCTTGTCCCACTCGATGACCTGCCGGTCCTCCATCGCCGCCGGTTCGATCGGCACAAGCTCGTCGAGCCGGTCGCGCGTCAGCACGAATCCGCCCGGATGCTGCGACAGGTGCCGGGGCGTGTTGATCAGCGTGCGTGCGAGCTCGAGCGTGAGCGCGAGGCGCTTGTCGCCCATGTCGAGGTTCAGCGCCTCGGCATGCTTCTCCTCGACGCCCTCGCGGCTGTAGCCCCAGACCGCACCGGCAAGGCCGGCGGTCACATCCTCGCTGAGACCGAGTGCCTTGCCGACCTCGCGGACGGCGCCTCTGGACCGGTATCGCGTGACGACCGCGGTCAGCGCGCTGCGCGTCCGGCCGTAGGTCTCGTAGATCCACTGGATGATCTCCTCGCGCCGCTCATGTTCGAAGTCGATGTCGATATCGGGCGGCTCGCGGCGCTCGGCCGATACGAAGCGCTCGAAGAGAAGCTCGGAGCGCACCGGGTCGATCGAGGTGATGCCGAGGACGTAGCAGACCGCACTGTTCGCCGCCGAGCCGCGTCCCTGGCAGAGTATCTCGCGGCGGCGTGCCTCGGCGACGATCGAGTGGACGGTGAGAAAGTAAGGCGCGTAATCGAGTTCTCCGATCAGTTTGAGCTCATGCAAAAGCTGCGAACGGACCTTGTCGGAGACGCCCTCGGGATAGCGGACCGGCGCCTTCTCCCAAGTCAGCCGTTCGAGTTCCTCCTGCGGCGTGCGCCCGGGGACCTGGATCTCGTCGGGATATTGATATCGGAGCTCGTCGAGGCTGAAGGTGCAGCGCGCCGCTATCTCCAACGTGCGAGAAACGGGCGATATGTCCTTGAGATATCGGCGAAACAGGCGCTCCATCTCGGCTGCCGTCTTGACGTGCCGGTCGGCGAAGCGCTCACGCCGCTCGCCGAGCTCGTCGATTGTGCATTTCTCGCGGATGCAGGTCACGACATCCTGGAGCAGGCGGCGATCGGGCATATGGTAGAGGACATCGCCGGTGGCGACCGTCGGCACCTTGGCGTCCGCTGCCATCTTCGCGAGGTCGCGGAGGCGGATCGCGTCGCGCGGACGTCGCCGGATCGTGAGCGCGAGATAGAGCCGGTCGCCGAAGATGCGTTTGGCACGGGCAAGTGCGGATTCGGTCGCGGCATCGGCGCAATCGGGGACGAGGATTGCAAGCAGGCCTTCTTGCCATTGCTCGACGTCAGCCCAGTCGAGATGGCACGCGCCTTTCCCGGCCTTGTTTTTTCCCTGGCTTAGTAACCGGCACATCCGGCCATAGGCCGCCTTGTCGGTCGGATAGAGGAGGAGCGCGGTGCCGTCGGCAAGATCGATGCGCGTGCCGACGATGGCGCGGACGCCGGTGACCTTCTCGGCGTCCCATGCGCGCACGATGCCGGCAACGCTGTGCCGGTCAACGACGCCGAGCGCGGGCAGCCCGAGCATCGCCGCCGCGGTGAACAGTTCCTCGGGCGAGGAGGCCCCGCGCAGGAAGCTGAAATGCGTCGTGACCTGCAGCTCGACATAGGCCGGGCCTTCATCGGTCATGCAAAGGCGCCGTTATGGGTCGGTCGCATTCTCAAGCGAATGCTCCGTGAATGAACCAACGCATCGAGCCGGTCGCGGGATTGACCCCGTCGCCGAGCCGGAAAAGCCAATAGCGGCCGCCCGTCTCGGTCTCGACCTGATAATAGTCGCGCACGGTGAGGTGCGTCTCGCCCTCGATGCCGCCGTCCCGCCACCATTCGCCCTGCAGCCGCTCGGGCCCGTCGCCTTGGGCCACGCGGTAGCGCTTGCGGCGCCAGATGAAGAGGCGCGGCGCATCGTCGGGGAGCAGCGCCACGACATCGACCGGCTCGGGACGCGCGAGCATGCGCGATGGCCGCGGCCAGTCGCTCCATGCCGCATTGGTATCGGGTGCGAGCGCGGGGATGATCGCGACCGAGCGCTCGGGCATCGCGCTCGCGCGCGGCGCGGCGCGCTGGAGCGCGCGCTGGCCGAAGCGGTTCGCGAGCGTGTCGACGAGTGCGGGCAGGTCGGGGCCGCGCCGCCCGATATTTTCGAGCGCGTCCGCTTGGCGGTCGCGCTGGCGCTCGGCCAGCACGGCGACGAGCGTCATCGCCTCTACCCCCAGACCGGGGTCGACACTCTCGATCCGGGCAGTGAGCAGCTTCGCCAGATGCTTGGGATCGCGCGATGGCGCCGCGGTGCCGACGCGGATCGCCTGCGTCTGGCCGTCGACGCGGTGGAAATAGCAATCGAGCCGGCGCGCGCCCGTCCCGGCGCGCGTGAGCTGGGTAGCGATGTCCTTCGACAGATCGCCGATCACCTGCGCAAAAGCGTCGGCGGTTGCGATCGGCTCCATGAAGCCGCGCCGCGCACGCGGCAGCTCGTCGGGAAAGATCGGTTCGATCGGCTCCGGCTGGACGCCGAGAGCTTGGTCGAGCCGGCGGTGGAGCTCGCGCCCGAAGCGCTTTGCCAGCGGACCGCGCGGGGCGCCGATCAGCTGCTCGACCCGTTCGAAGCCCAGCTTGCGCAGGCCTTCGAAATCTGCCTGTGGGAGGCGGAGTGCCGCAATAGGGAGGAGCGCGATCGCCTTGCGATGCGCGCCGGGCTCGACCGTGACCGGTCTCCCCGCGGGGACATGGCGCGCGGTCGCATGCGCGCAGCCCGCCGTGTCGGCCACCGCGATCTGTACGCTGAGGCCGAACGCCGCGACGCGGCGATGGAGATCCTTGAGGAGGGCGCGTTCGCTGCTGAACAGCGCCGCGCAGCCTGTCACGTCGATCCACAGCCCGTCGGGCGGATCGGGCGCGACGATCGGCGAATAGCGGCTGCCCGCCCACAAGGCGAGGCGCCGCAGCCCTTCGAAATCGGCCTCGGGTTCGGCATCGACGACCTCAAGGTCGGGCGCGAACGCCCGCGCCTTGGCAATCGTCATCCCAGTCTGGATGCCGAGCGTACGCGCTTCGCGGCACGTGGCCGCCACAATCCTTCGACCATGATCGGGGATCGCGGTGACGAGCGGGCGGGGCGGGGCGCTGCCGTCAGGCGGCGGCTTTTGCATCTTCCTGCGCAGCCGGTCGGTCGACCAGTGCGGCAGGAAGAGCGATACG
>NZ_LYVN01000072.1 GCF_001990265.1 Sphingopyxis sp. KK2
GGGGTGGGGCGAGCGCAGCGAGCGAGCAACGTCGCGATGGCCCTCCCGTTTTCGGGAAGGGAGTTCACCCCTCGCCACACCCCTTCCCCTCGTGTACCCTCACCGCCGTGGGGCCAAAGGGGATCAGCCGATGTGCCGGGCGATGATGTATCTGGGCGAGCGCGTCACGCTCGACGACCTGCTCTTCAAACCCGACTCCAGCCTGGTCAACCAGGCCTATATGCCCAAGATGCTGCACATGCTGAACCTCGCGGGGTTCGGCATGATGGCGTGGGACGCCGCATCGCACGTCCCGCACGAACCGCACCGCTACCGCTCGCCCTCGCTGCCGATCTTCGACGGCAATCTGAAGTCGCTCGCGGTCAAGACGCGCGCCGAATGCGTGATCGCGCATGTCCGCGGCGTCGCTTATTCGACGACGGTCAAGGTCAGCGAGCAGAACACCCACCCCTTCCACTTCCCCGGCGCCGCGGTCGCGATGGCCCACAACGGCGACATCTATCGCATCGGCGAGATGAAGGGCACGCTGATGGCCGATATCGACCCCGATCTGCTCGCGCAGATTTCGGGATCGACCGACAGCGAATGGGTCTATGCGCTGCTGCTCTCGCAGCTTCCCGACTGGCGCGCCGAGCCCGAGGGCGACGCGCTGATCGCGGCGGTGCAGGCGACGGTCGACATCCTCGAACGCGCGCGGCGCCATCATGGCATCGCCATCTCGTCGAGCTGCAATTTGTTCCTGACCACCGGCCGCCAGATCCTCGGGCTGCGCCATTGTTTCGACTTCGGCCATTACCGCACCGGATCGCCCGACCAGGTGCACGAAGCGAACATGAATTTCCTGTCGATGTGGTTCACCACCGGCCGCGATTACGGCCTCCACGACGGCGAGTGGCAGATGGTCGGCGGCGAGGAGGAGCCGCGCGCGATCATCGTCGCGTCGGAGCCCTTGTCGTCGAACAGCGCGACATGGATGCCGGTGCCCGAATATGCGATGGTGCATGCCGAGATGACCGGCGACCGGCCGAAGTTCCGGGTGGTGCCGCTGGCGCGGTAGCTATCGCAATCGCAGGCGCTAATCCGCCTTGTCTTCGTCGATGACGTAGCCGGCTGAATCCCGCGACGGCGGCGTCGGATCGCTCGAGTAATTCTCGATTTGGCCATCGGCACGAATCTTGAACCAGGACGTTCCGTAGCCCGAGCCTCTGCTTTGCGCATCGACTTGATATACCGCATCGACCAAGAGCGGCTTGGGCGCGACATAGCCTACACTTTCCAATCGTTTGCCCTTGAGCCCGGCGCCATAGAAGACAGGGAAAGGGTTGTCGCATGAACCAACGTCCCTCGAATCGCTCCAGTAGACGCCGCCATTCACAACCAGTGCCGCATCATCGCCCTCGGCGGGTTTGGCCTTGGGTTCGCCATCGTCGGCGCTGACCTGAATACTTCTGATACAATCCGGCTGCCGGTCGGAGCCCGAAGCGACCACGAACGCCACGCGCCCGTCGATCATCACGGCCTTCATATCATAAATGTAAGAACAGCTGCCGAGCGCCAAAATCGTGAGCGGTGTGCACAGGTGAAGAATGCGGTGAGCCATTCCGCATCATCGTCGATGTCGGCGAGGTCGGCAATGCATCGTTCGCACGGTCAATCTGTCCCAATGCCCGGCGCACGGCCATCCGCTAAAAATGAAAGTCCGGCAACTCCGCCAGCGCGATACCCAGCGCCTCGGCCCAGCCGTCGGCGACGCTCTGGAAATAGGGATCGCCGCGTTCGAAGCGGCGTTCGCGGACACCGACGAAATCGTCGCGTTCGTGGATCTTGAGGTCGATCGGCAGGTCGACCCCGGCGTTGGCGCGGATCGTCGAATCGAACGAGACGCAGAGCAGTTTCACCGCATCCTCGAACGACATCGCGGGATCGTACGAGCGCACGATGATCGGGCGGCCGTACTTCGTCTCGCCGATCTGGAAGAAGGGATTGTCCTCGCCCGCCTCGATGAAATTGCCCTCGGGATAGATCAGGAACAGCCGCGGTTCGGAGCCCTTGATCTGGCCGCCGACGATCAGCGAGGCGCGGAACAGCGATTCGGCGGCGGGGCCGGCGGGGTTGTGCCGGGTGACGATCTGGCGCAGCGTTTCGCCCACCGTCGTCGCGATCTGGAACATCGACGGCGCCGAAAGGATCGACGGATGGCGGTCCTGCGGCGCCTTGGTGCGTTCGTCGAGCACGCTGACCACCGCCTGCGTCGTCGCGAGATTCCCCGCCGACATCAGCGTGATGACGCGCTCGCCCGGGACGTGCCAGCTGCGCATCTTGCGGACCTGCGCGATGTCGTCGACGCCCGCATTGGTGCGGGTGTCCGACATGAACACCAGTCCCTTGTTCAAACGCATGCCGACGCAATAGGTCATGTTATTTTCGGTCCCCCGGTACAGCCCCGACTATCGCTTATTGCTGCACCTGCAATTGGACAACCATATTTTCTTGCGCTGCACCATAGCGCATGCCGCGAACCGGTGCCGCGTCGTGATAATCGAGCCCCGTCGCGACGCGGATATAGCGCTGGTCGGGCGAATAGCCGTTCGACACGTCGAAACCGACCCAGCCGATCGCGTCGAAATGCGCCTCCGCCCAGCCATGCGTCGCATCCTGATGCGTGCGGTCGTTCATCTTCAGATAGCCCGACACATAGCGCGCCGGATGGCCGAGGTGGCGCATCGCCGAGATGAAGATATGCGCATGGTCCTGGCACACGCCGCCGCTGCCGCCGAGCGCCTGTTCGGCGGTGGTCTCGGCGCCGGTGACCCCGATGCTGTACGGCAGCCGTTCGAGGATCAGCGCCGACAGCGCATGTGCGCGTTCGATGTCGGAGGCGAAGTCGCGCTTCATTTCGGCCGCGAGCGCGCGCACATGCCGCCCCGCGCGGGTGAGCGGGGTCGGGCGCAGGAAAGTCCATAAAGGCATCGCGCCGCGATGCGTGCCGATCACCCCGTCCCAGCTGATCAGTTCGACCTCGCCGGTGCAATGGATGACCAGTTCGCGCGACCCGGCATCGACCGCAACCAGGTCGACGCCATTGCCATGATGGTCGGTGTAATGGAGCTGGTTGGTGCCGCCGCTGATCTCGACATTCCAATGATGGATCAACTGCTGCCCCGGCCGTTCCTTGGGCGTCAGCTTGAGCTGTTGCAGCGCATAGCCGACGGGGGCGTCATAGTCATAGCGGGTGGTGTGTTCGACGCGGAGCTTCATGGTCACTCTACAAAGCGATAGTCGCGCTCGATCTGCTGCGCGAGCGCGGCATTGGCGCGGAGGAAGTCGGTGATATATTCGTGCAGCCCGCCGTCGAAGATCGCCTGGATCGGTCCCGCGAGCTTCTTCTGGTGCAGCGCCTCGGCCATCCGGCCGGCCTCGGTCTCCTCGCCATAGCCGCGCTGCAGCCAGCCGATATTGTCGACCATCTTCTGGCTGCAAAAGGCCAGGCTGCGCGGCATCTGTTTATAGAGGATCAGGAATTCGGCGATCTTGAGTGCGCTGATCTCGGCGCCATAAAGCCAGTGATAGGCGCGGTGCGCCGACACCGATCGCAGGATCGTCTCCCACTGCACATTGTCGATCGAGGTGCCGATATGCGCGACCGACGGCAGCAGGAGGTAATATTTGACGTCGAGGATGCGCGCGGTGTTGTCGGCGCGCTCGAGGAAGGTGCCGATGCGCGCGAAATTATAGCCGTCGTTGCGCAGCATCGTCCCCGTCCACGCCCCGCGTACCAGCGCGCTCTGCTGGCGGATCACCGACAGCACGTCGGGCAGGTCGTCGTCGCGCACCTGCCGCTTGAGCAGCGCGCTGATCGTCATCCAGCTCGTGTTGACCGCCTCCCACACCTCGCGCGTCAAATAGGTGCGCGCGGTTCGCGCATTGTCGCGCGCCTGCTTGACCACCGACAATATGCTCGACGGGTTGCGCGTGTCACGCAGCATGAAGTCGACGACCTTTGCCGAGCTATAGTCCTGCCCCGTCGCGGCATAGGCCTGGTTCGACCCCGCGGTGACGAGGATCGATTTCCACTCGGACCGGGCAGTGCTCGACCGGGTCAGCGCGATGCGGAAGCCCGCGTCGATCAGCCGGGCATTATTCTCGCTGCGTTCGAGGTAGCGCGCCATCCAGAAGAGGCTGCCTGCGGTTTTTCCCAGCATCAGTCTTCCAGCACCCAGGTGTCCTTGGTCCCGCCGCCCTGGCTCGAATTCACCACCAGCGACCCCTTGGTCATCGCGACGCGGGTCAGCCCGCCGGGGGTGATCGTGACGCCCGCGGGCGACATCAGGACGAAAGGCCGCAAATCGACGTGGCGCGGCGCCAGACCGGCCTTGGTGAAGATCGGCACCGTCGACAGCGACAGCGTCGGCTGCGCGATATAGTTGCGCGGGTTCGCTTCGAGCTTCGCCCGGAACGCGGCGATCTCCTTCTTGCTCGCGGCGGGGCCGACGAGCATGCCGTAACCGCCCGAGCCATGGACTTCCTTGACCACCAGCTCGGGCAATTTGTCGAGCACCTCGCGCAGATGCTCGGGCTCGCTGCAGCGCCAGGTCGGCACATTGGGCAGCAACGCGCGCTCGCCGGTGTAGAATTCGATGATGTCGGGCATGTACGAATACAAAGCCTTATCGTCGGCGATCCCGGTGCCCGGCGCATTGGCGATCGTGATGCCGCCGGCGCGATAGACGTCCCAGATCCCCGGCACCCCCAGAACCGAGTCGGGCCGGAAGTTGAGCGGATCGAGGAAATCATCGTCGACGCGGCGATAGAGCACGTCGATCGGCTTGTAGCCCTGCGTCGTGCGCATCGCGACGCGGCCGCCGACGACGCGCAGGTCATGCCCCTCGACCAGTTCGGCGCCCATCTGGTCGGCGAGGAAGCTGTGCTCGAAATAGGCGCTGTTGTGGATGCCCGGGGTCAGCACCGCGACCGTCGGCGTGCCGCCGCACATCGGCGGCGCGCAGGCGGCGAGCGAGCGCAGCAGGTTGATCGGATAATCGCTGACCTCGCGCACCGGTACCTTCGCGAACAGCTCGGGAAACATCTGGAGCATCGTCTCGCGATTTTCGAGCATGTACGACACGCCCGACGGGGTGCGGGCATTATCTTCGAGCACATAGAATTCGTTCGGCCCGGTGCGGACGATGTCGGTGCCGCTGATATGCGTATAGACGCCGCCCGGCGGGTCCATGCCCATCATCATCGGCAGAAAGGCTTCGTTGCGCGAGATCAGCTCGACCGGCACGCGCCCGGCGCGCAAAATCTCCTGCCGGTGATAGATGTCGTAGAGGAAGGCGTTGAGCGCGCGCACGCGCTGCTCGATGCCGCGCGACAGCCGCCGCCACTCGCTCGCCGAAATGATCCGCGGCACGACGTCGAAGGGGATCAGCCGCTCGTCGGCATCCTCCTGCCCATAGACGTTGAAGGTGATGCCGGTGGTGCGGAAAAAAGCCTCGGCCTGCTGCGCCTTGCGGTGGATGCGCGCAGGTTCCTCGGCGTTGAACCATTCGCAAAATTCTTGATAGGGCGCGCGGGTGTCGCCCCCCTGCCCCTGCATTTCGTCAAAGAATTGAATGGAGCCGGTCCTTTCCACGCAACATGCCTTCGCTCACCGCAACGGGTGCGGCGCCCAGTTGTTCCAGCTGCTGCGCGCCTGCCCGCTGCGTGGCTGACAGGCTTGTGAGCAAGGATGCTAGCACTCCGGCGCGGGAAGGCAAGATGGGTAAAAGGCGTCAGAAACCAAAGAGCAACCGCACCGCCACAAACCCGACGAGCAGCGCGGTCAGCCGCCGGATCAACACCGCGGGTCCGGTCTTGACCGCGATCTGCGTCCCGATCGCGCCGCCGATCAGCACCGCGACGAGCAAAGGCCAATGGTCGGCCACCGCATGGATCATCTCGCCGCCCTTGCCCTTGATGAGCTGGCCGGTCAGCCCGAACAGGCTGTTGACGAGGATGAACAAGCTCGCGGTCGCCGCGACCTGCCGCGCCTCGGCCCAGCGCACCAAATGCAGAATCGGCGCAAGGAAGATGCCGCCGCCGATGCCGACCACGCCGGCCAGATAGCCGAGCCCCGCCGCGATCGGCAGCAGCAGCTTCGGCGAGAGCTTAACCGGCTTCGCGCTCTGCGGCTGGACGAGCAGCGCGATCGCCGAGGCGAGCAGCGAAAGCCCGAGCAGGATGACGAGCACGCCCTGCTTCACCGGGGTCAGCCCGCCGAGAAAGGCGAGCGGCGCGGCCACGACTATCAGGGGAAGCGCCTTGGCCCAGGGCATCACCCCCGATCGCGCGAAGCGGATCGTGCCGCCGGTGACGACAATGACGTTGCACGCGAGGCTGATCGCCGGGACCAGCCCGACCGCGATCCCGCCGAGGAGCAGCAGCGCGGTATAGGTCGACCCGCCGCCGAAACCGACCGCGGCATAGAGCAGCGCGGTGAAACCGAATGCGATTGCCAGACCGGCCATGCTTCCCATCGCGTCATTCCCCTTGCTGGATCGGTCCAGCCATATACAGAGGAATATCGCTTTGCCAGTTCGAAGGAAGCCCGGTCCATGCTCCGCCTCGCCGCCGCCGCCCTGATGCTCACCGCCGCCTCGCCCGTCGCGGCCGCCGAACCCGACGCCTGCACCGCGCCGGCCGATCTCGCCGCGACGCCCTATGCCGCCTGGACCGGCGCCGACGGCGACGCCGCCACGCTCGCGATCGGCACCCCGGTCACGCTGCCGCTTGCCGACGGCGCGGCGTCGCGGGTGCTGACGATCGACACCGCCGGGCGCTACGGCGTCGCGGCGGGCAGCAAGGTGTGGATCGACCTCGTCACGAACGGCACCGCGCAGACCTCGGTCGAACATGGCCACGGCCCCGCCTGTTCGGGCATCCGCAAGATTGTGTGGTTCGACCTCAAGCCCGGTACCTATGAGCTGGCGCTGACGAAGGGCGAAGCCGCGAGCGTGCGCGTGCTGGTGGTGCGGGCGCCGTAGCCGACGTGGCGTGCCGACGCTGGTGACGGCTTTTGGGGTGGGCGGAGATATCCTCCTCTCCCCTTGAGGGAGAGGATAGCGCAGCTTGCTCCGTCAGGAGCTAGCGAAGCTTGGAGAGGGGATGCGACCTCGGCGGACGCAAAACCCCCTCTCAACTGCGGCCAGGCAGCAAGCTGCCAAGCCTGCGTATCTCTCCCTCAAGGGGAGAGAGGGCAATATATCGAACGCCCCGAACCCCTACTCCGGCTTCAGCAACCTACCGACCCCGGCCAGTTCGCGCCCGGCCGCTTCAACGGCCGCCGCCTCCGCCTTGCGATAGGCCGCCAGCACCGCCCGCGCATCGTCGCTGAGCTGCGCGCCCGCCCCCGGCCGCGTTTCGACCAGCGGCGCCGCGAAACAGCCGTTCATTTCCTCGACGAGCAGCCAGGCGCGGCGATAGCTCATGCCGATCGCGCGCGCCGCGGCCGAAATCGACCCATGCGCGTCGATCGCACCCAGCAAATCGGCCTTGCCCGGCCCCATCGCGATCGCGTCGCCGCGCCGGATGCGCAGCCGAAGCTCGATCCGGCCGGCGCCCACCATCACAGGCCAGCCATCACAGCGCGCCGTGGCAATGCTTGTATTTGCGGCCCGATCCGCACGGGCACGGCGCATTGCGGCTGAGCTCGAGCGACGCATAGGGATTTTCACCCTCGGGCAGGTCGGGACGCGGCGCCTGCATCGGCGGCAGCGTGTTCGCGATCACGCCGAGCGAACCGCCGTCGATGTCGGCGCTGTTGTCCTCGCCGGTGAAGGGATCGATGTGCGTCGTCAGGAAGTCGGGCAGGTCGGGCAGCGGCATCGGCTCGGGCTCTTCGAAGCGCAGGTCGATGCGCGCGATCGTGCGCGTCACATCCTCGCGGATGTTCGACAACATGCGTTCGAACAGCGCAAAGGCTTCCTGCTTATATTCGTTGATCGGCTGCTTCTGTGCATAGGCGCGCAGGAAGACGACCTGGCGCAGCGCGTCGAGCGTCGAGAGATGCTCCTTCCAATGATGGTCGAGCGTCTGGAGCAGCACCGATTTCTCGATGCTCTTCCACGTATCGCCATCGACCAGCGCCGCCTTTTCGGCTGCGGTGGCATCGGCGCGTTCCTGGATGCGTTCCTCGAAGACTTCGGGATCGACCGCGTCTTCCTGCATCCACGCGTCGATCGGCAGGTCGAGGTCGAGCACGTTCAGCGCGCGCTCCTTCATGCCCTCGACATTCCACTGCTCGGGATAGCTGCCCGGCGGGCACGCGTCGGCGACGATCGCGTTCACCGTCTCGGCACGCATCGCATACATCACATCGTCGACGGTCTCGCTGTCGATGATGTCGCCGCGCTGCTCATAGATCACCTTGCGCTGGTCGTTCATGACGTTGTCATATTCGACGACCTGCTTGCGGATGTCGTAGTTGCGCGCTTCGACCTTCTTCTGCGCGGTCTCGATCGCCTTCGACAGCCACTTCGACCCGATCGCCTCGCCGTCCTCCAGATTCTTGTTCATCATCTTGGAAAAGAGCGTGTCGGGGCCGAAGATGCGCAGCAGGTCATCGTCGAGGCACAGGTAGAATTTCGACAGGCCGGGGTCGCCCTGGCGCCCCGAACGGCCGCGCAGCTGGTTGTCGATACGGCGGCTTTCGTGGCGCTCGGTGGCGAGCACGAACAGCCCGCCTGCGGCCTTCACCGCCTCGCGCTCGCTCGCGACTTCGGCCTTGATCCGCTCGATCGCGGCGTCGCGCTCGGCGCCTTCGGGCAGGTCCTTGAGCTCGTCGTCGATGCGGAACTCCTCGTTGCCGCCGAGTTTGATGTCGGTGCCGCGGCCCGCCATGTTGGTCGCGATGGTCACCGCGCCGGTGCGGCCCGCCTGCGCGACGATATGCGCCTCGCTCTCGTGGAAGCGCGCGTTGAGCACGCTGTGCGCGACATTCTCCTTCTCCAGGAAGGACGACAGCAGTTCCGACTTTTCGATCGACACCGTGCCGACGAGCACCGGCTGGCCGCGCTCCTGCGCCTCGCGGATCGTCTTGGCGATGGCGCCGAACTTGTCGGTGATATTCTTGTAGAATTCGTCCTCGTCATCCTTGCGCGCGATCGGGCGGTTGGTCGGGATGGTGACGCAGTTCATCTTGTAGATGTCGAAAAATTCGGCCGCCTCGGTCGCGGCGGTGCCGGTCATGCCCGACAGTTTCGGGTACATGCGGAAATAATTCTGGAAGGTGATCGACGCGAGCGTCTGGTTCTCGGGCTCGATCTGGACGCCCTCCTTGGCCTCGACCGCCTGGTGCAGGCCGTCGGACCAGCGGCGCCCGTCCATCATGCGGCCGGTGAATTCGTCGATGATGACGACCTTGCCGTCCTTGACGATATAATCGGTGTCGAGCTTGAACATCAGGATCGCCTTCAGCGCCTGGTTGACGTGATGCACGACCTGCGTGTTCTCGATGTCGTAGAGATTGTCGCCCTGCAGCAGGCCGGCGGCTTCGAGCAGCCGCTCGACATGCTCGGTGCCGTCCTCGGTCAGGCTGATCGACTTCGACTTTTCGTCCTTCTCATAATCCTCCTCGACGAGCTGGAGCACCACCTCGTTGACGCGGACGTACATCTCCGACTTGTCGTCGGTCGGGCCCGAGATGATCAGCGGCGTGCGCGCTTCGTCGATCAGGATCGAATCGACCTCGTCGACGATGCCGAAGTTGAAGGTCCGGTGGACCATCTGCTGGCGGTCGAACTTCATATTGTCGCGCAGATAGTCGAAGCCGAGCTCGTTGTTCGTCGCATAGGTGATGTCGCTGTTATAGGCATCGCGGCGCTGCATCTCGTTGAGGTTCGGGACGATGATCCCGGTGGTCAGGCCAAGGAAGCCGTACACCGCGCTCATCCATTCGGCGTCGCGGCGGGCGAGATAGTCGTTGACCGTCACGACATGCACGCCCTTGCCCTCGAGCGCGTTCAGGTAGCAGGGCAAGGTCGCCATCAGCGTCTTGCCTTCGCCGGTCGCCATTTCGGCGATCTCGCCGCGGTGGAGCACGACGCCGCCGATCAGCTGGACGTCGAAATGGCGCATGCCGAGCGTGCGGACCGCCGCCTCGCGCACCGTCGCAAAGGCTTCGGGCAGGATGTCGTCGAGCGTTTCGCCGGCCTCGAGCCGGTCGCGGAATTTCTGCGTCTGCGCCTGCAGCGTCGCGTCGTCATACGACTGCATCGTCGGTTCGAACGCGTTGACCTTGTCGACGATCTTGCGGATCGAGCCCACATAACGGTCGTTGGACGAGCCGAACAGGCTCTTGGCAATGCCAGCAAACATGGCGGATTTCCTTGGAATATGATGAAAGAGGCGACCGCGGATGCGGTCCTGCACGCCGCACGTCGTGCGCGGCGGCAAAACAGGTCACGGGCGCCGAGGCGCCCGGCTTATCGAAAGCTATTCGAGCGCGCGGTCGCTGCCGATGAGCAGGCCGGGCAGGTGCGGCGCCGCGGTCTTACGCGGCTTGCGGCCCGAGGTGACAGTCCGCCGGGGCGGGGTCGTCGTGACGGGGCGGCGATCATTGTCGGTCGTCTCGCTCTGCTGGCCGGTTTCGGCGAGCAGCAGCATCGACCCCATTGCGGCCGGCGTCGCGGGCGCCGCCATGGCGCGATCCGCGCCGGCGAGTCCGGTAAGCAAAGCCAACAGGGTCAGCAACAAACGCAAAGAAAAATGCCCCTTTTCCGTCCAACGCGCGGTTTATAGCACGCTGGATGCTGAACATAGGGTGAAAGGTTCGTCGCGTCCAGCGCTCACTTCGCCGGTGTCGCGGCCGCCGGTGCATCCTCGATCGTCAGGTCGGTGCGCAGCGTCACCCGCCGCGCGACGGGATTTCCCTTGTCGTCGAGCAGCGGCGCATAGACATTCTTACCGCCGAACATATCGCATGGTGCCATCGACCCAAGGTCCATCGCCCCCTCCCCGTCGAAGCGGCAATCGCCGATGCTGCCGTCGGCGTTGATCAGGATCGACAGCGTCGCCGATCCGGGCTTGCCCATCGGGAAGGTCCGCGTGCGGCGCGGCAGGTCGCCGAGCGCCTCGGTCAGCGCATTTTCGTCGACCGTCGGCTCGGCTTCGGGCAGCGACCAGGTGAAGCTCGCCGCATAGCGCCCGGCCGAAGCCTGCCCTGCGCCGTCGAGCGCCGGCTTGAATTTGCCCTTTTCGCGCATCAGCGCGCAGGCGGCGCTGTCGAGGTCGGCGTGGCCGCTGCTGTCCTGTACCGCGCATCCGGTCACCTTGCCATCGACCGCAACGTCGAGGAGCATGTCGACGACGCCCTCGCGCCGCGCCAGTCGCGCCGCGGCCGGATAATGATCCGCCGGATCGAGCCCGAACATGCTGACATCGGGGACCGCGATGCGCGGCAGCATCTGTGCGAAGTCGGTGGGCATGAACGCGGGTTTCGCATCGGTCCCGTCGGGGATCTGCCACCGGATGCGGTTGGTATAGGTGCCGCCGACCCGCTTGCCCGCCGCATCGAGCCCCGGACGGAAGCGCGCGCGCTCGAGCAACAGCGCGCAGGTCGTGCTGTCGAGATCGGCATGGCCGCTGCTCGAGACGATGTCGCACGCTATGGGCAGGCCATTGGCGTCGATGGTCAGGCGAAACCCGCTCGTCCCCTCGCGCTCCTCGCGCATCGCGGCAGCCGGGTAATCGTCGTTCGTCGCCCATAGCCCGGGATTGCCCGCCGGGGTCAGCGGCCGCGACTTGTCGTTCGGGTCGCGCACCGGCGGCAGCGGCGGCGCCGGAAGCTGTGCCGCGACGTCGACCGCCGCGAGGCAGCCGGCCGCCCACAGCGGCACCAGCGCGCGAAACAACCGATCGCGTCGCATGCCTGTCTCCGTCACTCGGCCGGTTTCGGGCAGGCGGTGACCACCGGGCCGGTCAGCTTCGCCTCGCGGTCGATCGAATCGACGCGCATCGACATCCCGACGTCGAAGAATTGCGGCGCCTCGGTGCAAAAGCCCCTGATCAGCGCGTCGGACACCTGCTGCGCGTCGATGCCGTCGCGCCAGCCGTCGGGGCCCTTGAAAAGCAGCACCACCATATTGCCCTCGGCGGTCACCGACTGGATCACGAAGCCGTCGGCATCGGCCTTCCCCACCATTTCCTGCAGCCCCGCCGCGATCTGCGCCGCGGTCGCATTCTGCGCCGCCGCAGGCACCTGAGCAAAGGCGGCCAGCGCCGCCAGCGCCAGCATGATCGACCCCAAAATCTTCCCCCGCATCATGTCCCTCCCCAAATATCGCCGCACCCTATCGACCGGCGCCGCGCTGTCAAACGCCGCCCGCCGACGATCGCGCTTGACCTTTATCGCGCCATCGCATCATCTGTCACTGACAAGAATGTAAGGAGAGGGTCGATGGCGGAGGGCGGAGTGCGCAAGGCGATTTTCATCACCGGCGGCGGGTCGGGCATCGGCCGCGCGACGGCGCGCCATTTCGCGGGCCAGGGCTGGTTCGTCGGCATCGCCGACGTCAACAGCGCCGGGATCGACGAAACCGCGGCCCTGCTCCCCGCCGGCGCCTCGTCGCGCCATGTCATGGACGTGCGCGATCGCGACCAATGGGCGGCGGCGCTCGCCGATTTCGCGCAGGCGAGCGGCGGGCGGCTCGACGTGCTGTTCAACAATGCCGGCATCGGCACCGGCGGCCAGTTCGTCGACATGCCCCCCGCCGAGGCCGACCGGCTGATCGCGATCAACTTCGGCGGCGTCGTCAACGGCATCTATGCCGCGCTGCCGCTGCTCCGCGCCACCCCGGGGTCGACGATCCTCAACACCGGTTCGGCGTCGGGCTTCTATGGCGTCGCGGGGCTCGCCATCTATTCGGCGACCAAATTCGCGGTGCGCGGGCTGACCGAGGCGCTCGAGATCGAGTTCGCCAAATATGGCATCAAGGTCCGCTCGCTGATGCCCGGCTTCATCGACACCCCGCTGCTCGACCAGGTCAGCGCCGACAGCAACGAACCCGCGCGCGACCGCCTGTCGTCGAGCGGGTTCGAGATCGTCCCCGTCGAACGCGTCGGCGAAGCGGCGTGGGACGCAGTGCATGGCGACAAGGTCCATGTCACCGTCGGCAAGATGGCCAAAAGACTCGCGCGCCTCGCGCGCTGGTTCCCGGGTCTGGTCGCCAGACAGTCGAAGAAGATCGACGGGCTGGGCAGCGCGGGGCACTAGCCCGAACCGCCGCCTATTTCGCCGCCCCGCATTGCACCGTGCCACCGCCCACGTTGCGCACGGTACAGACGGGTTTTCCAAGCACGACGGTCTTGCCGACCCCGCGCGCGGTGATCGCCGCGCTCTTGACCGCAGTGAAGACATGGTCGCCGCTGCCCTCGCTGTCGCTGACCAGCGCGTCGACCTTGAGCTTGCCCGCATCGACCACCCCCGCGCCCGACAGCGTCATCTGCGCGGCCTTGGCGGTGCCGCCGAGCGTCATCGTGCCATTGCCGATTATCGTGACGGTCAGCCGGTCGCTCGTCACCGTGCCGACGGTGACCCGCCCCGGCCCGCGCAGCCCGATCATCACCTTGGTGCCCTTGAGCTGGTCGACCTGCAGCGACCCCGCGCCGACGAGCGTCGCCGATCGCAGGTTCGCGGCATTGATGCGCAGCGTCACCGGCTCGAGCGGCTGGCGCCGGTTTTCGTCGCCGGCATAGATTTTCTGCCCGATCACCAGCTTGCCGTCGCGCGTCTCGACCGTCAGCCGGTCGAGCGCGGCGGGCGATCCCGTCGCTACCGCGCTCACCGGCGCGCGCGCCACCACCTCGACCACGACGTCGGCGGTGACCTCGATCGCCTCGAAGCTCGAAAGGCCGAAACGCTTCTCGGCCGCCGATACGGGGGCGGCGAGGAACAGGGTGCAAGCCGCCAGCGCGGCGCATCGGGTCAGCAAAGCCATGGCGCCGTCCTAAACCGTCCGGCCGGGCGGCGCCATAGGCTCTGCGGGCGCACCTATTTACAGGTCGCGGTGCCCGATCCCATCGTCTTGGTCGAACAGGTGCCGCCGCCGGTCAGGTCGACGTCGCCCGACCCCAGGATGCGGATATCGGCCTTGCCGGTCGCCTGCGCCCCGACATTGCCCGATCCGGTGACCGAGATGTCGAGCGTCTGCGCGGCGAGCCCGCCTGCGTCGACGTCGCCCGACCCGGTGATGCCGATTTCGCCCGCGGCGATCGAACCGCCCTTGATCTCAATGTCGCCCGATCCCGACACGGTCAGTTCGGCGCTCTTGCCGGTCAGCTTCGCGATCTTGAGGTCGCCCGATCCGGTCAGCGCCGCTTTGACCGCGTCGCCGTCGACGCTGTCGGCGTCGACCGAGCCCGATCCGGTGAGCCGCACCGCATCGAGCCTGGGCATGGTGATCGCGATTTCGACGCCGTCATGGTCGCCGCGGAAGCTGAATCCCTCGCGCTTGCGCCCGATCGACAGCGTCGATCCGTCGAGCTTGATCTCAAGCTCTTCGACCTCGCCCTTCGGGCCCTTCGCCGTGATCGAAAAGGCATCGCCCTGGCGGATGGTGACATCGTCGGGTCCGGTCACTTCGACCCCGGTGAAGCCCTTGAGATCGAAACTCTGCGTCGTCGGCGGGCCGGCGTCGCGCCGCTCGACCTTGTCGCCGCCGTCGGTCGTCACCGTCCCGCTGCAGGCGGTGACCGTCAGGGCCAGGGCCAGCGGCAGCGCCGCCATCGTCCAGTTACGCATCGCAAATCTCCTTCGTGTGTTAACTGGATAACACACGAAGAATAGCCTGTCTACCAGCGCAGCAGCGGCGCGAGCAAAAGGCGGCCGGCGATCCCCGACAACACGACCGCCAGCCCGTGCCACAGCGCGATGTGCATCATGTCGTTCGACGCGCAATGCAGCGCGACGATCGTCGCCCCCGCCGCGCCCGCCGCGATGCCGATCGCCCAGCCCGCGCGCGCGGGCGAGGTCGGCGCCGCGCGCTTCAGCCATGCGAAGAGCGCCACCGCGACGCCCAGCCCAGACAGCGCGCCCTCGATCATGCAGCCCATGCCATTCTCGGGCCGCGCCGCCTCGATCGCGGCATGATGGTCGCCCATGGCGATGACGAGGGCGGTGACCGGGATCGCCAGCGCGGCAAGCCCTGCCCAATGCCAGCCGCTGTAATCGCGTCCGACCCCGGGCAATCCCATGCGCAGCGCGCTCCACGCCGCCGCGATGCCCAGCGCGACGATCGTCCAGAAGGCGAGCAGCGGCAGCGCGGGCATCATGCCGCCGCCGGCGAGGTCGTGGCGCATGCCCGACAACCACAGCAGCGCCGCCGCACCGGCGATCCAGCCCGCCGCGACCGCCAGCGACCCGCGCGACAGGCGCCGCGGCGTCACCGGCTGCAATTCACTCGCGAGCCCGTCGATCAGATCGTCGATCGATGCGTCCTTCATATCATTCACTTTCGATCAACTGCGCGAGCTTCTTCAGCCCGCGATGGATATTCACTTTGACCAGCGACTCGCTCTGCCCGCAGATCTCCGACGCTTCGGCGATCGACGCGCCCTCGATCTTGACCAGGGTGATCGCCTGCGCCTGCCCGGCGGGCAGGTGCGTCAGCATGCGGTCGAGGCTGAGCCGCGCATGGACCGCCTCGTCCTCGGCGTCGACCGATGCGTCGTCGTCCTGCAATTCGGCGGCATCGCGCTGGCGGCGCAGCGCGTCGATCCAGCGATAGCGCGCGATCGCCGCGAGCCAGGGCAGGAACGGCCGGTCGCTGTCCCAGGTCGCGAGCTTGCGGTGCATCGACACCAGGGTCTCCTGCACCAGGTCGTCGATCTGGTGCGGCGCGATGCGGCGCGCGAAATAGCGCGCCAGCCAGCGCCGGCAATCGCCGAGCAGCGCGCGATAGGCGGCGCGGTCGCCGCGCTGCGCCGCCGCCATCATCCGCGCCAGTGCGGGTTCGTCGATACTCACCGGCGGCGCAGTTTCAGCGCCAGCGCGTCGAGCGACAGCAATCCGCCGCCGCGCACGATCAGCAACGCCGCCATCGCCGCCCACAGACTGTGGACGGGCCACCAGGCGTCGGGAAAGACAAAGAGCTGGATCACCAGCGTCATCACCAGCAACGCCCCCGCCGAAAAGCGCGTCGCGAGCCCGAGCAGCAACAGCATCGGAAACACATGTTCGGCAAAGACCGTCAGCGGCACCGCGACGACGGGGTCGAGCGGCAGTCCCGAAAATTCGCTGCGGAACAGGTCATAGGTATCGGGATTGATCCGGAACCAGCTTCCTTCGGCGACCTTGGTCTGCCCCGAGCGCCAGAAGACGCCGGCGAGCGCGACACGCAGCAGCAACAGCGCCACGCCTTCGGGAAGCCGCGCGCTGGCGAGGCCCACCGCGCGGTCGTAAAATGCCAGCATCTTCGTCATCGTCAGACCCTCTCGAACGCTCCGGCGGCGATCAGCGGCACGATGGCCGCCTCGTCGCCCTGCTGCAGTTCGGCGAGGCGTTCGATCAGGTTACCGAGGGGGGTGATATTTTCTGCCGCCTCGATCGCAACGCGGTCGGCGTCGATCGCCGCGAAGAGGCGAACCTCGGCGTCGGGGCGCGTGATCAGCAGCACGCCGGTCCCGGCGGGGAGCGCGGGGTCGAGCAGCGGCGCGGCGTCGCTCGTCAGCGTGACCGTCGCGGCGGCGGGGTGGCGCCGCACCGGCAGCGCGAGCAGCCCCGGCTCGTCGAGCAAGCGCAGGTCGGCGAGGCGCAGCGCGGGCGCCTCGGCGGCATGATAGCAGGCGAGCCACACCCATTCCACGCGCGCGAGGTCGGCGGCGAGCGGGTCCGCTTCGCCCGCCAGCCAGGCGTCGAAGCCGCGGCCGATTGCGGCGACCGGCTTGCCCTGCGCGCCGCCGCCGTCGACATAGGCGCGCGACAGGCGATCGAACGCGCCCTCGCCCAGATAGGCGCGGGTGCGCGGGAATGTTTCCTCGAGCGCGACGAGCCGCGCGTGCGAAATGGTGTTGGCATGGACGCGCAGCCCGCGTTCGACCTGCGCGGCGTGCCCTGCGAACAGCACCGGCGGGATATAAGCGGGACCATCGACCAGTGCGCGCGCGATCGCCGTCTGGTCGCGCTCAAGCATCGACGCGAACTTGGTCAAGCAAGGCGTCGGCGTGCGCGACTTCGGCGGCGAGCGTCGCATATTCTGGGATATCGCTGTCCCATTCGACGAGCACCGGTTTCGGCCCGGCGCGGCGCAGGAAGGTCGCCAGCCGGTCCCAGCAACTCTCGCGCACCGCCGATCCATGATCGTCGATCGCGATCGTGCCGCCCAGTCCATCGTCCTTGCGCGCATGGCCCGCGACGTGGACCTCGCCGACCAGCGCCGGATCGAAGGCGGCGAGCCACGGGTCGGGATCGAGCCCGAGGTTGAACGCCGAAACCTCGACATTGTTGATGTCGAGGATCAGCCCGCAGCCGCTGCGGCGGCACAGTTCGTGGAGGAAATCGACCTCGGACCAGTCGTCGTTCGCAAAAGCGAGGTAACGCGACGGATTCTCGACCAGCATCGCCCGCCCGAGCCGTTCCTGCACCCGGTCGACCTGCACGACGAAATGGTCGAGCGCCTTATGGCTGTAGGGGACGGGCAAAAGGTCTGGGAATTTGTCGTCGGGGCCGTTGCTCCAGCTCAGATGGTCCGACACCATCGCCGGCGCATAGCGCTCGCACAGCCGCGCGAGCGCTATGAGCTCGCCCTCATCGACCCCGGCCGCCGAGCCGAGCGACAGCCCGACCGAGTGGAAACTCAGCGGCAGATGCGCGGCGATCGCGCTCAGCCAGCGATGCGGCGGGCCGCCGTCACCGAAATAATTCTGCGGGTGGATTTCCGCCCAGGCGGGCCCCGCGCCCGCCTCGACCGCCGCGAGCACATCGGCATAATGATCGGGCTTCAGCCCGAAGCCGGCACGCTGCGGCAGGTCGCCGAACGGGCGAGGCGCCAACCCCGTCAGCCCTTCTTCGGAACCGGCTTGGCATTGCCACTGTGCGCCGTCAGCGTGCCGCCCATCTTGACGCAGCTGCCCTTGGGCACATTTTTCCAGGCATTGCCCTGGTAATCGACGGTCGAGGTGCCGGCGCAGCTCGTTCCCGGCCCGGCGGCGCAATCATTCTTGCCCTTCAGCGCGACGCCATAGCATTTTTCCTTCGCGCCCTCGGCCGCGGCGGCGGGGCCCGACAGCGTGGCGCCGGCCGCCATCGCGAGCACGGCGGAGGCGGCGAGCGACATTTTGATCATATTCGACATGGAACAACTCCCGATTGGAACCTCGATGCGGGGATGGCATCATGCTCCTGTTCGTACCGCTTTGGCGCAAGGTTACGCCGCTGGCGCATCATGCGCCAGCGCGAACGACGCGACGCGCCTTCTTGTCGCCACCTTCCTGCGCCAAAGGCCTTGCTCCCCTTCAACCGAAAGCATGACGATGAGCGTAGCGTTTCGCCGCGAGAGCGACGACGAGCATATGGAACCCGCGTTCGAATGGCCGATCCCGATCGGTCCGAACCTGGTCACCCCGCGTGGGCTCCGGCTGCTCGGCGAAGAGGCCGCCCGGATCGCCGATGCCATCGCAAACGCCGCCGACGAGGAGGCGCGCAAGAAGCTGCTCAAGCGCCAGCGCTATGTCCACACGCGCCAGTCGACCGCCGAGGTGCAGCCGGCCCCCGAGGCCGATGTCGTCGGCATCGGCAGCAAGGTGACCTTCACGCTGAACGGCGCGACCCGCACGCTGACGATCGTCGGCCATGACGAGGCCGATCCCGCGCAGGGGACGATCGCCTTTTCCGCCCCGCTCGCGCGGGCGATGATGGGTGCCGAAACCGGCGAAACGCTCGAATATCAGGACCGCGAGGATGCGATCACCATCCTCGCCGCCGCCACCGACCCGGAGACGCAGGCATGAAGGACAAGTTCGAGCGCCACAAACAGCCGTGGACCGCGGCCGAGATCGACAAGCTGCACACGCTCGCCAAGAAGGGCATGGCGCTCAAAGCCATCGCCAAGGCGCTGACGCGCAGCGAGGAATCGGTGAAGACCCGCGCCAAGGCCGACGGCCTGTCGATCGCCAAGCTGCACTGATCCGCCATGTCCGCCGCCGAATATGATGCCGTCGTGCTGGGGGCCGGCGCGGCCGGGCTGATGTGCGCCGCGGTCGCGGGGCAGCGCGGGCGGCGCGTGCTGCTGCTCGACCATGCCGACCAGGTGGGCAAGAAAATCCTCATTTCGGGTGGCGGGCGGTGCAACTTCACCAACATCCACACGCGCCCCGAGGCCTATATCTCGGCGAACCCGCATTTCGCCAAATCGGCGCTCGCGCGCTACACCCCCGCCGATTTCATCGCGCTGGTTCGGTCCTATGGCATCGCCTTCCATGAAAAGACGCTGGGCCAGCTCTTCTGTGACGGCTCGGCGAAAGCGATCGGCGCGATGCTCCTCGCCGAATGCGAAAAGGGCGGCGTCGACGTGCGCGTCGGCCAGCCGGTCGGCGCCGTGTCGCACGCCGACGGGCGCTTCACCGTCCGCTTCGGCGACCAGGATTTCGCCGCCGCATCGCTCGTTATCGCGACCGGCGGCCCCTCGATCCCGAAGATGGGCGCCACCGGCTTTGCCTACGACCTCGCGCGCCAGTTCGGACTCAAGGTCGTCGAACCCCGTCCCG
>NZ_LYVN01000073.1 GCF_001990265.1 Sphingopyxis sp. KK2
GTCGGCGACGGCGCGGCACAGCGCCTCCATACGCGCGATGGCGAGGCCGTTGGGCACCGCACGGTCGCGGCTCAATAGTTCGAAACTGTGGCTGAAGGCCGAAAATTGGGTCGCGCCGCTCGCCGCGCTGTGACCTAGCGCGTCGCGCATCTCCTCTTCGGACATCGCGCAGAGCTGCGCGGGGCGGAAGCGGCCGACGCGGTCCATCAGCCCGCTGACCGGCACCTCGCAAACCCCTTCATGCTCGCGCACCGCGAGGTTGCCAGGGTCGAGCGAGATCGCGCAGCCATGGCCGCGATATGCGCCGTTGAAACTGCTGTCGAAACGAAAGCCGAGCGCCGCGAGCGCGCGCAGCGTGTCGTCGTTGGCGCCGAAATTGCCGGCGCGAAAGGCGGTCGGCCTCGGCGCCCCGGCACCGACGAGGATGTCGCGGGCGAGGCCGATCAGTTTCTTCTGCGCCGCGAGCGGGAAGTCGCCGATATTGCGGCCGGTCAGTCGCCCGACCGGGTTGAAGCGCGCGAATTCCAGCCATTCGGTGTGGATATGGAGCTGCACCTCGTGCCCGCGGCCGACGATCGGCTGGACGATCGCGTCGATGATGTCGGGGCCATAGACGAGCGCGGGCATCGGATCGACGAAATAGACCCCGGTCAGGCCATGGCGTTCGAGCATGTCCATCTGGAAATGCACGCCATAATCGCCCTCGCGGCAGCGGCCGAGGATCGAGCTGTCGAAATTGGCGCGTGCGTCGGCGCCCCGCTGGTAGAGGCCCGCCGACAATTCGGTGTCAAAGCTGATGATTGCGCGCGTCATCCCTGCGAGCCTAGCAGGCGCGGGGATAAGGGGTGGTTAACAGCGGGTTGCGGTCAGAAGCGCAGCGTCACGTCGACCCCGGCGCTCTTGGTGCTCGCCCAGGGGAAGATGTGGATGCTGTCGTCTTTCTTTGTGGTGATCAAATGCCCGGTCGCGGTGCCGATCGCGGCGCCAACGAGGACGTCGCCGACTCGGTGCTTCTTCGCCTCGACGCGGCTGAGGCCGACAAAAGAGGCGACGACATAGGCGGGCAACCCCGCCTCCCAGCCATAGCGGTTGTGCAGCGTCGCGGCGGCGGCGAAGCTCGTCGAGGTGTGGCCCGAAGGGAAGCTCTTGTTGTCGCTGCCATCGGGGCGCCGCGACGGAAAGGCCTCTTTCAGCCCCTGCGTGACCAGGATCGTCGCGCCGATGCTGCCTCCCGCTTCGAGCGCGCCCTCCCAGTCGCCCTGCACCGCGGGAACGCCGAAGGCGACGACGACGAGCGCATTTTTGGCGACGGTGCCGGCATCGTCCCACCCTTTTTCGCTCGCATGCGCGGGGGATGCGAAGGTGAGGGCGATCGCTGCACTGGCGGTGGTCAGGGCAAATCTTGTCATGTCGGGCGCCTCATATCCTTCTGGTGCCAAAGCATAACCCAGAATCGCCGGGTGCCAAAATCGCGCGGTCCGCGTGCCGCTTTTGGCGGATTGGTCCAATCGGCGGGGGGTGGCGAAGGCTAAATTCTTGCCGGGCTGACTTGTATCCGGGTGACTAAAAGGGGGAATCCGGATACAAGCCGCTCGACGAGGGTTGGGAGGCGAACAGCCATGTACCGACACGCGATCCGCCGAAAATGCCGCACCAACAGCGCCGCCACGCCGCCGCAGCAAGCGCCGATGCGCGCTTTGAATTCGCCGCTCTGGTCGCTCGCCAATATCCCCGCGCGACCAGGGCAGGGGGTGCGGGTCCAGCCCAAGCTGATGATCGGGGCCGCCAACGACAGCGCCGAGCAAGCCGCCGATCGCGCCGCCGAGCGGGTGATGCGCATGGGCGAGCACGACGCGCCGGTCGCGGCGGGCGCCGCCCCCGTCGGACAAGTGCAGCGCAAATGCGCCGCGTGCGAGGACGAGGCGGGGACCATCCAGCGCGAGGCCTTGGGCGGTGCGGCCGGCGGTGCGGCGAGCCCCGCGGCGCGATCGGCGATCGGCGCAATGGGAGGCGGATCGCCGCTCCCCGCCAGCGAGCGCGCTTTCTTCGAACCGCGCTTCGGCCGCGACCTGTCGGGGGTGCGCGTCCACGACGGCGTCGCCGCCGACGCCGCGTCGCAGTCGATCGCGGCACGCGCCTTCACGCTCGGCAACGACATCGCCTTTGCGCGCGGCGAATATCGCCCCGGGACCGGCGAGGGGCGCCGGTTGATGGCGCATGAACTGGCGCATGTGATGCAGCAGGGCGGCGATGTCGTGCACCGCAAGCCGACCGAGACGAAAGCGCCTCCCAAGAATGGCGACATGGCGGTCGCGATGACGGCGGCCGGCGCGGGCGTGTCGGGTACCATCAAGTTCACCCCCACAGCCCAATGTCCGAAATGCAACACGATCCGGCTCGTCCAGGTGGTCCGTGTCTTTGAAAAGCCCGGCGAAGATTACAAATGGGCGGGCGGCGAGAAGAATCGCGAAAAGGTGAAAACGACCGAAGACACGACGAAGGGCATAAAGGGCAATTTCTTCGTCGATCATTTTGCGGCCAAATGCACCGAAGGCACCGCCTGTTCGATCTATTATCGCGACCATGCGCCCAACGCGTCCAAATCGCAGGACGGCAGCTATGACGGGACGACCGCGAAGGCGGCATCGCTTTGGGATGGTCCCAGTGGCGACGCGAACGACATATTCGAATTCGAGACCTGCGCGCGTTGCGCCGAGACGGGGGCCTATCTCGGCTGCATCGACTGGGGCTTCGCGGTCGATGCCGCGGGTAAGGCGACCCTTTCGGCGACCTCCGAGCATCTCCAGCCGTCCGCGACCTTTGCCGCTGCGGTCGCGACGTTCAACAAATTCTATAAGAATCCGTGACATGGATGCGTCGCTCCCTGACCTGATTGCCGCAATCGACGAGGCGCCCGACAAACTTCATGCCGAATCGACCCCGGCAACCAGCGCGCTGATCGGCCTGGGGATCGATGCGCTGCCGGCGGTGATCCCGCTGCTTGCCAGCCCCGACGCCGACACCCAGATGCGCGCAGCCTATGTGCTCGAAATGGTGACGATGGAATTGTTCGGCTTTCGCCCCGGCCAGGGCTGGGAGGATTTCGCGCATGAAATCCGTTGGTGCGATTTCTGGACCGCGATGATGGTCGGCAGCTCCGACGAGGCCGGGGAACCCGACGCCGCATCAATGGTTGCGCATTGGCAAAGCTGGCTCGACCATCGCCTCCGTAGCGCGGGCGAGGGGCCGCTCTAGCGCGTCTATCGCTATTGCGAACTATTTGCAGAAAAACCCGGATTTTAGCCTTTTTCGCGGTTGTTTCCTTAACGGAATCGGCGTAGGGCGGCGCCCATCTAAGGGACCGGCGCGGCGATTTGGCCCGTGTGCCTGCCGGTTTTGTGCATCATAGCCGGGCTTGCCACGAAGGGAGTGCCGCGCGCCATGGGACGCAAGAAAATCGCTTTGATCGGAGCCGGGAATATCGGCGGAACGCTGGCGCTGCTCGCGGCGCAGAAGGAATTGGGCGACGTCGTCCTGTTCGACGTCGTCGAAGGCGTGCCGCAGGGCAAGGCGCTCGACCTGTCGCAGGTCGGCCCGATCGCGGGCTTCGATGCCAAGATCACCGGCTCGAACGATTATGCCGACATCGCCGGCGCCGACGTCATCATCGTCACCGCGGGCGTCGCCCGCAAGCCCGGCATGAGCCGCGACGACCTGCTCGGCATTAACCTCAAGGTCATGAAGGCCGTGGGCGAGGGCATTAAGGCCAATGCTCCGGACGCCTTCGTCATCTGCATCACCAACCCGCTCGACGCCATGGTTTGGGCGCTGCGCGAATTCTCGGGCCTGCCGCACAACAAGGTCGTCGGCATGGCCGGCGTTCTCGACTCGGCGCGCTTCAGCCACTTCATCGCCGACGAGTTCGACGTGTCGGTGAAGGATGTGAACACCTTCGTTCTCGGCGGCCATGGCGACACGATGGTTCCCGTCGTCCGCTATTCGACCGTCAACGGCATCCCCGTCCCCGACCTCGTCAAGATGGGTCTGTCGTCGCAGGACAAGATCGATGCGATCGTCAAGCGCACCCGCGGCGGCGGCGGCGAGATCGTCGCGCTCCTCGGCACCGGTTCGGCTTTCTATGCCCCGGCAGCGTCGGGCATCGCGATGGCCGAAGCCTATCTGGGCGACCAGAAGCGTATCTTGCCTTCAGCAGCTTATGTTGACGGCCAGTACGGCCTTGACGGCCTGTACGTCGGCGTGCCCGTCGTGATCGGCGCCGGCGGCGTCGAGAAGATCGTCGAGATCGAACTCGACGATGCCGACAAGGCTGGCCTGCAGGTCTCGGTCGATGCGGTCAAGGAACTGCTCGACGCGTGCAAGAACCTGGATCCGTCGCTGGCGTGAGCCATCACCGGGTATCCAATGGCGTAAACGCTTTGTTGGCGGTGGCATCGTTTATGCTGCCGCTGGCGGCGTGTGGCGCGGCGCCGGAATCCGCTGCATCCGCAGGGAAGGCCGGCAGTGGTTATCCCATCGGCGCGGTTTTTTCGGAAGCTCGTGACACATGCGCGAATCTCTCCTCGAACAAAGCGGTTTTCGATAACGCCAGCAAGGCGGGGTGGAAGCTGGCCGAGATATCCGAATCATCTCCGATCGCGCCTCTCGTTGCTCGTATCGACGCGATGAACGCGCCGCCTGGAACGACACTCGTCGGGGTTCCTCCGATGCGCAAAATCGTCGCGGGTGAAGAACTGTTTCTCCTGATCAGCGAACTTCGCGTCGGCGACGAGCAAGTTGTCGGTTGTCGGATCCTCGATCCCGCCGAAGAGCGCGTAATAGAAGAGGCGGAACTGGTCTCGTTGGTGGGGCGTAACCCCACCCAGCGACATGAGAATATTGTCGAAAGCGCCATAAGCTGGCTTCCCGGATTGAAGCCGGGGCATGCGCGCTTCGAATTTCTGGATGTTCCCGACACCGACGTGGCGAAACAACATCTCGGCATATCGGGATTGGGTTTTGTTGCGACCGAGAGCAGGCCCTTGAGCAATATCTGATAACAAACATGCTGGCTTGGACGAGCGGGCATGGCAACAGTTGAACAAGATTTTTTGGAGACGTTCATGAGCATTCTTATCGACAAGAATACCAAGGTCATCACGCAAGGCATGACCGGTGCCACCGGCACCTTCCACACCGAACAGGCGCTGGCTTATGGCACGCAGATGGTCGGCGGCGTGACCCCCGGCAAGGGCGGCACGACGCACATCGGCCTGCCGAACTTCAACACCGTCGAGGAAGCCAAGGCCGCCACCGGCGCGACCGCGAGCTGCATCTATGTGCCGCCGCCGTTCGCCGCCGACTCGATCCTCGAGGCGATCGACGCCGAGATGGAGCTGATCGTCTGCATCACAGAAGGCATCCCGGTGCTCGACATGGTGAAGGTGAAGCGCGCGCTCAGCGGTTCGAAGTCGCGCCTGATCGGCCCGAACTGCCCCGGTGTGCTGACCCCCGGCGAATGCAAGATCGGCATCATGCCGGGCAGCATCTTCTCGAAGGGCAGCGTCGGCGTCGTCTCGCGCTCGGGCACCCTGACCTATGAAGCGGTGTTCCAGACGACCAATGCGGGCCTCGGCCAGACGACTGCGGTCGGCATCGGCGGCGACCCGGTCAACGGCACCAACTTCATCGACGTGCTCGAACTCTTCCTCGCCGACGAAGCGACCAAGTCGATCATCATGATTGGTGAAATCGGTGGCGACGCCGAAGAACAGGCCGCGCAGTTCCTGATCGACGAAGCCAAGCGCGGCCGCAAGAAGCCGATGGCCGGTTTCATCGCGGGCCGCACCGCGCCTCCGGGCCGCCGCATGGGCCACGCCGGCGCGATCGTCTCGGGCGGCAAGGGCGACGCCGAAAGCAAGATCGCGGCGATGGAAGCCGCCGGAATCACCGTGTCGGCGAGCCCGTCGGAACTCGGCACGACGCTGGTCGAAGTGCTGAAGGAACGCGTCTGATCCGGACGGCCCGCCGGCACCCTTTGCCGGCGGGCCTTCGGCTTCCCATATAAAAGAACATCACCCCCTCTCCCCGTGGACAAGCAGATGAACCTCGAACGACAGAGCTTTGACATCGACGAGCCGCAGGCCGGACCCAGCTGGGCGCCGAAGAACTGGCCGCTGGTCGACAGCGACGACCTGACCGCCGCGCTCGACCCGCAGCAGATGCAGGTCGCGGTCAAGGCCGCTGCGGCGAAAGCCGGCGCGCCGCTGTCGAATGCCGAGGTCGAGCGCGCCGCGAATGATTCGATCCGCGCGATGATGCTGATCCGCACCTATCGGGTGCGCGGGCATCTTGCGGCGAACCTCGATCCGCTGGGGCTGAGCACCCGCGAACTGCCCGCCGACCTGACCCCGGAATATCATGGCTTTTCGGGTGCCGACCTCGATCGCCCGGTCTGGCTTGGCGGTGCGCTGGGCCTCGAGAAGGCGACGATCCGCGAGATCGTGGCGATCCTGCGCGCCAATTATTGCGGCAATGTCGGCCTCGAATATATGCATATCGCCGACATCGAGGAGCGCCAGTTCCTGCAGGAACGGATGGAAGGCGCCGACAAGATCATCGAATTTTCGGTCGAGGGCAAACGTGCCATCCTGAACAAGGTGATCCAGGCCGAGGAATGGGAAAAATTCCTCGCGCGCAAATATGTCGGGACCAAGCGTTTCGGCCTCGACGGCGGCGAATCGATGATCCCGGCGATGGAAGCCATCATCAAATATGGCGGCCAATATGGCGTGCGCGAGATCGTATACGGCATGGCGCACCGCGGGCGCCTGAACATGCTCGCGAACGTGATGGCCAAGCCGTACAAGGTGATCTTCCACGAGTTTGCGGGCGGCAGCGCCAACCCCGACGATGTCGGCGGCTCGGGCGACGTCAAATATCACCTCGGTACCTCGACCGACCGCGATTTCGGCGGCGCTTCGGTGCATATGTCGCTGGTTCCCAACCCTTCGCACCTCGAAGCGGTCGATCCGGTCGTGCTCGGCAAGGTCCGCGCGCAGCAGGTCGTGCGCGACGACCTCGACAAGCATGAGCAGGTGCTGCCCGTGCTGATCCACGGCGACGCGGCGTTTGCGGGGCAGGGGATCGTTTGGGAATGCCTGGGCTTCTCGGGCATTCGCGGGTACAACACTGGCGGCTGTATCCATTTCATCGTCAACAACCAGATCGGCTTCACCACCAGCCCGCAGTTCGCGCGCTCGTCGCCCTATCCGTCGGACGTCGCGAAAGGCGTGATGGCGCCGATCCTGCACGTCAACGGCGACGATCCCGAGGCGGTGACCTTTGCGTGCAAGCTCGCGATCGACTTCCGCCAGCAGTTCAAGCGCGACGTCGTCATCGACATGTGGTGCTATCGCCGCTTCGGTCACAACGAGGGCGACGAGCCTTCGTTCACCCAGCCGCTGATGTACGGGATCATCCGCCAGCATCCGCCGGTGTCGCAGCTTTGCGCGGCCAAGCTCGAGGGCGAGGGCGTGATCGACGCCGGCTGGGCCGATGCACGCCGCGCCGAATTCGTCGCACGGCTCGAGGATGATTTCGAATCGGCGAAAAGCTACAAGCCGAACAAGGCCGACTGGTTCGCGGGCCGCTGGTCGGGGCTGCATGCCCCCGCCGATGCCGAGAACGCCCGCCGCAATATCTCGACCGGGGTCAGCGACAAATTGTTCGACTCGATCGGCCGGATCATGACGACCGTTCCTGACGATCTGGAGGTGCACAAGACGCTGCGCCGCGTCATCGACGCGCGCGGTGCGATGTTCGCCGACAAGAGTGACAAGGAAGTGTTCGACTGGGCGACCGCCGAAAGCCTCGCTTTCGGTACCCTGCTTAGCGAAGGCTATCAGGTCCGCCTGTCGGGGCAGGATTCGGGGCGCGGTACCTTCAGCCAGCGCCACGCCGTCTGGGTCGACCAGAAGGACGAGCGCAAATATGTGCCGCTGACCACCGTCCCGCACGGCCGGTTCGAGGTGCTCGACAGCCCGCTGTCCGAATATGGCGTGCTCGGTTTCGAATATGGCTATGCGATGGCCGATCCGAAGAGCCTCGTGCTGTGGGAAGCGCAGTTCGGCGACTTCGCCAATGGCGCGCAGATCATGATCGACCAGTTCATCGCGTCGGGCGAAGCCAAATGGCTGCGCGCCAATGGCCTCGTGATGCTGCTCCCGCACGGTTATGAGGGCCAGGGTCCCGAGCATAGCTCGGCGCGTCTCGAACGCTTCCTCCAGCTGTGTGCAGGCGACAATATCCAGGTGTGCAATATTTCGACCCCGTCGAATTATTTCCACGTCCTGCGCCGCCAGATGCTGCGTCCGTTCCGCAAGCCGCTGATCATCATGACCCCCAAGTCGCTGCTCCGCCACAAGCTCGCGGTGTCGCAGCGCTCGGACTTCATCGGCGACGCGCATTTCCGCCGCATCATGTCGGACCGCACCCCGCCCGCCGATGGCGATATCAAGCGCGTCGTGCTCTGCTCGGGCAAGGTCGGCTATGACCTGATCGAGGCGCGCGATGCTGCGGGCCTGACCGACACGACGGTTATCCGCCTCGAGCAGCTCTATCCCTTCCCGGGCGAGCCGTTGACGGTCCGCCTGAAGCGGATGCCGAAGCTCGAAGAAGTGGTGTGGGCGCAGGAAGAGCCGCGCAACAATGGCAGCTGGTCCTTCGTTGAGCCCTTCATCGAGGACGCGCTGACCAACGCCGGCCGCAAGGGCATGCGTCCGCGCTATGCCGGTCGTGCGGCGGCGGCTTCGCCCGCCACCGGGCTGATGAGCCGCCACCAGACCGAGCAGGCGGCGCTGGTCGCCGACGCGCTGGGCCTGAGCGTCCGCGCCGAAATCCGCCGTAACAAGAATAAATAAGCGCCCCAAAGGAAAGAGCGATGAGCACCGAAGTCAAAGTCCCGACGCTGGGCGAAAGCGTCACCGAAGCGACGATCGGCGAATGGCTGAAGCAGCCCGGCGATCCGGTCGCGCTCGACGAGCCGATTGCCAGCCTCGAGACCGACAAGGTCGCGGTCGAAGTGCCCTCGCCCGTCGCCGGGGTGATGGGGCAGCAGGTCGCTGCTGTCGGCGACACCGTCAATGTCGGCGCGACGATCGCGACGATCGAGGCCGGCGACGGCAAGGCGGCGGCGCCCGCGGCTGCTGCGCCTGCAAAGGCCGAAGCTGCCGCACCGGCGCCCGCCGCGAGCGCGCCCGCCGAAGAGGCTGGCGATGGCGTCACGACGCTGTCGCCTGCGGTGCGCCGCCTGGTGCTCGAGCATGGCGTCGACCCGACCAAGATCAAGGGCAGCGGCAAGGACGGCCGCCTGACCAAGGAAGATGTGCTCGCCGCCGCGAACAATGCCCCGGCCGCAACGCCCGCGCCGGCGCCCGCCGCTGCTACGGCTCCCGCCGCATCGGCTGCGCCGGGCCGTCAGGAAGAGCGCGTCAAGATGACGCGCATGCGCCAGACGATCGCCAAGCGCCTGAAGGCCGCGCAGGACACGGCGGCGATGCTGACGACGTTCAACGACGTCGATATGTCGGCGGTGATAGCGACGCGCGACAAATATCGCGACAGTTTCGAAAAGAAGCATGGCGTCCGCCTCGGCTTCATGAGCTTCTTCACCAAGGCGGTCGCGCTCGCGGCGCATGATATCCCGGCGGTGAACGCGCGCATCGAGGGCGATGAGATCGTATATCACAATTATCTCGACGTCTCGGTCGCGGTCAGCGCGCCCAACGGCCTCGTCGTGCCGGTCGTCCGCAACGCCGACGCGAAGAGCTTTGCCGACATCGAAAAGGCGATCGCCGACCTCGGCAAGCGCGCCAAGGAAGGCACGCTGACGATGGAAGACATGATCGGCGGTACCTTCACCATCTCGAACGGCGGCGTGTTCGGCGGCCTGATGTCGACCCCGATCATCAACCCGCCGCAGTCGGCGGTGCTCGGCCTCCATCGCATCGAAGACCGTCCGGTCGTCCGTAACGGCGAGATCGTGATCCGGCCGATGATGTATCTGGCGATGAGCTATGACCATCGCCTGATCGACGGACGCGAGGCGGTGACCTTCCTCAAGACGATCAAGGAAGCGATCGAGGATCCGACGCGGCTGCTGATCGACCTCTGATAGGGAAAGCGGCGTGAGCGACGCGACCGAAGCCCTGTTCGCGTATGGCACGCTCCAATATCCGGACGTGCAGCGGGAACATTTCGGTCGGTTGCTTGGCGGCAGTGCCGACGCACTGACCGGCTTCCGGCTCCGCCGGATCGTCAACGCCGACCCCGAGGTGGTGCGGATTAGCGGCGAAAGCCATTATCCGGTGCTCGTTCCCGACGACCAAGGCTCGCAGCGGGTCACGGGCACCCTATATTGGCTTACGAAGCAGGAACTCGAAGCGGCCGATCTTTACGAGGCCGAAGATTATGAGCGGCGGCGTGTCGCGCTGGAATCGGGCGAAGAGGCCTGGGTCTATGTCGCGGCGCCGGGGCTCGAAATGGAGTGAATCATGGCTGATTACGACTACGACGTGCTTGTCATCGGTGCCGGCCCCGGCGGTTATGTCGCGGCGATCCGCGCGGCGCAGCTCGGCCTCAAGACCGCCTGCGCCGAAGGGCGCGAGACGCTGGGCGGCACCTGCCTCAACGTCGGCTGCATTCCGTCGAAGGCGATGCTCCACGCGTCCGAATATTATGACGCCGCCGCCAATGGTGCGATGGCCAAGATGGGGATCGACGTGACCCCCAAGCTCAACCTGCCCGCGATGCACGGCCAGCGCGTCGATGCGGTCAAGGGGCTGACCGGCGGCATCGAGTTTCTGTTCAAGAAGAACAAGGTCGACTGGCTGAAGGGCTATGCGCAGTTCACCGGCAAGGACAGTGTCGAAGTCGCGGGCAAGACCTATCGCGCGAAGAATATCGTCATCGCTACCGGTTCGTCGGTCACTCCGCTACCCGGGGTCGAGGTCGATAACGACAAGCAGGTCATCGTCGATTCGACCGGTGCGCTCGAACTCGCCAAGGTGCCCGAGCATATGGTCGTCATCGGCGGCGGCGTGATCGGGCTCGAACTCGGCAGCGTGTGGCGCCGTCTCGGTGCCAAGGTCACCTGCGTCGAGTTCCTCGACCAGATCTTGCCCGGCATGGACGCCGACGTTCGCAAGGACGCTAACCGCATCTTCAAGAAGCAGGGCATCGAGTTCAAGCTCAAGACCAAGGTCACCAAGGCTGAGGTTAAGGGCAAGAAGGCTGTGCTCACGCTCGAACCCGCCGCTGGCGGCGATGCCGAGACGCTCGAGGCCGATGTTGTGCTGGTGTCGATCGGGCGCCGCCCGAACACCGACGGGCTGGGTCTCGACAAGGCGGGCCTCGCGGTCAACGCGCGCGGCCAGATCGAAACTGACCATGATTTCGGCACGCAGGTCCCCGGCATCTGGGCGATCGGCGACGTCATCCCCGGCCCGATGCTCGCGCACAAGGCCGAGGACGAAGGCATTGCGGTCGCCGAGAATATCGCCGGGCTGACCGGCATCGTGAACCACGATGTCATCCCGTCGGTCGTCTATACCATGCCCGAAATCGCCGGCGTCGGCCTGACCGAAGAGCAGGCGAAGGAGCGCGGTGAGGTCAAGGTCGGTAAATTCCCGATGGCGGGCAACAGCCGCGCGAAGACCAACCACGAACCCGACGGCTTTGTTAAGGTGATCGCCGATGCGAACAGCGACCGCGTGCTCGGCGTGTGGATCATTGCCAGCGTTGCGGGCACGATGATCGCGCAGGCCGCGCAGGCAATGGAATTCGGCGCGACGTCGGAAGACATCGCCTACACCTGCCACGCGCACCCGACGCACAGCGAAGCGGTGAAAGAAGCGGCGATGGCGGTGACGGGCAAGCCGATCCACATTTGACGATGACACTTGGCGCGCCGGCAATGGAAACACGGCCGGTGCCCTGGATCGGCGTGGCTGCGCTCGTAGCGGCCACGGCGAGCGGGATATTGTTTTTCCGGATCGGCGGTGCACCGGGCGCTTATGCGGTGCTGAACGGGCTCGCGCTTTTGCTGGGGCTTGCCGTCATTTCCTTCGCGCCGCGTCGAATGAGCGCCCGCGCTGCGGCGTGGGTCGTCGCCCTTGGCGTGACCGGCATCGCGGCGACGCTGGTGACCGGCTTCGATCTCGATGGCGTGCGGCGGTGGCTTCCCGCCGGCCCCGTGCGGCTGCATGCCGCCATGTTCTTTCTGCCGGCGATTGCGGTGCTGATCCCGCAGTTTCCCGCTCGGACACAACTCGCGGTCGTGATCGTGCTGGCGGCTGTCTTCGCCATCCAGCCCGATTTTGCGGCGGCGCTCGCGCTGGCGGCAGCGTTCCTATTTTCGCGTCCCGGCCGGAACGAACTGCTCGTCTCGGCGTTCGGCGCTACTGCCGTGATCGCGGCGATCACGACAACATTGCTCCGACCCGATCCGCTCGCCGCCGTTGATTTCGTCGAGCGCGTTGTGCCCGATGCATTCGCGATCAACGCTATGCTCGGTCTGTTGGTCGGTAGTGCGCTCATGCTGGTCTGCGTCGCACCCCTGTTGGTGCGCGCCGCGAATCCGCGGGCGGGCAGAGCGCTCGCCGCCGTGATGGCGGGCTTTGTCCTTGCGTCGATCATCGGCGCCTATCCCGTGCCCCTCGGCGGCTATGGCGCCTCGCCGATTTTGGGCTATGCGCTGGGGCTTGCCCTACTGCGTGCGCCCATTGTGCCGCCCAAGGCGGGGTGATAGCGCACGCCGCGGCGCATGCGGATCAAGAGAGCGCATATCCGCATCGGCACCAAAGAGGGAGACAGGCATGGCGGCGAGACACTGGTTTGGACTGGCCGCTTCGCTAGCCTTCTTACCGGTCGGTGCGGCGGCGCAGACAACGCCTGATCTGGCCGTCGCCAATGCGCGGCTTTCTGCGTTGCTCGACAAAAACTACCCCACGCTGGAAGCGATCTACAAGGACCTCCACGCCAACCCCGAACTCGGGATGCAGGAGGTGCGTACCGCGGGCATCCTCGCGAAGCATCTGCGTGCGGCGGGCTTTACCGTGACCGAAAAGGTCGGCGGCACCGGGGTGGTCGCGATCCTCAAGAACGGCGAGGGGCCGACGATCCTCGTGCGCGCCGACATGGACGCCTTGCCGATGGAGGAAAAGACCGGGCTTGCCTGGGCGAGCAAGGCGCGCGCGACCTATGAAGGCCGCGACGTGCCGGTGATGCACGCCTGCGGCCATGATACGCATGTTGCCTATCTGATCGGCGTCGCGCAGGCGCTTGTCGCCATGCGCGACAGCTGGTCGGGCACGATCATGCTGATCGGTCAGCCTGCCGAGGAACCGCTGGTCGGCGCGCGCGCGATGCTCGACGACGGGCTGTTCACGCGCTTCCCCAAGCCCGACTTCGGCTTTGCGGCGCATGTTTCGAACCTGCCGTCGGGTGTCGTCGCGATCAAGGCCGGCGCGGGCTCCTCGGCCTCCGACAGCTATTCGATCACTTTCCATGGTCGCGGGGGGCATGGATCGATGCCCGCCGCGACGATCGACCCGATCCCGATCGCCGCGCGCTTCGTCACAGATGCGCAGGTGGTGATCAGCCGCGAAAAGGATCCCGCGGCGTTCGGCGTGCTGACGATCGGCGCGATCAACGCCGGCAGCGCGCCCAACATCATCCCCGACAGCGCCGAAGTGAAGGTCAATTTGCGCTCGCAGTCGCCCGAGGTCCGCAAATTGCTGCAGGACGGGACCGCGCGCGTCGCGAAGGCGGCGGCGGCGATGGGCAAGGCGCCCGAGCCGACGATCCGCTACCTTTCCGGCACCGGCATCCTCACCAACGACGAGACGATGGCCAAGGCGGCGGTCGCGGCACTGACCCCGGTCTTTGGAAAGGGGCTCGTCTTCGCGCCGGCGAGCGCGACGCCGATGTCGGGCAGCGAGGATTATTCGGAGTTCGTCGATGCGGGGGTGCCGTCGCTTTTCTTTGGCATCGGCGGCTATGATCCCGCCGTGCTCGCGGACCTGAAGGCGAAAGGCGAGCCGGCGCCGACCAACCACTCGCCCTTCTTTGCACCGCAGGCTGAGCCGGCAATCCGCAATGCGGTGACCGCGATCGTCCTTTCGGTCATCGGCGGCGTGCGTCCCGTCGCCCAATGATATGACCGGCATCGACAACGCGCTGCTGCTCCGCCTGCTCGACTTGGTCGGCATCGGCGTCTTCGCGCTGTCGGGCGCGTTGATGGCGGTGCGGCTGCGCCAGACGCTGATCACCGCGATGTTTTTCGCGCTCGTCACCGGGGTCGGCGGCGGCAGCGTGCGCGACCTGCTGATCGGCGCGCCGGTGTTCTGGGTGCAGGACGGCGCGATCGCCGCCGTCTGCATCGCGATCGCGCTCGTCGTGTGGCTCACCCCCGAACGCTGGTGGCAGGGGCAATTGCTCGAATGGGCCGATGCGGTCGGACTTGCCGCCTATGCGGTGTTCGGGACGGCAAAGGCGCTCGCGTGGGGCGTGCCGCCGGTGCCGGCGCTGCTGATGGGGGTGATCACCGGCTGCGTCGGCGGCACGATCCGCGACATATTGGCGGGGGTGCCGTCGATCATCGTCCGGCCCGAAATTTATGTCACCGCGGCGGCGCTCGCTTCGGGCCTCTATCTGCTCCTGCTCTGGGGGGGCGTGGGCACGCCGGTCGCTGCGGCATGCGGCGCAATCGCGGGTTTCGTCCTGCGCGGCGCGGCGATCCATTGGTCGCTCGCGCTACCCGCCTATCGCGACCCGGCGCGCTAAACGGGTCCCGCTTCGGGACGGAATCGCCCGGACAGTGATCGGGCGCGTCAGAATCGATTAACCGGTCACCCCTAGCCCTTGCCGCACGAAAGGGGCGTGGGGGCCTTGGAAGTCTTGCTGATCAGTTTCGGCGCCGGCGTCGCGCCGGCCGGCTGCACGGTCGATTGCGACGTCGCGACGACGGCGGGAGCGATGCTGCTGGCAGCTCCGCCGGTCTTCGCGGCGCTGGTGGCGCGCGACCGGCTGTTGGCGATCGGCGCCGCATGGATCGTGGGGTTCGGTCGCTTGCGCCGTGCCGCCCACGCCGGCGCCGCGGGCTTGCCAAATGCGCTGGCTGTGGCAGGTTCGCGAGTGAACAACGATGTCAGCACCGTCGCCACGCGCGGGGCCTGACCCTTGCAGGGGCTTTCCATGACAACAGCGCAGACGACCGCGAACGGGATCAGCATCACCTATGAGGACAAGGGGCCGCGCGACGCGCCGGCGATCCTGCTGGTGATGGGGCTGGGCGGGCAGCTGACTTTGTGGCCCGACGAGTTCGTCGACGCGCTCAACGCGCATGGCTTTCGCACCATTCGTTACGATAATCGCGACGTCGGCCTGTCGACGCGCTTCGAGGCGGCGGGGGTGCCCAACCTTAAATGGATGTTCGTCAAATCGATGCTGCGGCTGCCGGTACGCGCCGCTTATACACTGGCGGATATGGCGGCCGACGGGATCTCATTGCTCGACCATCTGGGGATCGCCAAGGCGCATATCGTCGGCGCGTCGATGGGCGGCATGATTTCGCAGCATATCGCGGCGCGCTATCCCGAGCGGGTGCTATCCTTGACCTCGATCATGTCGACCACCGGGAACCCCCGCCTGCCGCGCGCCAACAAGGAGGCGATGGCGGTGCTCGCCAACCGTCCGATGAGCGGCGATCCCGAGGCCATGATCGCCTATTCGGTGCGCGCGGCACGGGTGATCGGCAGCCCGGCCTATCCGGCGGAGGAAGAAAGATTGCAGCGCCGGGTGCGCGGCGATTTCGAGCGCGGCTGGTATCCGCAGGGCGTCGCGCGGCAGATGGCGGCGATCGTCGCCGATGGCGATCGCCGCGCGATGCTGAAGACGATCGCCGCGCCGACGCTGGTCATCCATGGCGAGGCCGATCCGCTCGTCCCGCTCGCGGGCGGCAAGGACACTGCGGCAAGCATCCCCGGCGCGCGATTGATGACGATCCCGGGCATGGGGCACGACCTGCCGCTCGCGCTGGTCGATACGCTCGCCGACGCCGTCGCGGGTCATGCGCGGGAGCTGGCGGCGGCGGCATGAGCGCGCTGCAGACGCGGCTGCGCGCGCAGCTGCTCCGCATCCATATCTGGCTCGGCTGGCTCGTCGGGGTGCCGCTGATCCTGTGGACGCTGTCGGGACTGGTCATGGTGATCAAGCCGATCGAGGAGGTGCGCGGCAGCGACCTGCGCAGCGAGCCGGTGGCGATTCCCGCGACGCTCGATGCCGTCCCGCCCCGTCTCGACGGGCGGCGGGTCGAGACGATCGAGCTCGCGATGCGCAAAGCGCGGCCGGTGTGGCTGGTGCGCTTCGCCGACGGGGGAACGCGCGCCGCCGACGCGACGACCGGTGAATTTCTGCCGCCGGTGACGGCGGCCGAGGCCTATACGATCGCCAATGCGGCGCAAAAGGCGCCGGGCGAGGTCGTGTCGCTGCGGCGCTTCGCCGCCGATGCCAACCCGCTCGACCTGCGGCGCGACCGGCCGGCTTGGCAGGTTGCTTATGCCGATGGTCTCCACGCCTATGTCGATGCCGACACCGGCGAATTGCTCGCGCTGCGGACGCGCTGGTGGCGCGGCTATGACTTCTTCTGGGGGCTGCACATCATGGATCTGCAGACGCGTGAAGACACCCATCACCCGTTGCTGACCGGCTTTGCGGGGGTCAGCCTGGTGACGGTGCTGCTCGGGTTCGTGATGCTGTTCGTGCGCCAGCGGCGGCGGCGCAAGGGCGCGCCGCCCGCCGCCTAGCGCATCAGCAGCGCCAGCGTCGCGAAAAAGCCCTTCGCCTCGGCCTTGCCGGGGCGCGGCACGGCGGGGAGGTAGGCGCGGCAGTCGAGGCACGAGGCCTGCACCGATCCCGCCTCGGTCAGCAGCGACAGGTCCTGGATGACGCGGCGTTCGATCATCTGGCGGTTCATTGCCGCGATGCCGAACCAGCCGCGCGGAAGCGCCGCCTCGGGTTCCTGTTCGGCGCCGGTCCAGCTTGCCAGCATCTTCGAAAACTCGCTCGGCTCATTCTCAAAATAGCGGGCGTGAAAGTCGCCGTCGACCTTGGCGAGTTTTGCCGCCGCGGCGATCGCGTCGGGCAGGCCGCCGAACTGGTCGACCAGCCCGATCTGGCGCGCGGTGCCGCCGGCCCAGACGCGGCCCTCGGCGATTTCCTGCACCTTGGCGAGCGGCTGCTTGCGGCTCTTGGCGACGAGCCCGGTGAAGCGCGCGTAGATGTCCTCGACGCTCGCCTGCGCGAGCTGGTTGAACTCGTCGTTCACCCCGCCGAGGATGTCGGGCTGGCCCGACAGCGGGGTGGTCTTGATGCCGTCGGTGGTGATCCCCGCCTTGGCGAGCGTCTGTTCGAAGCTCGGCAGGATGCCGAAGACGCCGATCGATCCGGTGATCGTGTCGGGCTCGGCGAAGATGCGGTCGGCGGGGGTCGCGATCCAATAGCCGCCCGACGCGGCGACATTGGCCATCGAGACGACGACGGGCAGCTTCTTGGCCTTCGCGGCGAGCAGCGCCTGGCGGATTTCCTCCGACGCGAGCACCGATCCGCCCGGCGAATCGACGCGCAGCACGATCGCCTTGATGCTGTCGTCGGCGGCGGCGTCGAGGATATGCTGCGCGATCGTGGTCCCGCCGGCGACGCCGTTGGGCGCCTCGCCATCGACGATTTCGCCGATCACCGGAACGACCGCGATCGCGCTGCCGGGCTCGGCGGGCGGATTGGCGGCGACCCAATTGTCGAGCGGGATCGCGTTATAATTCCACGGCTGGCTGTCGTCGAACGCGCCGCTGATTTCGGCGACGCGGCTGTTGAACGCCATGCGGCTGCCGAGCGTGTCGATCAGCGCGGCGTCGAGCGACGCCTTCGACAGGTCGTTGCCCGCGGCGCGCACCGCGCCCGCGGTGTCGGCGATGAAGGGATCGATCTTCGCCTTCGGCCGCGCCTTTTTGACGTCGGCCAGCCAATTTTCCCACAGCGCGCCGGCATAGGCCATGTCGGCCTGTTTCGCCTCGGGCGACTGGTCGCTGCGCAGATAGGGCTCGACCGCGCTCTTGAAGGTACCGACGCGATAGATGTTCGCGGTGACGCCGAGCTTGTCCATCAGCCCCTTGTAATAGAGCCGCGACCCGCCGGGTCCCGCGATGCCGACCCCGCCGATCGGGTCGGCCCATATCTCGCTGGCGTGCGCGGCGACCTGATAGCTGTCGGTGGTGTAGGCGGTGGCGAAGGCGAGCACGGGCTTTTTCTGCGCGCGCACCTTGTCGATCGCGTCGCCGATCTCGGCGAGCGACACCTGCCCGCCGCCGAGGAAGCGGTCGAGGTCGAGCACGACCGAGGTGATGCGATTATCGGTCGCCGCGGTTTCGAGCGCGTGGACGACATCGCGGACGCGGATTTCCTTGAGATCGTTGCCGCCCGAGAGCGCCGCGAGCGGGTCGATCTCGGCGGGCTGTTCGGTGACGACGCCATCGAGCTGGAGCAGCAGCGCGCCCTCGCTGACCGGCAGCGACGGATTGGGGCGACCGGCGAAGAGGCCGAACAGCGCGACGAAGAAGAGCAGCAGAAAGATCAGCGCCAGCCCGTCCTTGATCGCGACGAGCAGGTTCCAGACCTTGCGCGGAAAGCTGGTCGTTCCCTTGGGTTTGTCGTCGCCGGGCAGCGGGCGGCGGACGGGAATGGCCCAGGGGCCGGCGGGATCGTTGGGCGGGGTCGCGGTGGTTTCGGTCATGCGCGCGAACCTAGGGACGCGGCCCGGCGTTGGCAATAAACGCTTCGACGGGCGGCCGACCAGCGCATACCGGCGTCAGAGCCAGTTTTCGCGGCGATACCAGCGCACCGTTTCGGCGAGGGCATCGCCGGTTTCGATTTCGGGTCGCCACAGCTCGGGCGGCGGGCAGGCGCCGCCGGTCGCGACCCAGTCGGGATGCGCGATATAGCGTGCGCGGTCGGGGGTCAGCTTGGCGCGGCTGCGGCGCACGAGCTTGTCGATGCGGCCGCCGGCCTTGAGCAGCGTGGCGGGGATGGTGAGCGTCGCGACATGGCTGCGCCCGACCGCGCGCCCGACCGCGCGCGCGAAGCTGCGGTGCGACCAGCCGCCGGGCTTGCCGTCGTCGGGTTCGTAGACCTGGCCGACGCTGGCGTGGCGGTCGGCGGCGAGTGCGACGAGCAGGCGCG
>NZ_LYVN01000074.1 GCF_001990265.1 Sphingopyxis sp. KK2
CCGACCGCCTGCACGTCGAGCGCGCCCTGACCCGATGCACCGCCCTCGCCCGCAGCATTTCCGCCGATCGCATTGCCGAGCAATTGGCCATTGCCGTCGGCCGATCCCTTGCCGCGCGCTTCGCCCTGGCCATTGCCCTGGACGCGGCCCGAGCGGCGATCGACCTTGGCCTCGCCGCGGCCCGAGCCGGTGATGTCGCCCGTCGAACCGAGCGTACCGCCGACCGGACCGCTGGGCCCGCCGAGCGTGCCGCCCAAGCTGCCGCCAAGCCCGCCGGTCAGCCCGCCACCGCCGCCGAGCAGCTGCGCCGAGGCGGGGGCCGACAGCGCCATCGCCGAAGCGGCGAGCGCGAGGGTCGAAAGAATAATACGGTGGGCCATGTCTCTTCTCCTGAACTTGCGGCCCGAAAGGCGGGCCTGGCAGGAGAACGACGATGGTTTCGATTTTCTTCCCGAAAAAATCGACCGGCGCGATTCAGCGCCCGCAATCGCCGCAGATCAGCCCGTGGCCATAGACATCGTCGCGGCCTTTCTTGCCGAGGTCGCGCGCCTCGCCGATCAGCGCGGTCACCGACGCCTCGATCCGGCCGACGGCGGGGGCGGGATAGAAATGCAGCAGCCGCCCCGCGACGAGCGGCGCCGCGAAGGAGGTACCGCGCAGCCGCTCGGTCGACGTCGCGCCCGTCGCCGCGCGCACATCGTCGCCCGGCGCGGCGAAATCGACCGGGGTCTTGCGTCCCGCTTCGGGCAGCACGCGCCCCCTGGCATCGACCCCGGTCACCCCGAGCACCCCCGGATAGGCGGCGGGATAGGAAGGCGGGGCGGCGGGGCCGTCGTTGCCGACCGCCGCGACGACGAGCATGCCGCGCTGCTGCGCGCGCGCTACCGCGGTGCGCAGCAGCGCATTGTCGGGACCGACAAGGCTGATCGTCGTCACCGCGACATCGCCCTCGACCAGCCAGCCGAGCGCCCGCGCGATCGCGCTGGCATTGCCGCCCGCGGGGTCGCTGCCATAGACGTCAGCGGCGCGCAGCCTTTGCCCCGGCGCCGAACCGCGCACCGCGCCGCTGCCGATCAGCAGCGAGGCGACCGCGGTGCCATGGCGGCTCGCCGTCGGGGCGCCCTTTGCAAAGCCGCGCTGCTCGACACGCCCGGCAACCGAGGGATGCGCCGCGACGCCGCCGTCGATCAGGCCGAGCGATGCCTTGCCGTCGCCCGCCGTGCTCGCGAGCGCCGCGCCCGGCAGGACGCCGCCGGACCCCGCCGTCCCGCTCGCAAAATAGAGATGGTCGGCGTCGATTGCCGCATCGGGCAGCAATTTGCCGAGCTGTTTCTGCGCGCGCGCCAGGCTGCGCCCCTTGGGCACCGCGAACCGCACGATCTCGAGATCGAGGCCGTCGATCCGCTCGCGGTCGATCACGACAAAGCCTTCGCCCGCCGCACGCGCGGTCATCGCGGCATCGACGCCGGTCGCGACGAGCACGCCGCGCACCGCCGGTTCGCCGTTGCGGTCGACCTCGATCCGGTCGCCATGGTCGCGCAGCAGCCCGGTGATGCGATCGAGCCGCAACCGCTCCAGCGTCTCGCGCGTCGTCGCCAGCGGGTCGATGTCGAGCTTCGGCAGCGACGGAACGATCCGTCCGGCGTCGGGCAGCGGCACCGCGATCTGCGCCTGTCCGGCGCCGGCGGTCAGCATCAGCGGAAGCAGAAACAGGCCGGCCAGCAATCGCATTCTTCATCCTTGTCGGGGCGGAGACGATTTCTCCGGAATTTTTTTAGCAGGATAGGGAAGAAACGATAGAAGGCGGTCGTTTCTTCCCCGCACGATAAAAAGGCGGATATGCGCTTCGAGGACCAATTGATCGAAATCCTGCCGCGCCTGCGCCGTTTCGCGCGCGGGCTGGCGGGGAGCGCGGCCGACGCCGACGACCTGTGCCAGGCGGCGATCGAGCGCGCGCTGAAGTCGCAGGGCCAATGGCAGCAAGGAACGAGACTGGACAGCTGGATGTACCGCATCACCCGCAACCTGTGGATCGACGAGCGCCGCGCGAGCGGCCGGCGCGGGGTCCATGCCCCGATCGACGACGACGCTGTCCAGATTGCCGGCGATACCGCCGACAGCGTCGAGGCCGGCGCGCTGCGCGGCGACATCGACGGCGCGATGGCGCGCCTGCCCGACGAGCAGCGCGAGGTCGTGATCCTGGTGCTGGTCGAGGGCTATGCCTATCGCGAAGCGGCGGAGATATTGGATGTACCGATCGGCACGATCACCTCGCGCCTCGCGCGCGGGCGCGACACGCTGATGCATATGCTGGGAGAGGCGGCATGAGTTTCGACAAAGCGACCATCGCAGCCTTCGTCGACGGCGAGCTCGACGACCTGACCGCGCGCCGCATCGAACGCGAGGCGCAAACCGATGCCGCGCTCGCCGCCGAGATCGCGCGCCACCGCGCGCTCACCGACCGGCTGCATCGCCATTATGGCCCCGTCGTCGACGAGACTATCCCCGACACGTTTCTGAAGCTGCTCGCAAAGACCGAAACGCCCGCCGCCGACACCAGCCTCGCCGCACGCCGCGAGGCGAAACGCACGCGTTTTGCGCCGGCGCACTGGGGCGCGATCGCCGCATCGCTCATCCTCGGGCTGACGCTCGGCACCCAGCCATGGCGCGCACCCGCCGACGTCGCGACCGAAAGCGGCGTGCTGGTGGCGTCGGGCGCGCTCGCCACCGCGCTCGATACGCAATTGGCGTCGAACCAGCGCGCCGACGCGCCGATCCGCATCGGCCTCACCTTCCGCGACCGGACCGGGCGCGCGTGCCGCAGCTTCGAGAGCGCGGCGCTGGCGGGGATCGGCTGCCGCGCGGCGGACGAATGGATGCTCGAACGCACGATGCCGGGAAGCCGCCAAGGCGATTACCGGCAAGCCGGCTCGGGCGAACTCGCCGCCGCAGCATCGGCGATGATGGCGGGCGACGCCTTCGACGATGTGGCAGAGAGCAAGGCCCGCGCCGCGGGCTGGCGCTGAGCGATCGGGGACACACGCAAGAGAAAGGGCGGGCGCCCCATGTGACACCCGCCCTTCCCTTGCGACCCGGAAGTTTCGCTCCCGGGGAAGCTTGTGGCGCGGCTCAGCCGCCGACCGTCACGCGGCCGCTGCGATAGCCTTTCTTGCGCATTTCCTTGACATAATCCTTGTCGGCATCGGTCACCTCCTGGGTCCATTCGTCCCAGGCATCCCAGCGATCCTCGCGGTCGGTCGCATGGCGCAAGTCGCTGACCAGCTCCTTCTCGGCCTCCATGATGTCGGCTTTGTAATTATACCAATATTGGTTGACGACGCCGGCGATCGGCGCGGTGCGGATTTCGGGGCGCTCGAAACCCGCCGGCATCGAAGCATAGGGCACGGCAGCGACCGCCGCGCTGGCGGGGAGAGCCAGAAGGATTGCGAGGGTGGTCCATTTTTTCATCGTCCATCTCCTGATTGACACGTCCCGTTGCCGGGGGTCGGAGAAGGAACGAGCCAGACCGCGATTTTCTTCCCGGCTCGACGAAGATTCGGAACGGCTCGCGGTGGAATCGCCTCAACCGGGGTGCGCTTCGTCGCCGACCGACGAGCGGAGCAGCCCGCGAAACACCTCCTGCGCGTCGCGTTTGCCCTGCGTCACGTCATAGACATCCTGCGCGATCGGCATCGCGAGGCCGTGCTTTTCGGCGAGCGCGATTACCGTCGGGGCGCTCTTCACCCCCTCGGCGACCATGTTCATGCCCGCGATGATGTCGTCGATCTTGCGGCCCTTGCCGAGTTCGACCCCGACATGGCGGTTGCGCGAGAGCGGGCTGGTGCAGGTTGCGATCAGATCGCCCATGCCGGTGAGGCCCGCGAAGGTTTCGGCGCGCCCGCCCATCGCGACACCGAGCCGGGTGATCTCGGCCAGCCCGCGCGTCATCAGCGCCGAGCGGGTGTTGTCGCCCGCACCGAGCCCGTCGCCCATGCCGACCGCGATCGCGATGATATTCTTGAGCACCCCGCCAAGCTCGCAGCCGAGCAGGTCGGTGTTGGTGTAGACGCGGAACAGCCCCGAGTGGAACACCGGCTGGAGCGCGCGGACGACGATCTCGTCCTCCATCGACAGCACGCTCGCCGCCGCCTGCCCGGTCATGATCTCGCGCGCGAGGTTCGGCCCGGTGAGCACCCCGACGGGGTGGCCGGGCAGCACTTCCTCGATCAGTTCGGTCATGCGCTTGCCCGAGGAGAGTTCGAGGCCCTTGGTCAGGCTGATGACGGGGACCCATGGGCGCAAATGCGCCTTCGCTTCCTCGAGCACGCCGCGAAAGCTGTGCGAGGGGACGCCCATGACGAGGACGTCGGCGCCCGCGACCACCGCGGCCATGTCGTTCGTCGCGCGCAGCGCCGACGGCAGCGTGATGCCGGGGAGATATTTCCTGTTCTCGCGCGCGCCGTTGATGCCCTCGACCGTCTCGGCATCGCGCGCCCACAGGGTGATCGGCGCATTGCGCGACACCACCGCCGCCACCGTCGTGCCCCAGCTTCCCCCGCCGAGCAGCCCCACCTTCAACCGCATGAACCTCTCCCGTGTTTTACCGGAGAGTGGCGGCACAATCAGTGCTTGGCAAGAAAGCCCTTCATCACTTCTGCGGTCGCCTTGGGGTCCTCGATCATCGGGACATGGCCGACATGTTCGAAGATGTGGCTCCGGCTGCCGGCGATGCCGGCTTCGAGCACGGGCACGCAGCTGACGTCGAGCAGCCGGTCGTGGCGGCCCCAGATGATCAGCGTCGGTACTTTGACCTCGCCGAGCCGGTCGTTGAGCGGATGGTCGCGGCCCTCGGTCGCGATGATCCAGAAGATGGCGTCGAGCTGGTCGCGATATTTGAGCGCATCGGCGTAGAAGACGGGCTTGAGCCGCTTGGGCAGATAGGGCGGCTTGTGGACGACCATCGCGACCAGCCGGTCGGCGTCCTCGAGGCTCGCCAGCACCAGCGGATTATAATCCTCGTTCGCGGCCTGTTTCTGGAGATCGCTCTCGTTCGCGCCATTGATTCCGGCGTTGTTGAGCAGGGTGAGGCTGGCGAGCGCGTCGGGATAGTCGAGCGCGTAACGCAGCGCGATCCAGCCGCCCATGCTGTTGCCCGCGACATGCGGACGTTCCAGCCCCAGCGCATCGGCGAATTGCTTGAGCCGCGCGGTCTGCGCCGCGATGTCATAGGCGAGCTCGGGGTTGCGCTCATTCTGCCCGAAGCCCGGCAGGTCGGGCGCAATGACATGATAATCGCGCGTGAGATAGGGCGCGATCATCGACCAATTATCCTTGTCGCCGGCAAAGCCATGGACGAGCAGCAGCAAGGGTTTCGCGGGATCGCCGCCCTCGAGATAGGGCCAGTCGCGGCCCTCGACGGTCACCTGTTTCTGCACCGTGCCGCCGCGCTTGCGCAGCGCCCAGCGCCCGAAAGCGACGAGCCGGCCGGGGAAGAGAAAATAGAGCAAGGCGAGCGAGATCAGCGGCGCGAAGACCAGGACGAGGAGGATTCTCATGCGGGCGTTCCTTGCCCGACACGCGCATCGAACCAGCCGACGAGATCGCCCAGCACCGCAGCCTGTTCGGGCTCGTTATAGATTTCGTGGAACAGGCCGGGGTAGATTTTGAGTGTCTTGTCGGCCGACCCGACATGGTCGAACAGATATTGCGACCCCGCGACCGCGGCGAGGCTGTCCTTTTCGCCATGCTGGAGCAGGATCGGCAGCGTGATCTTCGGCGCCCCCGCCTGCGCGGCAGCCATCGCGTCCATGAATTCCTTGCCGAGCCGCGCGCCGATCTTGCCGGTGTAGACGAGCGGGTCGGCCAAGTAAGCGGCGACCACCGCCGGATCGCGGCTCACCCCATTCGCGTCGAGCGCGAGCACGCCGAGGCGCGGGAAGAAGCGCGAGAGGAACCGGCTGATCCAGACGGTGAAGCGCGAGGGCGGTGCGCCCGGCACGATCGCGGGGCCCGAGAGCGCCGCGGCGACGAACGCCGACTGGCGCTCGATCAGGAACAAGGTCGAGATCAGTCCGCCCATGCTGTGGCCGAGCAGCAGCCGCGGGGTGTCGCCATGATTGACCTCGACCAAGGTCAGCAGCTCGGCCATCCCGTCGGTGAAGGCCGAAAAGCGCGGCACGAAACCCGGCGTGCCGTCCGACCGGCCATGCCCCCAATGGTCGATCGCATAGACGGCATAGCCTGCATCGGTCAGCCGCTTCGCGACATGGCAATAGCGCCCCGCATGTTCGGCATAGCCATGCGCGAGAAGCACGACCGCCTTGGGCCGTCCCTCGGGCAACCAGTGGGTGACGTGCAGCGCGGCGCCCGCACCCGCCGAGCCCTGCGGCAGAACGAGCGCGCCCGTCGCCATAGTCAGCGCACGGCTTTCTTCAACGCGGCGGCGCGGTGGCCGGGGCCGTCGTCGCCGGCCTTGTCGATCTTTGCCAAAATGCCCTCGAGCGCGCGGCTGATCGCGGTCTGCGTCCGCACCATTTCGACCTTGGGCCAGGCGGTGCGCTGGCCGGTGTCGATCAGTTCGTCGATATCCTCCTGCGCCAGGTCGGACAGGATCTTGGTCGGCGACCAGAATTTGGGCGGGCGGATGATGTTGATGTCGCCGGTATATTCCTGGTTGATCACCGAGCGCGCGAGGTTGGCGACGCTGTTGAGCGGCGGGATCAGTTCGAGCGGCTTCTGGAAGATCACCATATTCGCGTTGAGCCACGCCTTGAAGGTCGCCATGGACGCGTGTTGAATGGCCTCGATCGGCGCCATCTGCTTGCGCGTGTCGCTCGCGAAGGGCAGCGCGATCGGGTTCGCCTGGCTGACGATATGATGGTTGACGCCATAGAGGCGTTCGAGCCGCTTGGTCGGAATATCGTGCGTCACCGATCCGTCGACCCAGCGCCGGTCGGGCTGGTACGGCACGCGTTCGCCCTTGTCGTCGCGCGCCATCAGCATCACCGGCGGGAAAACGCCGGGCACCGCGCAGGACGCGAGCACGGCTTCGCGGATCAGCACATTGGGCGCGGTGATCGCGTTGAGCAGGCGGCCGTTCTGGTGCTTCTCCGCAGGTGCGACCGAGACGTTGAGATGGCGGCCGCTGATCTCATAGGCCTCCTGGAAGGTCAGGTCGGGGATCAGGTCGGCGAGCCGGTCGCGCACTTCGTCGGGCGCGAGGCGGCGCGTGTCGGGGCTGCGCGCGGGATTGGCGAGCCGGTCGCTGGCGAGGAAGGCGCCGATGTCGGCATCCTTGCGCGTGCACACCACCGCGGCGACGATCGACCCGCCGCTGGCGCCCGACATGATCGCGGGGAGCACGCCCTCTTCCCACAGCGCCTTCACGACGCCGATGTGGAAGAAGAGGAAGCTGCCCGATCCCGACAGGAGCAGCGCCGAGCGGCCGTAGCAATGCTGGGCGCGGCGGAAGAAGTCGCGCTTTTCCTCGCGCGGGATGCTGCGCGATACCGCGATCTTGTCGAGCGCCGACACGACCTCGGCGATATAATCCTCGATCAGCTTTTTCGTGCCGAAGCGCGCCTTCGAATAGAGGCGTTCGTGTCCCATGCCGTCGATATTGCCGTGGATGCCCTCGTTGAGCACGAAGAGCAGCCCCTTGACGTCGCCCGCCGCCGACAGCGCGCGCAGCCGTTCGAGCCGTGCCCGGATCGCCTTATGATCGAAATGCTTGCTCTCGTCGGCGTCGCGCCATGCCTGCATCCCCGATTTCCGGTCATGCTCGCGCGCGGCTTTCGACCAGGCGGCATAGTCGGGCGCGGTCACGAGATCGCGGTCGGCGCTGAGCGTCGGAGTGAAGAGCATCTAGTCGTCCTGCAAGACATGGTTTATTTTTTCGGAGTCTTGCGGGTTGCGTTGCCTTTGGCAACCGGTTTCCGCGCGGGCTTGGCGGGCGATTTCGTCCCGCTTTTGGCCGCAGGCTTGGCGGCGGCCTTGGGCTTGGGGGCGGGTTTCGGCTTTGCCGTAGCGGCTTTGGGCTTCGGCGCCGGTTTTTCGGGCTTCGGCTCGGCCGCCATCAGGTCGGCGAAACTCTCGTCGATGCAGGTCCGGAAAAAGGCGATGTCGGGCATGATCGCGCGCTCGCCGATGATCGAAAAGGCGATGCGGCCGTTATAGCTGGGGGTCGCGATAAACAGCCCCATATTGTTCGCGAGCGGCGCCATGCCATGCTGCTGCACGAGCTGCGCGCCCGCGAGGTACAGCGGCACCTGCGCGCCGGGCACGTTCGAGATGAAGAGGTTGGTGCCGCGCACCGCGAAACGCTCGCTGGTCAGGATGCGCGCGACCGCCGCCATCGTCGCGCCGGGAATATGCTGCGACAGGTCGGTCATGATCCGCGCGCTGACGCCGGCCTTCGCCTCCTTCGCCTCGACGGTATAGTCGCGCACTGCCGCGAGCCGGTCGAGCGGATCGGCGATGTCGGTGCGGATCGGCACGCTCATCGCCGACACCTGGTTGCCCGGGGTCGAGGCCTTGCCCGCGCCCTTGTCCTTGCCGCGCAGGTTGATCGGCGCGACCGCGACGAGGCTCTCCTTCGGCAGTTCCTTGTGCTTCGCGAGATATTTGCGCAGCGCGCCGCCGACGGTGGTGAGCACGACGTCGTTGACCGTCGCGCCCGGCACCTTCTTGCGGATCTCGGCGACATCCGTGAGCGCGACCGTCGTGGCGTCGAACATCTTGTGCGGGCCGACCGGCGCGTTGAAGCGCGTCTCCGGCACCCCGGCGGTCATCCCGCCCTCGGCCATCGACTTGCGCGCCGAGGCGACGATCGCGGGCGAGACCTTGAGCAGCGCGTTCACGAACTTGACCGGCGACTGCATCGACGCCGACCAGGCGCGGGTCAGCGTCTCGGCGCTCGACGGCGCGCGGCCAAGGTCTTCGGACGGCGGCGGCTCGGCAATCGCCGGCGTGCCGTGGGCATCGATATCGCTCATCGCGATGAAGGCGTGTGCGCCCGAGGCGCCGTCGACCGCGGCATGATGCACGCGGTGGAGCATCGCGAAGCTGCCCTTCGGGATCCCCGGAATCCGGTCGAGCCCCTCGATGATATAAATGTCCCACAGCGGGCGGTTCATATCCATCGGTTTCGAGAAATAGCGCGCGACCGCGATGCAGAACTGCCGCCAGTCGCCGGGTTCGGGCAAGCGCGCATGGCTCATATGCGCCTCGATATCGAAATGCTCGTCCTCGACCCAATAGGGATGGTCCATGTCGAAGGGCAGCCGGTGCAGGCGGCGCTTGAACAGCGGCGAGGTATCGACGCGGCTCTCGACGTGGCGGATGATGTCCTTGAAGCGCACGAAGCCGCCCGGCGCGGTCGAGGGGTCGTAGATATAGACCCCCATGATGTGCGTCAGATTGTTCGCGGTCTGGGTATAGAGGAACTGGGCGTCCTGCGCGCTGAGCTGTTTAAGCATGTCACTCTCCCGGTGGCGGCAATCGGTCCGCGAGCGCCAAGGTGGCAAGGCGCATCGATTCCATGACGTTGGCGAGGCCGCGCAGTTCCATCAGCAACGCGCGGCGCGCGGCAAGGATGTCGGGCGTCGCGGGTTCAGCGAGGCCCATGTGGCGCATCAGCGACAGGCCGTTGGCGAAGAGCAGCTTCCCGATCGCCGCTTCGCTGCTGACGCGGCGCAGCAAATAGGCCTGCTTGCCCTCGGCGAGCGCAGCCGTCTCGAGTGCCTTCTCGTCGACCGCCTCGCCCACCGCCGCGCGCGACAAGATATCGGCGACGACCGAATAGGCCTCGGCAAAGGAGAGCAGCACCGCATGGCCGACGAGCGGCTGGCAGCGGCGGATGAGCTGCGCGACGCCGCGGTCGCCGCTTGCAAGGCGCTTCGCCCAGGTCGGATCGATGCGCGCCAGTTCGGCCTTGATCGCGGCATGATGCTCATCGCGTGGCGGATAGAAGAATTCGAATTTGAACAGGTCGCGGAGGCGATCGACATGCGCCCAGAAGGCCGTCGTCGCATCGCCGCTGTCGGCGTCGCGGAGCTGGAACAGTGCGATCTCGATCATCGCGCGATCGAGGAAATGATGGACGATGATGTTGCGGTAATAGCTCGCCATCGGATGCTTGGCGGGGTCGATCGAATAGACATTCTCGCTGCCCGCCTCGTAGCGGGTGAGGAGGCCACTCTCGACAAGCGTATCGACCGTCGCCGACAGCGCCCGGTCGTCGGCGCTTTCGAGTTCCTTGCTCAGCCGCACGCCGCGCGCCTCTGCCCACTCCTTCACCGCGCCGATCGTCGCGAGCAGTTCGCCGGCCGTGACGCCGCGCGGCGCGGTGCCGAGCAGGATCAGGCACATCACCGACGAGACGGTCAGCGGGGTGACGCGATTGGCCTCGACCGCGACCGAAAAGGCAATCTTTTCGAGCGCGCGCTTGTCCTCGGGACCCGGGGCATCGTCGATCACCACCGGTTTGCCGATGTCGAGCCGGATGCGCCCCGAGGGCTTTTTGAGGTTGCGCATATAGCCGACGAACCAGCCGAGGCTTTCGGCCTTTTTCACGCGGCCGGTCTGTTCGGCGGCATATTCCTCGACATCGAGGATCAGGTCGAAGCTGGTGACGAAGGGCACGAAATGCACCCCCTTGGTCCCCGTCGCATGCGCGGCGTCGAGGACATATTTCATCAGGCCATATTTCGGCGGCATCAGCTTGCCGAGCCGCGAGCGCGTACCCTCGAACGCCCAGCTCAAGGGGAAGCGCTTCGCGAGCAGCCAGGCGATATAGTGACGCAGCACGAGCTTGTAGACCGGCTGGTCCTGGAAGCTGCGGCGCACGAAGATCATGCCCGATCGGCGGTAGAATTCGCCCATCACCGCAATGTCGAGGTTCGCGCCCCCGAACAGGTGCAGCATCGGCAGGTCATTTTCATAGGCGAGCCGGCTGGGGGTGGCGCCGTCGATATAGGTCTTGTGCGTGAAGAGGATCGCGGTGGGATGCTCGCGCAGGATCGAACGCAGCCGCGCGAGTTCGGCGGCGTCGATCTCCATCTCGGGCGCATAGCCGCCGAACATCATCCGGTCGACGCGCGCGCGCAGGTCGAGGAACAGGGCGGAGGGCCGCGCGATGACCTCCTTCATCAGCGGCCGTGCCTCGCGGTAGAGATCGCCGACCGGACGGCCGAGCGTCGCGGCGAGGTCGGCGAGCGCGGCGCGGAATTTGGGATTGGTGCGCAGGCTGTCGGCGACGAAGCGCGGCACCTTGTAGCGCGTGCCGCGCACCCCGCGTTCGGCGACGTCGAGCGCGAGCGCCGCCTGCCGCGCGACGAAGCCGGCGAATTCGGGGCTGTCGGTTCCTTCGCCGTCGCCGCCGCCGGTCTGCGCGCAATAGCGTGTCCGCAGCGTATCGAGCGAGGCCGCCTCGCCCACCAATATCTGCGCGCGGCGCCGGTCGCGAAGCAGGATCAGGCGCGACCGGATCGGGCCGGGATGGCGCGGGTCGCCGAAGATCAGGTGGCGGAATTTGAGCGCGCGGTCGCGGTCAAACCCCGGTATGCGCCACGCGACGCGCAGCGGCACGACCTGCCGCGACGCCGCTCCGCCGAGCCGCGCGCGCAGCATGTCGACGGGAAGCGCATGGTCGCCGTCCTCGATGTCGAGACTGGTCCAGGCGGGCTCGGCGTCGCCCGCGGTCGCGTGGATCCAGTCGAGCAGCAGCTTGCGTTCGACGCCGTTCCGCGCGTCGATGATATAGAGCCGCTCGGCCGCGTCCTCCGCCAAGATTTGGGTGCGGGGCGTACCGTCGGCCATAGTCTAGACCACCGTCATTGCGAGGAGCGAAGCGACGCGGCAATCCAGTGTGGCGTATCCCGCCCTGGATTGCTTCGCTTCGCTCGCAATGACGAGGTGAAACATCGGCTAGGCCTTCTTTTCCTTTCGGGGAGGCGGCTTCTTGGCAGGCGACTTCTTTCTGGCGGCGGGCTCCGCCGCGGCCTTTTTCGGTGCCTTCTTGGCCGGTGCCTCGGGCGGCGGCTCGGTCGCGACCGATTCCGCGACGCTCTCCTCGGGCTGGCCCAGCGTGCGCAGGAACATGTTCCGCACATCGCGCACATGCGTGTTGATCGTCCGCGGCGTCCAGTCCGAGGTGTCGACCGGCGGCAGCACGGTGACGCGCACCGTCGCGGGTCGCATCACGAACTCGTTCTTCGGCGCGACGTCGGTGGCGTTGTGGATCACGATCGGGACGATCGGTACGCCGGCCTGCATCGCGAGGTGGAAGGCGCCCTTCTTGAAGGGTTCGAGCTTGGGGGTCAGACTGCGCGTTCCCTCGGGCGAGATGCAGATCGACTTGCCCTCTTGCCTGATCGCGTCGACCAGCGGCTCCATCGCCTTGATCGCGCTCTTGCCGTCGGCGCGGTCGACGAAGACGGTTCCGCCCCATTCCATCAGCTTGCCGAGGATGGGGATGTCCTTGATCTCCTTCTTGCCCACCCCGCCCATGTCGCGGCGGATGAGCTTGGCGAGGATCATCACATCGGCCTTGCTCTGGTGGTTGAAGATGAAGACGCAGGGGCGCGACGACCAGAGATGCTTTTCGTCCTCGACCTCCAATTCGACCCCGGTGATCGCGGTCGCGAAATCGCCGAACAGCCCGATCGAGAAATTCGCCGCCTCACGCTGCGAACGCGTCAGCGCCCAGATCGGCAGCCCCGCGGCGAAGGCGCCGACGAGCGAGCCGGTGGCGTAGATGGTGCGCGTATAGTCGACCCACGACGGCGTGCCGCGGCTCGCGAAGCGCTGCACCGGCCAGTTGCGCTCGTCGGCGATGCCCTTGAGCTTCATATTGGGGTTGAGCGGGCGCGGCTTGCCGACGCGTTCGAGCAGTTCGATATCGTCGTCGCTGTCCGAATAGAAAAAGCTCTGGTCGAGATCGAGGCCATATTCGGCGGCGAGTTCTTCGGCGGCGAGCACCTTGCCCTCGCCGAAGCAAAGCGGGCGGATGATGTCGCCGGTGAACACCCCATCCTCGATCTCATAGGCCGAGCATTTGATGTCGCTGATGCCGAGGTCGCGCGCGGTGGGTTCGATCTGGTAGATCGTCGCCGACGAGATGATCGCGACGCGGTGGCCCTTCGCCTGATGCGCCTCGATGATCGCACGAGTCTCGGGATAAATCTTGCGCGCGATATGCTTCTTGTAGAGTTCTTCGCCGAACTCGGTGAAGCTCTCTTCCTCGACGCCCTTCATGAATTTCGCGGCCGCCGACATCAGCCCCGAAAAGCCGAGCTGGCCGAGGCTGTGCTGCGCGACGACCTGCGCGGTTTCGGCGATTTCCTCGACCGACATTTCGCGGCGCTGGAATTTCTCGCGCAGCATCGCGGTCGCCGAATAGCCCGAGATGATCGTGCCGTCGAAATCGAACAGCGCGGCGATATGCGATCCGGGTTCGGACGCGAGAACTTCTTCCAGATGCGGCTGCGGTCTCGGCACGCCTGTCTCCCCACCAACGGCTATATTGCCGCTTATCCCTGCACGATGACAGGTAAGATGGGGTTAATCAATGCGTCCAATTCGTCAGCCCGCGAGCGCTGCGGCTTCGCGTGCCAGCGCCTCGATCCGGGCCGGATCGAGCGGGCCCGACGGGACGACCCAGCTGCCGCCGACGCAGCGCACGGCTCCGAGCGCGAGCCAGTCGGGCGCACTCTCTAGCGTGATGCCGCCGGTCGGACAGAAGCGCGCCTGGCCGAAAGGCCCGGCGAGCGCCTTGAGCGCCGGGATGCCGCCGCTGGTCATCGCGGGAAAGAATTTGAAGCGGTCGAGCCCGAGGTCCATGCCGCGCATGATGTCGCCGGCATTGGCGGTGCCGGGCAGGAAGGGAATGCCGCTTGCCACCGCCGCCTTGCCGAGATTGTCGGTCAGGCCCGGCGAAACGATGAATTCGGCGCCGGCGTGAATCGCGCTGTTCAACATCGCGGGGTTGAGCACGGTGCCCGCGCCGACCACGGCGCCCTTGACCGATTTCATCGCGGTGAGCGCATCGAGCGCGGCGGGGGTGCGCAGGGTAACCTCGAGCACCGGCAGTCCGCCCGCGACGAGCGCTTCGGCCATCGGCACCGCATCCTCGACCCGGTCGATCACGATCACGGGAATGACGGGCGCGAGCGCCATGATCTGGTCGATGGATTGGCTCACAAAATACACTCCATGGCGGCAAGGACCGCCGACCCGCCCTTTTCGGCTTCGTCGGCGTGAAATCGGAACAGGGCGAATAATTCGCGCCCGACACCCACTGCGGGCGGCGGCGGCGCGGCGGGGCTGCGGGCAGCCCAGATCGCGGGATCGACCAGCGCCAGCACCTCGCCCTTGCGCGCACAGACGCGCACGACGTCGCCGTCGGCGAGGAAGGCGAGCGGGCCGCTGACGCCGTCGGGACCCGGCAGCGCCTCGGGCGACAGATGGATCACCGCCGGCACCTTGCCGCTCGCGCCCGACATCCGCCCGTCGGTGAGCAAGGCGACGCGAAAACCGCGGTCCTGCAGCACGCCGAGCGCGGGGGTCAGCTTGTGCAATTCGGGCATGCCGTTGGCGCGCGGGCCCTGGAAGCGGACGACAACGACCACGTCGCGGTCGAGTTCGCCCGCCTTGAACGCCGACAGCACGGCATCCTGCGTGTCGAAGATCCGGCACGGCGCCTCGATCGTCCAGCGATCCTCGGCAACCGCGCTGGTCTTGATGATCGCGCGGCCGAGATTGCCCGCGAGCAGCCGCATGCCGCCGTCGGGCGAGAAGGGGGTGGCGACGGGGCGCAGCATCGTGTCGTCGCGGCTTTCCGCCGGTGCGGCCTGCCAGTGCAAGGCGTCGTCCGCGAGCATGGGCTCGGCCGAATAATCAGCCATCGTCCCGCCGACGGTCAGCACATCGCCGTGGAGCAGCCCGGCATCGAGCAATTCGCGCACGACATAACCGATCCCGCCCGCGGCGTGGAAATTGTTCACATCGCCGGCGCCGTTCGGATAGACGCGCGCGAGCAGCGGCACCGCGTGGCTCAGCTCGTCGAAATCCTGCCAGTCGATGACGATCCCCGCCGCGCGCGCGATCGCGGGCAGGTGGATCGCATGGTTGGTCGAACCGCCGGTTGCGAGCAACCCGATCGCGGCGTTGACGATCGCCTTTTCGTCGACGCAGCGCGCGAGCGGGCGGTAATCGTCGCCGTCCCAGCCGATCTCAGCGATGCGGTGTGTCGCGGCGCGCGTCAGTTCCTGGCGCAGCTTCGTGCCGGGATTGGTGAAGGCGCTGCCGGGGATATGCAGCCCCATCAGCTCCATCATCATCTGGTTCGAGTTCGCGGTGCCGTAGAAGGTACAGGTGCCCGCGCCATGATAGGAGGCCGCCTCGGCCTCGAGCAGTTCGTCGCGGCTCGCCTTGCCCTCGGCATAGAGCTGGCGGACGCGCTGCTTTTCCTTGTTCGCGAGGCCCGAGGGCATCGGCCCGGCGGGGATCAATATCTGCGGCAGGTGCCCGAAGCGCAGCGCGCCGATCAGCAGGCCGGGGACGATCTTGTCGCAGATGCCGAGGAGCAGCGCGCCCTCGAACATTGCGTGGCTCAAGGCGATCACCGTACCTTGCGCGATATTGTCGCGGCTGAACAGCGACAGGTCCATGCCCGCCTGCCCCTGCGTCACGCCGTCGCACATGGCCGGGACGCCGCCCGCGACCTGCGCGGTGACGCCGACCTCGCGCGCGAATAATTTGATCTGCTCGGGGTAGCGGCCGTAGGGCTGATGCGCCGAGAGCATGTCGTTGTAGCTGGTGACGATGCCGATGTTCATCGCCGCGCCGGTGCGAATGACGCCCTTGTCGTCGCCCGCCGCGGCAAAGCCGTGCGCGAGATTGCCGCATGACAGATTGCCGCGGTTGGTGCCGGCCTCGCGCTGCCGCTCCATCAGGTCGAGGTATGCGGCGCGGCGCGGCCGGCTGCGCTCGATGATGCGGTCGGTGACGGCGACGATCGTGGGGTGGAGGTCAGTCATCAGAAAATCCAATCCCCTCTCCCCTTGCGGGAGAGGGATGCGCAGACTTGGCAGCCTGCTGCCTAGTCGAAGCTGGGTGAGGGGTTGCGGTCGCTCGGCGACCGCGCGAGCCTGTGGCTCGCAGCCCCCTCATCCAAGTGCGCCTAGCGCCTCCGGCGCAAGGCTTCGTATCCTTCTCCCGCAAGGGGAGAAGGAAAGAAAAACGCTCAGTCATGCCAGCTTGCCCCGTCGCGTTCGATCAGCGCGATCGCCGAACTCGGGCCCCAGCTTCCGGCGGTGTAGCTTTGCGGCGCGAGGTCGACCGCGGCCCAGGCGTCGCGGATCGAATCGATCCATTGCCATTGCGCCTCGACCTCGTCGCGGCGCACGAACAGCGTCTGGTCGCCCTCGATGAAGTCGAGCAGCAGCCGCTCGTACGCGATCCGCCGCCGCTCGCCCGCGAAGCTGTGCGAGAGCGAGACGTCCATCGTCACCTCTTTCAGCTTCACGCCGTCGCGGTCGAGGCCGGGCTGCTTCGCCATCACCTTGACCCGGATATTTTCCTCGGGCTGGAGGTTGATGATCATGCTGTTGGCGTCGAGCTTGGGCGCGCCGACGCGCGCGAAGATATTGTGCGGCACCGGCTTGAACTGGATCAGCACCTCCGACTTGCGCTCGGGCATGCGCTTGCCGGTGCGGAGATAGAAGGGCACGCCCTTCCAGCGCCAATTGTCGATGAAGGCCTTGATCGCGACGAAGGTCTCGGTGTTCGACGGCCGGCCGAGCTCGTCGGCATAGCCCGCCACCGCCGCGCCGCCGACCGCGCCGCTGCTGTACTGGCCCTTCACGCTGTGCAGCTTCGCATCCTCGGGCTTCATCTTGCGCAGGCTGCGGAGCAATTTGACCTTTTCGTCGCGCACCGCGGTCGAGGTGACGCTGGCGGGCGGCTCCATCGCGATGATCGCGAGCAGCTGGAGCATATGGTTCTGCACCATGTCCTTCAATGCGCCGACGCCGTCATAATAGGAGACGCGGCCTTCGAGGCCGACGGTCTCGGCGACGGTGATCTGGACATGGTCGATCGCCTGCGCGTTCCACAGCGGCTCGAACAACATGTTCGCGAAGCGCAGCGCGAGCAAATTCTGGACGGTTTCCTTGCCCAGATAATGGTCGATGCGGAACACATGGTCTTCGGCAAAGGCGTCGCCGACTTCGGCATTGACCGCGTGCGACGAGGCGAGGTCGTGGCCGATCGGCTTTTCCATCGCGATGCGGCATTCGGTGCAGGCGATGCCCGCGCCTTTCAGCCCCTGTGCGATCGGCCCGAACATCGACGGCGGGGTCGAAAGATAGGCGCCGATCGGGCGGCCGAGCCGGTCGCCGAGCTGTGCGGCGAGGTCGCCGTAGCCGGTACCCGCGCCCGCATCGACGGAGCAATAATCGATGCGATCGAGGAAGGCGGTCACCGCGGCGGCGTCGAGCCGGTCGACGGGCAGATGTTCGGTGAGCGCGGTGCGCACCATGTCGTGGCAACCCGCGCGGTCCATCTTCGACCGGCCCGACGCGACGATCGACAGCTCGTCGGCAAGCAGCCCGTCGAGGTGGAGATTGTAGAGCGAGGGAAAGAGCATGCGCTGCGCCAGGTCGCCCGTTGCCCCGAACAGGATCAATGTCTCGACTTTGACGCTCACGATCGTCCCCTTGGATATCCGCCGTCAGAAATGGCGGAGGGGCGGCGCGAATGCAACGCGCATACGTAGGCCGCATACGATGTCGCCCCTTGGCAAATCCGACAACGCTGCCATAGGGATCGGCGATGTCCGACAGCCCCCTCCCCTATGATGTCATCGTGATCGGCGGCGGCGTGAACGGCGCCGGGGTCGCGCGCGATGCCGCGGGGCGCGGCGCGCGCGTGCTGCTGCTCGAAGCGGGCGACCTGGCGCAGGGGACCAGCTCGGCATCGACCAAGCTGATCCACGGCGGGCTGCGCTACCTCGAACATTATGAATTCGGCCTCGTGCGCGAGGCGCTCAAGGAGCGCGAGATCCTGTGGGGCATCGCGCCGCATATCATCTGGCCGCTGCGCTTCGTGCTGCCGCACCGCCCCGGGCTGCGCCCGCGTTGGCTGCTGCGGCTCGGGCTGTTCCTTTACGACCATATCGGCGGGCGCAAGAAGCTGCCCGCGACGCGCTCGATCGACCTGCGCCATCATGCCGCGGGCGGGCCGCTGCAGGGCCAATATGTCCACGCCTTCGAATATTCGGACGGCTGGGTCGACGATGCGCGGCTCGTCGCGCTCAACGCGCGCGATGCCGCCGACCATGGTGCCGAGGTCCGCACCCGGACCCGCGCCGAGGCCCTGCGCTGCGAGGACGGGCTATGGGTGGTCGAGACGCGCGGCGAAGACGGCCAGACCGAGCGCTTCACCGGCCGCAGCGTCGTCAACGCCGCGGGGCCGGCGGTGCTCGACCTGCTGAAGCGTGCCGATGCCGAACCCGACCATAAAATGCGGCTGGTGCGCGGTTCGCATATCGTCGTGCGCAGGAAGTTCGCGCACGAATATGCGTATTTCTTCCAGCTTCCCGACGGGCGCATCTTCTTCGCCATTCCCTATGAGCGCGACTTCACGCTGATCGGCACCACCGACCTCGACCATGACGGCCCGCTCGGCGACGTGAAGGCGAGCGACGAAGAAATCGCCTATCTGTGCGAAGGCGCGAGCCTCTATTTCCGCGAGCCCGTCACCCCCGCCGATGTCGTGTGGACCTATTCGGGGGTGCGCCCGCTGCTCGAGGACGGATCGGGGCGCCCCGAAGCCGCGACGCGCGGTTATCGCATCGACCTCGACCGCGACGCGGGCGCGCCCTTGCTCACCATCTATGGCGGCAAGATCACCAGCTATCGTCATGTCGCCGAGGCAGCGGTCGACACGCTGGCGCCGCATATCGACGCCCTGTCGGGCAAGCCCTGGACGGGGAGCAAGCCGCTGCCCGGCGGCGATTTCCCGACCGACGGCGCCGCCGCGCTCAAGGCCGCGATCAAGCTCGCGCACCCCTTCCTGCCCGCGCCGACGGTCGACCGCATCGTCAAGGCCTATGGCACCGAAGCCCGCCGCAGCGT
>NZ_LYVN01000075.1 GCF_001990265.1 Sphingopyxis sp. KK2
GAAACCGGCACCCCCGCCAAGCTTCGCGATTGCCAGTCCCGCCGCGCCCGCCTATTTCGGTTGCACTGTAAAACCAAACGCCCGGGAGACGCGCGATGACCGACCTGCCTGAAACCAATCTTGTCATGCTGACGCTGGTGAAGCCCGAGGGGCAGCTCGAGGTGTTTTTCGAGCGGCGGCCGATGCCCGAGCCGCAGCCGCATGAGGTGCTGGTCAAGGTGCTGACGACGCCGATCAACCCTTCCGACCTGGGGCTGTTGTTCGGCGGCGCCGACATGTCGACCGCGCGCGCGTCGGAGCGTGACGGCTTGCCGGTGATTACGGCGGACATCCCGCCCGCCGGGATGCGCGCGATGACGGGGCGCGTCGGCGATGCGCTGGCGATCGGCAACGAAGGCTGCGGGCTGGTAGTCCAGGCGGGCGATTCGCCCGAGGCGCAGGGGCTGCTCGGCAAGAGCGTCGCGCTGCTCGGCGGCGAGATGTATGCCGAATATCGCTGCCTGCCGGTGCAGATGACGATGGCGCTGCCCGACGGCACCGATCCGGTCGACGGTGCGTCGTGCTTCGTCAATCCGCTGACGTCGCTGGCCTTTACCGAGACGATGCGGATGGAAGGGCACAGCGCGCTGGTCCACACCGCCGCGGCGTCGAACCTTGGCCAGATGCTCGTCAAGATCTGCGCCAAGGATGGCATTCCGCTGGTCAATATCGTGCGCAGCGACGCGCAGGTCGAGATTCTGAAGGGCATCGGCGCGACGCATATCGTCAACAGCAGCGCCGACGATTTCCAGGACCGGCTGGTCGATGCGATCGTCGAGACCGGCGCGACCTTGGGTTTCGATGCGATCGGCGGCGGCAAGCTGGCGGGACAGATTCTCGCGGCGATGGAAGTCGCGGCGGTCAAGCGCATGACGACGTACAGCCGCTATGGTTCGGACAGCTACAAGCAGGTCTATATCTATGGCGCGCTCGACCTGGGGCCGACGGTGCTCAACCGCAGCTTCGGGCTGACCTGGGGGCTGGGCGGCTTCCTGCTCACCCCCTTCATGCAGAAGGCGGGCTGGGAGGTCGTCGGGCGGATGCGCCAGCGCGTCGTCGACGAACTGACGACGACGTTCAAGAGCAACTACAGCCACGAAATTTCGCTGACCGAGGCGCTGAACCTCGACACCGCGCATGCCTATAATGCGAAGCGGACGGGCGAGAAATATCTGATCCGGCCGTAGGCGCTTGGCGTAGCGATTGCGGGTGGGGAGGTTCATGCTACAGTCGATTGCATGAGCTTCTTTCCCCGTTTCGCCTTGGTTCTGACCCCGCTTCTCGCGGCTTGCAGTGAAAGCCATCATAACGAAGCGGTCAAAACGACTGACAATTTCGCCGAATTTGGCTGCCAATATGTCGGAGGGGCTGAAGATGCCGCGCGGCGGATCAATGCATCGGGACAGCGTTTCGACGCGACCGCTGAAGTGCATGTCCTGACAGCCGGTGGTCCCGGGAAGGTCGTCGTCGTGCAGCGAGGCGCGCGTGGAAGCGACGGCGTGCAGGTAATCCTGCTCTTCAAGGCGAATGATCGCGGGGAAGTCACCGCAACAGGCACTAAAACCGGACCGCCGAGCGACGATGACCGACGCTTCATTTCCTCGATTCTTGAAATTGCGACACTCCAAAGCTGCATTGCCAAGGACGTTTGAGCGTCGGGGGTGGAATGCCAGCGCCCGCTCGCAATCGCCCACGCCGTCGTCGCATCCCGAGCAGTTGCACGTCGCCTTACTGGTGGCCGGTGCATTTTCTTGGCGCTCTCTCGATGCAGCCTTCCCGATAGTGGGAGCAATGGACCCGTCGATCAATCGACTCGCTTCGCCGCAAAACCGGGGCGCGTCGCTTGCGGCCGCGGAATCGCGTTCATAGTGTCCCTTATCCATCAGAATAAGGGGACTAAAATGCCGGCTCTCAAATCCGTGGCGCTGCTCGGTGTGCTGGGCTTGCTGGCCATTCCCGCGGCTGCGCATGCGCAGGATATTGCGGTCGAAGGCGGGCTTGCGCGCGCGCAGGGGCATTGGGTCGGCGAGCTTGGGGTGGGCTACAGCCTCCGCGCCGGGCCGATCACGCTGCGGCCGATCGGCGGGCTGTTCATCCATTCGGACAATGACGAGCGCGAGGTGAAGCCCTTTGCCAAGGCCGAGGCGACGGTGTCGATCCCGACGATCGCCGAACTCGGCGCGGGCGCGCGGATCAGCGGCGACCGGACGCGGATTTATGGCACCGCAGCGTTCGATCTGCTCCCCAAGCTCAAGCTCAAGGGCAATCTGGGAGACAAATATGCGGCGATCGGGATCATGGGGCAGTTTTGATTGGGTCGGCGGGTCGCGCGTTAGTTGACGGCAACTAACGACCGATTGCGGGCATCGGAAAAGCGGGTCTAGAGGTTATTCTAGGCGAAGCTGTGCGGCGATCTGACGTTTTGCCGCCTGTATCTCGGCGGACAACTTTTCGGCATAGACAAGTTCATCTTGAGCTTCGGCGCGAACATCAGAAGCGCCTCCGTTCGAGCGGGATAGCGCGATCACTTGTTCCACGCGAAGCGACGCCAAATCCATTATTTCCAACGACAATTTCGGATCATCGATGCCTCGGCTTATCTCAAAGACTTTTCTCGCATGCGACATCAAAAATCGGGGGTTGCCGTAAACCACTCCATCTCGCTCAAAACCCTCTACTTCTTTTTGGCTCCCACAGACCACAGCATTAGCGTGGAGTCGTTCGAAAAGATGCGGATTTTGATCTTTTGCCTTCCGTTCAATGGCGTCCAAGCTTCTTGGATCGAGGCACGGAGGCCCATTGACATCCAAAGGATTTCCTTGGGTTTGAAGGATCCATATTCCCAGTGGGAGCAACGCTATCGATGCAAGCGTCGCAAAGCGCTTGGGAAGTTGCTTCATGGGTATGGCCTTTCGCTTCCGGCGGAACGCGTTTATACGTTAGGGGTGCTCCGAGGCCTTGAAGGCATGCTCGGCAAACCTCTGAGCGAGAAATTTGATCTCGTATTCGGAACGAGCACAGGTTCCATATAGAACATTTTCTGCAGCTCATGCTTTGGAACGGCCTCGAGGACTTGCTCGTGAAAACCGGAGAACAATTGCACGAGTTCCGTGTCGTCCTCCGGCTCGATGCAGACACGATGCCTCGCATCAGGGGCCTCCACATCCTCGGCGAGGACGCCGATGAGAAATGCCTTGGGTCTTACTTCGGCGCCAAGAGCGTTGAGGACAGATTCGCCGAGGCGCGCTAAGCCGATCCGGCCTATCTCCAACTCGTCGGGGCGATGAGCCCTTTACGAATTTTCGATTGGAGACGTGACGTGAAGAAGCTTGTTCTCTCTGCCCTGATCATTGGTTCTACCTTCGCCGCTGCTCCCGCTTTCGCCCAGTCGGCCGCTGGCTCGGTCGATGTGACCGGCACCGTCGCCGCGCGCTGCTCGGCGGTGACAGCGATCACCGGCAGCATCACGCTTGGCGAACTTGCGAAGAGCGACGGCACCGTCGATACGGGCTTCACCGGCAACACCGGTGGTCTCAGCCGCAACTTCACGGTGAAGTGCAACGGTTCGAACCCGAAGATCTCGGTCGAAGCCAAGCCGCTGGTGAACGCCGCCGCGACCAACTCGCCCAACGGTTACACCAACACCGTCCACTACACCGCGACGCTGGTTGCGACGGGCGCGAAGGGCGGCACCACGCCGGTTGCCGACCAGTCGCTGAGCAATGGTGCGACCTCGGCGCAGGTCGGCGACCGCCTCGCCGCGACCGCGAACAACATCACGCTGACCGTGGGCAGCGGCCTGACCGCAGATTCGACGGCGATCCTCGACGCCGGCACCTATGCCGGCAAGGTCGAAATCACGATCGCACCGACCGCCTGACACCTGGGGTGTTCCGGCGGGCGCAGGACCAGGTGCCTGCCGGACTTGTCCTACCGCGAAGCACGCGCAGTCGGGGGGCTCGCGTGCTCGCTTCCGTCGCCGGTTTACCGAGCGACGGGTGCCCGGCTCTGAGTCCCTTCCCTTTCGGGAACAGGCCGGGCACCATCGTCTTTCCGGGCGGACTAGGATCCGCCGAGACGCAAGCTCCAATCTTCGATTTGACCGGAGCGCAATCGCTTCGCGGCGAGTTCGCGCCAGCGAAGAGGCAGGTGGGCGGTCGCAGCCAGCGCTGACAGGCCCTCGCGATCGAGCGTGTCGATATAGAGAAGCCGCCACAGGCGGGCGATTGTCCAACTCGGCGTGAGCCGGTCGATGAGTTCAAGCGTGTCTCCGCGCTCGACGACGCCTTCCTCGATGACCCGGTAGTACCATCCCGTCCTGCCCGATTGCTGCATCCGCCGTGCCATGTCCGGGATATCCATCCGCAGGTTCAGGCGGAAGCACGGCTGGCGTCCTTGCGATACTTCCACAATGGCCTTCCCCAATCGGAACCGGTCACCCACAGCGGCATGGTTTTCGAGGAGGCCACGCGCGGAGATATTTTCGCCGAAGGCGCCGGGGCGATCGAGCAGCGGATGCGAGCCGAGTTCCGCGCGCCACAGGGCGTAATGATCGAGCGGATAATGGTGCACCGCCTTGTCGCAGCCGCCGTGGTAGCGCGTGTCGCCCTGCTCATCGCCTTCGAAACCGCCAAGGGAAAGGAAGATGGGCCGGCCCGCCTCTTGCTTCGCAATTCCGCTGGGTACGGACTTCGGGCCGAGCGCTTGCACAGGCCCGACACGGAGCGAGACGATAGGGGGGCCGTTCACGTCTTCGAAGCAACCTGCGGCGCAACGGGAAGGGGCGAACGGGAATAGGTGATCCCAATCACGCGAGCCTGGTCGGTCACCTCTACAAGACGGCGCGCCTCTTTCTCGATGAATATCCGGCACACAAACCCGTCAGCCTCGGGAAACCTGGCCTCGATATCGGCGAGGATATCCTCCGCAGACCGGCTTTCGATGCTGATGTCGCACCATCGCTGGCCGTTGCGACCTATCTCTATGTGGAAGCGCTTGTTCATTCTTCACCTCCGATGGAGCGGACCGCGAAGTCCGCCGGCTCCCGGATCGCTAAGGCGAGTTCGGCCTCGACCGGCATTTCGGACCAGGGTGCTTCACCGGTACGCGCAAGAAGGCTGAATATGATGCCGGTGGCATCTCGCGCTGCGTCGCGCACCGAGGCCCCGGCGGCGATACGTGCCGCGACGGCGCCGGTGAACAGGTCGCCGGTGCCGGCGGGGCGCGTCGGCAGCCGCGGAGTGGAAATTTGCCAGCGCTTGCCGGCCTCGCAGATGTCTATCGAGATGCTGTCGGCTGCGGCGGTCCCGCCCGTGACGATAATATTTTCGGGGCCGAGCGCAGCGATGGCCGCGAGCAGCTCTGCGTCGTCGGTCGTACTTCCGCTCAGCTGCCAAGCTTCCCACCGATTGGGCGTCGCGAGCCAGGCCTGCGGAAGAAGTTTTTCTCGAAAGAGAGACAGGAGGCCCGGCGCCGCGAATGACCCAAGGTCGTCGTCACCGAGGACCGGATCGCAGATATAACGCATCCTGCTGCTGCGCCTCTTTGCGCGCTCGATGAAATCGGCGACCACCTCGCCATTCTCGACCGATCCGAGAAAGCCGGTAACGATGATCGCCGCATCGTCGACAAGCCCGCGCTCCTCGGCGCCGGTGAGGAGGTCGGCAAGAAGCCCGGCGTCGAGGATCGTTCCGCGCATTGTCGGATAATGGGGATGGTTCGATAGAAGTGTTGTGGGCACGGCGGTAACGGCGGCGCCCAGCGCCGTCATGACGGGAACAGCGGCGCTATTGCCGACGTGGCCGAATATCACTTGGCTCTGGATCGAGATTATGCGGGGAAGGGGCGCGATCATCGTGCGGTTTCGATGCCCAGAGGCGTCTCGAAATAGCCGAGATCCTCGAACGCAAAATGGCGTATCGCCAGCACCATCTTCATCATCCGCGCCTGCATTCCGATCTGGGGACCGGGCATTGTCGCTGACATGGCGCGGCCCGGAAATTATCCGATGGTTGGTTGCGCGCTAGTTCACCGCGCAAGCACTGTCGTCGCAGCCGGCGTTTTGGGCCGCGCCTTCGCCATTGTCTGCACGAGCGAGAATATCGCGCTCCTGCAGAAGGAACGATATCTCGGCGCCGAGCTGGAGGTCGGGAACATGGCCGAAAGTCTGGCTACGCAAATTGCCATCGGCGTCGATAAGCAGCAGCGTCGGCGTGCCGCGCATCCGGTACCGGCGCATCGTCAGCGGGCTTGGATCCGAAGAACCGCTTGGCTTGTCTACTCCGACCGGGAAGGGGACGCGATACTCGTGAAGGAAGGCTTTCAGCGAGGCGGGCCCCATCGCCTCATGATGTTCGAAGACAGTGTGAAGTCCGATGACGGCAACCTTGTCTTCCGGAAAAAGCGCGCGCACCGATTTGAGCTGCGGAATGAGGTGCGACACGCAGCCCGGGCAGAGCATCTGGAAGGCGCCCGCTACGATAACCTTGCCGCGGAGCGACGCGATACTGATCGGCGCGCTACTGTTGAACCACTGATCGACGTCCCACTCGGGGGCGGGGGTAAGCTCCTTGAACATGACGAACTCCTTGAGGTGCGGGACTGACCGCATTCCGGCGACATGCTTCGTGCCTGGGGGGCGGAGAAGTCTCAGGCACTCGACATGATCGTTAGGAGGCCTATGTAATAAAGAGGTGCAGCAACACAAGATGTTTAGGAGTGCTAAATTTGACCGCGATTTTTGACGCTCTGAGCGAGCCGGTTGCGAAGCGCGTGACTGCGGGGCTTGTGAAGATCGGCCAGGTCCTGCGCACCCATGCGTGGCGCGGCGCCGGTTCCGCGGGCATCTCGCCGAGCCAGGGACAGGCACTTTCACTCATTCAGGATGCGCAGCAAGGTATCGGACTGGGTGAACTCGCAAAGCAGCTCGGCGTCGCGGCGCCCACGGCCAGCGAGATGGTCAACTCGCTCGTCGCCAAGGGGCTCGCGGTCAAAGGTCCGGGCGCCGACAAACGTTCTGTCCGGCTCACGCTGACCGAGCAGGGCAGGACTCTCGCTGCGCAGACTGCAGCCTGGCCCGCCTTTCTGGTGGACGCGGTCGATACGCTTGATCCCGATGACAAGGCGGTGTTCTTGAGGTCGCTCGTGCGGGTGATCCGGGCGTTGCAGATCGCGGGCGACATCGCGCCGCAAGCAATGTGCGTGACCTGCCGGTTTTTCCGGCCCCATGCTCACGCCGATGCGGCGGCCCCGCATCATTGCCAATATGTCGATGCGCCATTCGGCGACCGCCACCTCCGATTGAACTGCGCCGAGCATGTCTTGGCACCGCCGGCCGACCTTGATGCGATCTGGGCGCGCTTTACCGGGCGGCCCGAGCAGGGCTCGCCCGGGACTATTTGATCTTCTTGATCTTCGCCAGCATCGGGGCCCCGATCCTCGACTTGCGGCCCCGCCACTAAACGATGGTGTAATGGAGCGACCGAAGGTTGAATGGTCGACCGCGATGCCCGGCGATACCATGGCGTCCATCTTGCCGGGTCCGGCAGAAGAATTGCCGGCCTCTCCAGTCGAGAGAGGTGCCGGCCTATCTCGGAGGCCATCGATGACAACGACCAAAAGCTCGCGCGCGCTCGTGACCGGCGCCTCCTCAGGCATTGGTGCGGTCTACGCCGACCGCCTCGCGAAGCGCGGCTACAACCTCACTCTTGTCGCTCGGGACGTCGGACGTCTGGAGGCGGCGGCAGAGGCGATCGCCGCGTCGCATGATGTCGAAGTCGAAACGCTGGCTGCCGATCTGGGCAGTCTCAGTGATATCGCGGACGTGGTCGCGCATCTGAGAGGCGATGAAAGCATCACGCTTCTCGTGAACTGCGCCGGCGTGAGCCCCCACGGCACGACCGCTATTTCGGCTGCGGATGAGCTCGATCAACTGATCGCGATCAACGTCAATGCGCTGCATGCGCTGTCGATAGCGGCGGCGCAGGTCTTCGGTGTGCGCGGGGCGGGCGGCATTATCAACGTCGGATCGGTGACGTCGCTGATGCCCGAGCAGTTCAACCCGAGCTACGTCGCTTCTAAAGCCTTCGTCCTGGCGCTGACCCAGTCGCTCGCGGCCGAATATGCCGCCACCAATATCCGCTTCCAGGCCGTGCTTCCCGGCCTGACCCGCACTGCGCTCTTCGAGCGCTCGGGCGTCGATATCAGCACTCTTCCCGCGCACATGATGATGGAAGCCGGCGATCTGGTCGATGCGGCGCTCCGTGGTTATGATCTGGGCGAGACGGTCACCATCCCGTCGCTCGAAGATGAGACGCTCTGGGGCAACCAGGAAGCGGCCCGGATGGCGCTCGCGCCATATCTCTCGCTGGCACGTCCCGCGAGCCGATACGCCTGAATGACTGGGCGACGTCTGCGTACGGCGGACCCGCGAGATCGAATGGATCGACAAACGAGAGAGGGAGACTGGCAATGGGAACCAATATCACGATCGATATCGATGGGGCTTCGCTCGGCGCCTATGTCGAGCGGCCAGCGTCGGGCAGCGGCGCATGCGTGGTCGTCCTGCACGAGGTGTTCGGGGTAAACGACGACATGCGGGCCAGTTGCCGCGAGCTTGCCGAGCAAGGCTTCATCGCGCTCGCCCCCGATCTATTCTGGCGGCAGGAAAAGGGTGTCGACCTGTCGCACTGGACCGAAGAGGAATGGAAGAAGGGGCTCGCGCTCTATCAGGCGTATGACCGCGACCAAGGCGCGCGCGACATCGCGGCGATCATGCGCTTTGCGGCCACGCTTCCGGGCGCCACCGGCAAGGTAGGATTGATGGGATATTGTCTCGGCGGTCTGATGACCTACCTCGTGTCGGCGCGGTTCGGCGCCGACGCCGGGGTCGCCTATTACCCCGGTTCCGCGGATGATTATGCTGCCGAAGCGAAGGATATTCACACGCCGTTGATGATCCATCTCGGCGAGGAAGACGAGTTTATCTCGAAGGCTGCGCAGGCGACCATCCGCTCGGCGGCGGCCGAGAATCCCTGGATCGCCGTCTATTCCTATCCGGGCTGCTATCATGCTTTCGCCCGGCATACGGGCACCCATTATGACGCGGCCGCTGCCAAGCTCGCGAACGGACGGACTTGGGACTTCCTCAAGGAAAAGCTCGAAGCCTGATCTTGTCATTAGCAGTTTTGGCCGGAGACGCATGGTGCGCGGCCGCCACGGTAACCGGTATCCCTTACGACAGCAGGAGTGATGAACATGCCTTATATTACGACCACCGACGGCACTGAAATCTTCTACAAGGATTGGGGACCGGCTGACGCGACGCCGGTTGTGTTCCATCACGGCTGGCCCTTGTCGGCCGACGATTGGGACAATCAGATGATGTTCTTCCTCGGCGAAGGCTTTCGCGTGATTGCGCACGATCGCCGCGGTCATGGGCGCTCGAGCCAGACCTGGACGGGCAACGAGATGGACACTTATGCGGCCGACGTCGCCGAGCTGGCCGACGCGCTCGATCTCAAAGGCGCGGTCCACATCGGGCACTCGACGGGCGGCGGCGAAGTCGCTCATTATGTCGCGCGCGCCAAGCCGGGTCGCGTTGCCAAGGCCGTGCTGATTGGTGCGGTGCCGCCGATCATGGTGAAGTCGGAGAAAAATCCCGGCGGTCTGCCGATCGAGGTCTTCGACGGTTTTCGTCAGGCTCTGATCGACAACCGGGCGCAATTCTTCCTCGATGTGCCCGCGGGACCGTTTTACGGCTATAACCGCCCCGGCGCCAAGATCGACCAGGGCGTCATCCAGAACTGGTGGCGGCAAGGAATGATGGGCGGCGCCAAAGCCCATTATGATTGCATCAAGGCCTTTTCGGAAACCGACTTCACCGAGGATCTGGAGCGGATCACCGTGCCGACGCTGGTCATGCATGGCGACGACGACCAGATCGTTCCCTATGCGGATTCGGCGCCCTTGGCGGTGAAGCTTTTGCAAAATGGAACGCTGAAGACTTACGCCGGCCTGCCGCATGGCCTTTGCACGACCCACCCGGATGTCGTGAATCCCGACCTTCTGGCGTTCATCCGAAGCTGAGCGGGTTCGCCGTCAGGCGCGAAATTTGGCCGCCCTGGGCGGAGAACGGAAAACGATAATGCCGGGCCAGCAATGGTCCGGCATTTTCGTTTCCGGCTCGGTTCCGGGGAAATACGGAACTCTGGCGCGGCGAGTCGTTCTGCGGACAGGTCGCGGAGCGGGAAATTGGGGCTTAAAGGGAGTGGAACGAGGGTCATGACGCGGCCGAAGTCTGGGTCACAGCGGGACGGCGACAAGAAAAGACCGGCCCCGCCTTTGCGGAGCCGTTCCTTTCCTGATCCACGTCTCTGCCGATTGTTCAGGCGGCAATGGGAAAAACCTTGGCGCGGCGCGGCGCGCGCGCATGGCCAACGGCCCATTGCAGAGCCTTGTCGGCGACCTGTTCCCAGCCCGGATCGACGCACGTCCAGTGCGAACGTCCCGGGAATATCGCAAGATCGGTTCGCGAGGGCGCGCGCGACTGTTTCCTGTAGATCGCTCGCGTCATCGCGGCGTCGGCGATCAGGTCGAGCTCGCCCCCGATCAGGAGCAGCGGGGCGCGATCGGGGTTCTCCCAGTGGATCTTCATCGGATTGACGACGCCGTTCCAATAGACGCGGCCCGGGGTCGGAACGATATAACGATCGTAGAGCGCTTCGGCCTGATCCTTCGCCGCGGTTTGCGCGAAACGGTCCCGGAAGAAGGCGTGGGACATCGTTTTCGCCTTGCGCCAGCTCAGTGGGTCGATGAACACCGGCAGCGCCGAGCGGATCGCGTGCGGATAGAGCGGGACGCCGGGCGTCGGCGCGGGATTGATCGCGACGCCAGCCACGCCCAGTCCTCGGTCAAGCAGATGCTGGACGATCACGCCGCCGAGCGAATGGCCGATCAATATGGGTTCTTCGGGCAATGCGGTGATCAGATCGGCATAATGGTCGACGATCTGCCGCTGGCCAAGGTAAGCGAGTTCCGGCTTCGGTGCAGCGCGGAGCGCGGCGGGATCGCGGTCGTCATAGGGCCAATCGGGCGCATGAACGGTGAACCCCGCTGCTTCGTAGCGGGCCTTGAAGCCTTCCCAGCTCAGCGAGTTCAGCCAAGCGCCGTGAATGAGCATGATCGTCTTTGTCATCGCTATAATCCTTCCGATGGGGGGCAGCGGCGGCGCGGGAGAGGGGCGGCCGCCGCTGCCGGGCTCGCTCAGTGCACCTTGCCGGGAAGGCTGAGGTTACCTGATGCGACGTCGAAAATGTCGGATATGCAAAGCAGCGGCGCGTGCAGGTTCGCATTGACCTTGAGCGCCGACGTTACGCCATCGAATTTCACTCCGGCGGCGGCGCCGATCACGCTCGCGGGAACCTTGACCTCGACCGTGTCGGTCTCGATCGTGGTCGGATAGGTTGGGCTGTCGATCAGGATCGGCACATTGGGCCAGGTCGGCGGTACTTTGGGCTTGGCGCCTTCGGGGATGTCGCGGACTTTCAGCGCGCCTGGACCGCAGACCTCGTCGGGGACGAGCACGACCCAGTGCGGATGCCAGACATGGCGGTTGACGCCGCCATAGGCCGCATCGTCGAAATCGGGGTGAAAGGTCACCGCCAGCGCAAGAATGCCCTGGCCGCTGTCGAAGCCGACGCTCGCGCTATCGAGGCTGGTCGGCCAGACATAGGAATAGACGGCGCTGCCCGCGAACTGCCCGGTCGCCTTGGGCTTGATCTCGCCCGCCTTGCCGCGCACCTGGACCTGGAAGACAATGTCTTCGCCAACGCTTTTGACGTCGGTGCGGATGATGTCGAACGATGCAGTGATCTTTTCGTCGGGCGCCGAGGCGATATGGCCTTCATGCTGCGCAGCGGCGGTGGAGGTGATCGCCAGCAGGGCGGCGAGGGCTGTGGTTCGCAAGAGTTTCATGGGTCTCATCCTTTCCTTGATGTGTCAGCTGGCCGCAGCGGCCAGTTCGAGGCCGAGCGCGCGGGCGACGCCCGCGCCATAAGCGGGGTCGGCGCGGGTGCAGTTGGCGACATGGCGCTGCTGTACTTCGAGCAAAGCACCGCCGACCTGCCGCGCGGTATTTTCGAACAGCGCCTGCTGCTGCGCGGTGGTCATCAGGCGGAACAGATTGCCGGGCTGCTCCCAATGATCATCGTCGACGCGGTGGTCCCAGTGGGTGGCGGCGCCGCTGAGGTCGAGCGGGGGTTCCTTGAGGTCGGGGCGATCGTTCCAGACGCCCTCGCTGTTCGGGAAATAGCTCGTCGTCACGCCGAGATTGCCGTCCGTCCGCATCGCGCCGTCGCGGTGATAACTGTGATACGGGCAGCGCGGCGCATTGACCGGGATATGGCCATGATTGACACCGAGGCGGTAGCGCTGAGCATCGCCGTATGAAAACAGCCGCGCCTGCAACATCTTGTCGGGCGAGATGCCGATGCCGGGGACGAGATTGGCGGGCGTGAAAGCGGCTTGCTCGACTTCGGCAAAGACATTGTCGGGATTGCGGTTGAGTTCGAGCGTGCCGATGGGGATCAGCGGATAATCGGCTTTCGGCCAAGTCTTGGTGAGGTCGAAAGGATTGTGCTTGTGCGTCTTGGCCTGCTCCTCGGTCATCACCTGGATGCAGAGCGTCCAGCGCGGATAGTCGCCTCGATCGATTGCCTCGAGCAGATCGCGGCCATGGCTTTCGCGGTCGCCGCCGATCACCGTTGCCGCCTCGGCGTCGTTCAAATTGTCGATGCCCTGCTCACAGCGGAAATGAAATTTGACCCAGACGCGCTCATTGGCGGCGTTGATCAGCGAATAGGTGTGACTGCCGAAGCCGTGCATGTGGCGATAGCTTTTGGGGACACCGCGATCGGACATGACGATCGTCACTTGGTGCAGCGCTTCGGGCAGGAGCGTCCAGAAGTCCCAATTATTCTGCGCGCTGCGGAGGCCCGTGCGCGGATCGCGCTTCACCGCATGGTTGAGATCGGGAAAGCGCAGCGGATCGCGGAAGAAAAACACGGGCGTGTTGTTGCCGACCACATCCCAATTGCCTTCCTCGGTGTAGAATTTGACCGCGAAGCCGCGAATATCGCGTTCGGCATCGGCCGCGCCGCGCTCGCCGGCGACGGTTGAAAAGCGCAGGAACAGCGGCGTCTGTTTGCCGATCTCCGAGAAGATGGCGGCCTTCGTGTAGCGGCTGATGTCGTGGGTGACGGTGAAAGTGCCATAGGCTCCGGATCCCTTCGCGTGCATCCGCCGTTCGGGGATCACTTCGCGGTCGAAATGCGCGAGCTTTTCGATCAGCCAGATGTCTTCGAGTAACGCCGGGCCGCGCGGACCGGCGGTTAGTATGTTCAGATTGTCGGCAACGGGCGCGCCGTTGGCGAGAGTGAGCCCCTTTGGGTCAGTCATAGTGTCTCTCCTTAAATATGAATCACAGGATCAGGCGCGCTGCGGTACCGATGGCGATGATGGCTATCGTGATCGCGACCGGGATGAGCAGGATCTGGGCAGCCGCCTCGCGCCCGCCGATATGGCCCGTGGCAATGACGAGCCCTTTCGAAAGAAAGTCCGCCATCGAACGGCCGCCCGACCGTCCTTCGCCAGCGATCAATATTGCCGGGACGCCGAGATAGATGGCGGTGTAACCCGCGCTGATGACAACCATCATCGACGCCTCGACACTTGTGGCGAAGAACAGAAACAAGGCCGCCATCATCAGCGCATAGGACCAGAGCATCATACGCCCGATCTCCGCCGGAATGTCGGGTGCGGCAGCCTCCGCGAAAGCGGTCGCGCGTTGGTTGGCATGACGGCCGCCCGGTGCGCCTGGCAGCGTGCCCTCGTCGAGCTCGAACGACCAGTCGCCGAATTCCGATACAACCAGGTCATGTTGAAGGCGGTCCATTCCGTTTCTCCGGTTTGTTTCCGTTGAAGCGAGAATGAAGCAGGTCCGCGTCCGCTGCGATTGTACGCTGGGGTCAAGCCGTTAGGCGAAGGTATAGAGGCGTCCCGGAGAATTGGGCCTACTGATTGAAAGGGATAGGGTTTTCATTCGATGAACTCGGGTGCGTGGCGCGCAGTGAACGAAGGTATAGTTGCTGCGACGTGACGGATCGTTCTAACTTGCCGGGCTATGTCGATTGGTCAAAAAACAGCGGAGCTCGCGTCTGTCGGTTGCAGCGCATACTCTACCGCGGTGTTTTCAGAGCAGTTGGTTCCGGCGGCGCAAATAGGAGACTGGGCAGACAGGCTCGACCGGTACCGTTTACGTCTTCGGGGCGTGGCAGCGTGACGTCGCCCCTCATCGCGGTCGTTGACGATGACCGGGCCATTAGAGTGGCGCTCTCCAGTCTGCTGCGGTCCGAAGGGTTCCGCGTTACGGCCTATGCGAGTGCAGAAGATTTCCTGCAAAGCATTGCGACGACGGTCCCTGATTGCCTGCTGACCGACATCCAGATGACGGGGATGAGCGGTCTCGACCTGCAGGACCGATTGTCGCATGATATGCCGCAATTGCCGGTCTTCGTGATGACGGCGTTCCCGGAAACCCAAATCCGGGACTGCGCGATCGCAGGCGGCGCGCATTGCTTCCTCAAGAAGCCGTTCGATGCACTTGATCTCCTCAAGTGCATCCGAACGGCGCTCGCGGGGGATGCCAAGTAGCATTTAGCGTTTAGATGTTGGGTCGGGTCGCGAAGGGAGGGGTGACTGTGGACGAGCAGGCTGTTGTTCATGCAATCGACGATGATGAGTCGATGCGGCGCGCGATTTCCGCATTGCTGCGCTCGGTCGGGATCAATGCGCGGACCTATTATTCAACCGGTGATTTCCTCGCAGCCGACCTTCCCGACGTGCCCTCCTGTCTTTTGCTCGACGTTCGCTTGCCCGGCACCAGCGGCCTCGATTTTCAGGCCCAGCTCGCCTCGCATAATATCCGTCTCCCGGTGATCATGATCACGGGCTTCGGGGATGTGCCGATGTCGGTCCAGGCGATGAAGGCTGGCGCGGTCGATTTTCTGACAAAACCGTTTCGCGATCAGGATTTGCTCGACGCGGTCTCCGCAGCGATCGAGCGCGACACCTGCCGACGCGCCGTTGAGGGTGAACTCCATGGGATACGTCGGCGCTATGACGCGATGTCGGAGCGCGAGCGGCAGGTCATGGCATTGGTGACTGCCGGCCGGCTCAACAAACAGGCTGCCTTTGATCTCGGCCTCAGCGAAATCACCGTCAAACTCTACCGGGCTTCGGCGATGAAGAAGATGGAGGCGCGCACTTTGCCGGACCTTGTCAAAATGGCCGAGCGCCTTCGGATAGGTGCCGAAGCTTCTTAGCTCGGCGCGCCCAACGCGGGGAGGGTGAAGCAAAAACGTGCACCCTCGGCGTGATTGGCCGCCGTGATCCTGCCGCCATGCTCCTGGATGATCGACCGGCAGATCGCGAGACCCATGCCCATGCCTTCCTGCTTGGTTGTGAAGAAGCCGTTGAACAGTTGATCGAGATGCTCGGCGGCGACCCCGGGTCCGCTGTCGTCGACACAAATCTCCACGGTGCCGTCGCCGGGAGCCGCGGTGATCTTGAGCGTTCGCGCCTTCGCGTCGTTCAGCGACATGGCCTGAAGGGCGTTGACCGCCAGGTTGACGATGACCTGTTGCAATTGCACGCGGTCCGCCATGACGCGCGGCAAAGCGGCGGCGATGTCGACTTCAATAGCGACGGCCTTCGACTGGCTTTCATGACGAATGATCAGCAACGCCTCGTCTATGACCTCGCCAACGTCGAGCGGCGTCGGCACAGGGTCACGTTTCAGCGCCATTCCTCTGATGCGCGCGATGATGTCGCTTGCGCGTCGCGCATCGGAAATGATTTCGCGGGTCATGGCCTCGACTTCTTCAAGCTCTGGCACGTCCCGCTGCAGCCACCGAAGGCTGGCTTCGCCAAAGGCAGTGATCGCAGCCAATGGCTGATTGACTTCGTGCGCGATCGAGGCGGTCAACTCGCCAAGCGTCGATACGCGGGCCGCGTGCGACAAATTGGTCTGCACTTCCCTGAGCCGGGCCTCTGCGCGCTTGCGGTCGCCGATGTCGAGCGTCGCGACGACCGTGATGCCATGGTCTTGGAGAGCCGGTGGAAAGGCGATCGAAAATGCGACGTCGGCGTAATCCCCTGACGGCAGGCGCATCCGTGTCTCTTCGCTGTGCGCCGGACGTCCCGCAAAACGTGCTTCGACGGCGCGCCGGAAGGTTCCGGCATTTCCTCGCCAATAGTCCCATGGTGTTTTGCCCACGAACTCCTCCGCCGAACGGGCTCCGCAGAGCGCCACGGTTGCGGCGTTTACTTCCTGGATCGTGACGACCTGCATGCAGCGCGTCAAAAAGTCGGGTGCCGCATCGATGTACGATGGAAGGTCGGTGATGCCCATGTCTCGCAACTCGTCGAGCATGGGGGCAAGGCGTGACGTATCGCATTGCCACAGTGCGAGCGGAAGATGGTGGAAAAGGTCGCGGTAGCGATGTTCGCTCTGGCGCAGTGCAAGGTCTGCTTCCCTTCGCGCACTCATGTCTACGAAGCCGACGACATTGATCCCGTGATCCATCAGCGCCTTGGGGAACGACATGACATAGATCACGTCGACCACGCTGCCGTCGGGGCGGCTTACGCGCGTTTCCTCGCTATATTGGGGTTCGCCGCGAAGGCGTGCCAGCAGGGACCGGCGGATCGTCTCCGGACTTTGCGCCCAAGCCCAGGAGATTGGCCCCTTCAAATCGGAGACCTCGGTCGCCCGGAACAGCCGAAGCGCCTCGGCATTGGCTTCCTCGATAAGCGGAAGCGTCAGCACTTCGTCGAGAAACTCGGGCGTATCCTCTACGAAGGCCGCGAGATCAGCGACGCCTCCGTGTTGAAGTTCCTGAAGGCGTGCGAAGAGCGGCCTCATGTCGAGCTGCAGCAACGCCACCGGTACATGGTGGAAGAGATCCCTATATCTATCGAGGCTCGCGCGCAGTTCGCGCTCCGCACGCTTGCGGTCGGTGATGTCGACGATGCCGACAAGGACCGTTCCTTGTGCCTTATGATCACTTGGCCAGCACACGGTGAAAAGGACTTCGAACTCTTCCCCGCCCCATTTTTTCAGGACCGTCTCGACGCTGTATCGATCGCGGCGCTGGGCTGCGGCGACGAGCGATTCCGCAAATACGTGCCGGCTTTCCTCCGGCCACGTCCAGTCCATGGGCTGCGAAAGCACCGCCTCGCGCGAAGGGATTCGATAAAGCTCGAGTGTTTGTTTGTTAACGTCGATCACCCGCACCATCGAGATGGCGCGACCGATGAATTCCTTGTTGCTGAGCAGGTAGGCGGGAATGTCGGTAATGCCATCCGCGACCAATGCGCCCACGGCCTTCCGGACTTCCGAAAAGTCGAGTTCCCAGAATGAGGCTGCCATCGCGTGGAAGAGATTGGTGAAGCGGTGCGCGGCGACTTCGCCGACACTTACTTCCTGCGTATCGCGTCCCCATTCCACTATTTCGGCAATGTCACCGTTGTCATCGCGGCGCACGACCCAGCGTACCTGCACGCACAGCTCGCGTCCATCGGCCGCGCGCCTGTAAATCTCGCCGTGCCAATGGCCGTCGCGCGTCGCTAAATCCATGATGTAGGCAAGGCCGAACTGGTGGTTCGAACCCAATAGATCGTCCGCGTCGCGTCCGATGGCTTGATCCGCCGTCCACCCGTACAGGAGATGGGCTCCCTCGTTCCACGAGCAAATGCTGCCGTCCTCGTTACGAACGACAACGCTATCCGGAATCAGGTCCGCAAGATCGAAATTGGCCCCACCCATGCGCAGTGCATAGCGCACTGAGCGATGGAAGCACTCTCAATTTTCGCCTGACCAACTCTAAGTCGTTTGACAAAATAAAGCGGATTGATCGGCCGCTTTTGCCTTGGCTCGTCGGAAAGCGGACAGTCAGCTACCGGCCAGCAATAGCTACCGATCGATAGTCTGCAGATGTCGGGCTATTGCAGCGTAGGTTTGGGAGTGTGACCGTTAATATGATCGGTCTTGTCGGAAATCTGGCGTGCCCGATCGGGATGAGGCGGCACTTCTTCTGAAGGCTGCAAAGGAGATTTTCTAGCTCGATCCTTCTTCTCGCCGGCAGCTATTGTCTCTCTCATATCTTGCTCCCGTCCCTTTATCTGTCAGCGATCAGGCCCTGACCGATCCTGCCGCAACACTGTAGCCGAGGAAATTCGGGGCGAGGCCGCGGCCTTCGCGGAAGCGGTTGATGCGCGTCGCGTAGTGACGTGCGAGGTCGAAATTGGCGGTGGCGAGGCCAGTCTGGCGTGCGCGGCCGGCTTCCATCAACGCAATCTGATGGTGGTAGAAAAGCTGGTTCATATCCATGGCTTTGTCCTTAATGGTCCGGGAGTGGATGGCTCGGCTCAGGCGAGGCATTGGGCTCGCAGAGCCTCGGCAATCCGGTCCTTGTCGGCGCGTGCTGCCTCGGACTTCTGTTGCCGGGAGGCCATCGCATGCCAGGCAGCGGCCGAACGCAGGTTGCGGTCGCGCACCTCCATCAGGTCGGACGCGGCGGCATCGGCCTCGCAGCGCTCGGCCTGCTCACGATAATGTAAACTCGTTGCGGTTGCGGCCATGCTGCTATCCTTTCTATTAATCGATCATGTCGGCGATGAGGCGTCTGAGTTCGCGGCGTGAAAGCGTCGAAGAGGGGAGCGCTCTTTGGCTGCGGTGCATCGGCTTGCCCGCGAGCGGAAGAGCGGAGAGGCTGGAGAAAATATTGCTATTCTGAAACATATTGGTCTTCTTGGATTAGATGTCAGCGCCGCTTACTCGCGGCGCCGGGACTGCCCGCGCCGCGATCGCGATAGACGATGCGGCCCTTGGTCCGGTCATAGAGCGTCATTTCTACGCGTACGGCGTCACCGACAACCGACCGAATGCGGAAACGCCGCATCCGGCCAGCTGTGTAGGC
>NZ_LYVN01000076.1:0-7500 GCF_001990265.1 Sphingopyxis sp. KK2
GAACAAGTTCGCAAGTCTCGCTGCCCCTCCCGCTTGCGGGAGGGGAGAGGATTTACTCGTTCGCCGCCGTATGCAGCCAGTCGGCATGACGCGGCGCCTTTTTCGTCTGGCTCCATTCCTCGAGCATCAGCGGCGCGACGCGGCGCAGTTCGGCATATTGCTCGTCGGTCCCGATATCGCACGCCAGTTCGACGCGGTGGCCATTGGGGTCGAAGAAATAGATCGACTTGAAGATGCCATGATGCGTCGGACCGAGCACATCGACGCCTTCGCTTTCCAGATGCGCCTTCGCCGCGACCAGTTCGTCGAAGCTGCCGACCTTGAACGCCAGATGCTGGACCCACGCCGGGGTATTCTCGTCGCGGCCCATGACGGGCTGGTTCGGCAGCTCGAAGAAGGCGAGAATGTTGCCGTTCCCCGCGTCGAGGAAGACATGCATATACGGGTCATATTCACCGGTCGACGGCACATGATCCTCGGCAAAGGCGGTGGTATAGGTCATGCCGAGCATGCGCTCGTACCAGTCGACCGTCTCCTTCGCGTCCCTGCAGCGATAGGCGGCGTGGTGGACGCCGCCGAGCTTGATCGGGCTGGTCATTTCGTCATCTCCATCCAGCGGGCGAAGATATCCCCGACCGCATAGTCCCTGTCCGTCAATTCGGCGACCGAGGCGAAGCTCATCACGCCGCGGTCGGCCGCCTGCCACTGGACCAGCCCGGCGGGGTCGTCGAAGGCGAAATCCGCCGCATCCTTTGCCTTCACCCCGCGGTGCAGCACGACGCGCGGAACGCCCTTCGGGCTAAGCCCCAGCGTGATGCGATCGTCGCCACCGATGCAAAAGCTCGGCGCATTCCACTTGATATGCTCGGTCACGCCGTCTGCCGAAGCTGCGGCGAGCGCGCGCAGCCGATCGACGACGGCCAGTTGATCGCCGGTCAACGCGGCCCGAAAGGCCTCGACCGAGGCGATCTTCGCGGGCATCAGGCCTTTTCGACCTCGAGCGCGCCGCGGCGGATCTGGTCCATTTCCATCGACTTGAACAGCGCGGTGAAATTGCCCTCGCCAAAGCCTTCATCCTTCTTGCGCTGGATGAATTCGAAGAAGACCGGACCGATCACCGTCTGGCCGAAAATCTGGAGCAGCAGGCGCGGGTCGCCTTCCGTGGTCGATCCGTCGAGCAGGATGCCACGCGACTGCAGGCCCTCGACCGACTCGCCATGCCCCGGCAGCCGCTCTTCGAGCATCTCGTAATAGGTCGCCGGCGGCGACGGAGCGAAGGGATTGCCAAGCGCCTTGAGCTTGTCCCAGGCGGCGTAGAGGTCGTCGCAGCTGAACGCGATATGCTGGATGCCCTCGCCATTATAGGCGCGCAGATATTCCTCGATCTGGCCCTTGCCGCCCGCGCCTTCCTCGTTGAGCGGGATGCGGATCTTGCCGTCGGGGGCGGTCATCGCCTTCGACGTGAGGCCGGTATATTCGCCCTTGATGTCGAAATAGCGGATCTCGCGGAAGCCCGCGATGCGTTCGTAGAAGGCCGCCCAATGCGCCATGCGACCGCCATAAACATTGTGCGTCAGGTGATCGATCAGCTGCATGCCCGCGCCGACCGGGTGGCGATCGATGCCCTCCTCGTAGACGAAGTCGATGTCATAGATGCTGAGATCGTCGCCATAGCGGTCGATCAGATAGATGATCGAGCCGCCGATGCCGCGGATCGCGGGCAGGCGCAGTTCCATCGGCCCCGGGACGACCTCGACCGGCTCGGCGCCGCGCGCGACCGCTTCGGCATAGGCCTTGGCGGCATCGCGCACGCGCCAGCCCATGCCGCACGCCGAGGGGCCGTGCTCGGCGGCGAAATAGGCCGCCGGCGACTTGGGTTCGTAATTGGCGATCAGGTTGATCCCGCCCTGGCGCCACAATTGCACGTCCTTCGACCGGTGGCGCGCGATCAGGCTAAAGCCCATCGCCTCGAACACCGGTTCGAGCACGCCCTTTTCGGGCGCCGAAAATTCGACGAATTCGAAACCGTCGAGGCCCAGCGGATTGTCGAACAGGTCGGCCATGATCATCTTCCCAATATGGTTTCAATTGAAACTATTATCGCGGGCGCCGGCTCGGCTGTCAAGCCGGACTCGGCGGCAACGCGAGGTTATCATGGCTTGCCGCTGTGGTTCAAATCACTGCGCCGGGATGCCGCGCGGATATGATAGGATGATCGAAGGCAAAGGGGGCAGGCATGCCGCAAAGATCATCGCTGCGTTTCTGGCTCGCGCTTGTCTGGCTGGCGCTCGTCGCGGGCTGGGCCTGGTGGGAATATAGCCATTTCAGCGGCCTCTACCGCTGGCTTGCCGACTGGCAGATCGAAAAATGGGGCAGTTATGAGCAGGTCTGGACCGCGCTTGTGCCCGCCTTCATCCTCGCCATCCCGGCTTTCCGCGTGCTCCGCGAGCGCGAACTGCTCAATCAGGCTTCGCTGATCGCGGGCGACGATCCGGTACCGATCCTCCGCCGCGTCCGCACCGGCATGCTGGTCTGCGGCATCATCCTCGCGCTCGTCGCGGGCGGCGCCTATCTCACATCGCAGCAATTACCCGATCCGTCGGACCCGCCCGCCACGGTCGATCTCGCCGCGCTCGGCACCGCCGCGCCGCCGACCGGCTCGGCAATCTTCGCCGGCGCCGTCCCCGACACCGACCGCGCGCTGCAGATGGACGAAGCCTTCCGCTCGCGCTCGGCCGATATAGACCATCAGACCCTCTATGTCCCCGTCGTGGCAAAAGGCGCGGCCAGGGACGCGCCGGTGCGCTTCCTCATCGACCGCGCGAGCTATGCCTTTACCGACAGCAAGGAAGCGCCGCGCACCAACATCTTCCTCGCCGATCATATGCAGGGGGTGCTCGTCGAGAACGGCCTGCCCGCCGACGTCGTCGCGGCGTTCGAGCGGCAGGGGGTGCCGATCGCCAGGCCCCATTATCTGATGACGACCAATTCGGTCGGCGGGCGGCAAAACTATTATATCGTCGCCGCGCTCGCGGGCTTTACCGCCTTCATCCTGTTCCTGCTGTCGGCGATCCAGAGCGTTTCGATCGCCCGCGCGCGGCGACGCCGTCTGTAGGATAGGACCAGCAGGATGGCTTAACCTGGTCACCCTCTCCCTTCCCACCGGCTTCGCCGGCTGGCCCCTTCCCTCTCCCGGCGGGAGAGGGAGGGAGGCGCGAAGCGCCGGAAGGGTGAGGGCGAGCCACCGTCCCTGCCCCGTTTGCTAGGGCCAGATCCTAAGCCGTCTCGCGCTCGAACGCTTCGAGCGCCTCGCTCGCCTCAACCCAGCGCGCCTCGGCCGCTTCCTGCGCAGCGACGATCTTTCCGCGTCGCTGCGACAATTCGCTCATCGTCAGCCCCTTATATTCGTTCGCCGCACCCGCGGGATCGAACATCGCCCGGTCGATCGCGGTCAGCACGACCTCATATTTGGCGAGATCGGCCTCGGCGTCCGACACGACCTTCTTCACCTTAGCCGCAGCTTCGCGCGCGGCCGCGGCGGCCTTGCGGTCTTCCTTGCGGTCGGCCTTCGACCCTCCGCGTTCCTTCTCGGACGATTTGCCGAGGATGAAGGCGACATAATCGTCCATGCTGCCGTCGAACTCGCGCGCGGTGCCGTTGTCGACGAGCACCAGCCGGTCGGCGGTGAGTTCGAGCATATGGCGGTCGTGGCTGACGAGGATCACCGCGCCGTCGAAGCCGTTGAGCGCCTGCACCAGCGCCTCGCGCGCGTCGACGTCGAGGTGGTTGGTCGGTTCGTCGAGGATCAGCAGATGCGGCGCATCGCGCGTGATCAGCGCCAGCGCGAGCCGCGCGCGCTCGCCGCCCGACAGTTTCGACACTTGGGTAGTGGCCTTATTGCCCGAAAAACCGAAGCGGCCGAGCTGCGCGCGCACCGCGCCGGGCGTCTTGCCCGCCATGATCCGCGTCATATGCTCGAGCGGGGTGTCGTTGCCGTCGAGTTCCTCGACCTGGTACTGCGTGAAATAGCCGACGCGCATCTTGCCCGTCGCCGCCATCGCGCCGTCCATCGGGGTCAGCTGCGCCGCGAGCAGCCGCGCCAGCGTCGTCTTGCCATTGCCGTTGCGACCGAGCAGCGCGATGCGATCATCGGGGTCGATGCGCAAGTTCAGCCGCTGCAGGATCGGCTTGCCCGGCGTGTAGCCGACGCTCGCGAGGTCGAGCGTGATCAGCGGCGGACGCAATTCGTCGGGGCTCGGGAAATCGAACGCCAGGCTGGGATCCTCGGCAAGCGCCGCGATCGGCTGCATCTTCGCGAGCTGCTTCGCGCGCGACTGCGCCTGTTTCGCGGTCGAGGCGCGCGCGCTGTTGCGCGCGACATAGTCCTGCAGCTTGGCGCGCTGCGCATCCTGCGCCGCCTTCGCCGCGGCAAGCTGCGCCGCGCGTTCGGCGCGCTGGCGCTCGAAATCATCATAACCGCCCGGATAGAGCGTCACCTTGCCGCCCTCCAGATGCAGGATATGGTCGACGACATTGTTGAGCAGGTCGCGCTCGTGACTGATCACGACGAGCTGGCCCGGATAGGATTTGAGGAAGGACTCGAGCCACATCGTCGCTTCGAGATCGAGGTGGTTCGACGGTTCGTCGAGCAGCAGCAGATCGGGATTCGAGAACAGCAGCGCTGCGAGCGCGACGCGCATCTTCCACCCGCCCGAATAGCTGTCGAGCGGGCGTCCCTGCATCTCCTCATCGAAGCCGAGCCCGATCAGGATGCGCGCGGCGCGCGCCGGCGCGGTGTAGGCGTCGATCGCGATCAGCCGCTCGTGGATGTCGCCGAGCCGGTCGGGATCGGTGACCGTCTCGGATTGTTCGAGCAATTCGGCGCGTTCGGTGTCGGCGGCGAGCACGGTGTCGAACGGCGTCGCGGTGCCGCTCGGCGCTTCCTGCGCGATATAGCCGATGCGCGTCCGGCGCGGCATTTCGATGCCGCCCTCGTCGGCCTCGAGGCTGCCGATCATCACCTTCATCAGCGTCGATTTGCCCGCGCCGTTGCGCCCGATCAGCCCGGTGCGGCTCTTCGCGGGCAGGCTCGCGGTCGCGCGGTCGAGGATGGCGCGCCCGCCAAGGCGCACGGTCAGGCTATTGATCGTCAACATGGCGGCGCGCCTAGCATGTTGCGTCGCACAACCCAAGGGCCGGCTTGGCGGCGAACCGTGCTGCGGCTAAACGCGGGCCATGACCGACATCGCCCCCTTCCATATCGCCTTCCCCGTCGATGATCTCGACGCCGCGCGCCATTTCTATGGTGACGTGCTCGGCTGCCCCGAAGGACGCAGCGATCCCGACTGGATCGACTTCAACCTCTATGGCCACCAGATCGTCGCGCACCGCGTCGCGGCGAAGCGCGAAGGGGTGGCTGGGCACAATCCCGTCGATGGCCATGACGTGCCGGTGCCGCATTTCGGCGTCGTGCTGCCGCCCGCCGAATGGCGCGCGCTCGCCGACCGGTTACAGGCCCACGGCGTCTCCTTCGTCATCGAACCACACACGCGCTTCGCCGGCCAGCCCGGCGAGCAGTCAACGATGTTCTTCCATGATCCCGCCGGAAATGCGCTGGAATTCAAGGCACTAGCCGATCTCGGCCAGCTCTTCGCCAGATAGGCGCGCTTAAAGATAGGGCGGGCGGTGCAGCCCCTTGGGGCTCTGCGTGAAGATCTCGGCGCCGCTCTCGGTGATGCCGATCGAATGTTCGAACTGCGCCGACAGCGAGCGGTCGCGCGTCACCGCGGTCCAGTCGTCGTCGAGGATCTTCACCCCCGGCTTGCCGATATTGATCATCGGCTCGATCGTGAAGATCATCCCCGGCCGCAGCTCGGGGCCGGTGCCGGGACGGCCATAATGATGCACATCGGGCTCGTCATGATAGACGAGGCCGACGCCATGGCCGACGAAATCGCGTACCACCGAATAGCGATGCTTTTCGGCGTGGCGCTGGATCGCATGGCCGATATCGCCGAGCCGTCCGCCCGGAACCGCCGCCTCGATGCCAAGCATCAAACATTCATAGGTCACGTCGACGAGCTTTTTCGCCTTGATCGGCACGTCGCCGACAAGGAACATCCGGCTCGTGTCGCCGTGCCAGCCATCGACCACCGCAGTCAGGTCGATGTTGAGAATATCGCCTTCGCTCAGCACCTTGGAGCCCGGGATGCCATGGCACACGACATGGTTGACCGAGATGCAGCTCGCGTGGCGATAGCCTTGGTAGCCGATGTTGATCGGTATCGCCCCCGCCGCGACGATCATGTCGCGCGCGAAATCGTCGAGTTCGCCTGTGCTGACGCCGGCCTTGACCAGCGGCACCAGCGCATCGAGCGCCTCGGCGGCGATCCGCCCGGCGCGGCGCATGCCCTCAAAGGCATCGGGGCCATGGAGCTTGATCGCGCCGGTCCGCGTGCGCGGCGTGGCGGGGGTGACGTCGACATAGAGGTTCATGGGGGGGAAGATAGGTCCTTCGGGCCGGTTTTTCCAGCGATCGGCGCCGCACAATCGGGCTCCAGCCGGGCGCGAGACACAAAAAAGCCCGCCAAAAGGCGGGCTATGTTGGTTGCGGGAGTAGGATTTGAACCTACGACCTTCAGGTTATGAGCCTGACGAGCTACCGGGCTGCTCCATCCCGCGCCACCAATATACGGCCAAGGCCGCTAAAACAGCAAAAGGCCGGCATCGCTGCCGGCCTTTGAACTTGTGAATGGGTTTTCCTGTTTTCAACCATACGTCGGCTACAATGCCTGGCGACGTCCTACTCTTCCAACGCTTAAGCGGTAGTACCATCGGCGCTGTCAGGTTTCACGGCCGAGTTCGAGATGGGATCGGGTGGGTCACTGACGCCATGGTCACCAAGCAATGAAGCCGGCGTAGGTCAAAATTGGGTTCAATCGATGCCCGTGCAATATGGACTGCTTCTTACAATCATCCACGTCGCGGACAATCCCTGCAGGACTGTCGTTGATGGTGGGACTCTTAAGTGCGAATAGAGCAATTAGTATCGGTTAGCTCCACACGTTACCGCGCTTCTACATCCGATCTATCAACGTGGTGGTCTTCCACGGCTCTGTGAAATCTTATCTTGAGGGAGGCTTCCCGCTTAGATGCTTTCAGCGGTTATCCCGTCCATACATAGCTACCCTGCTGCGCGGCTGGCGCCACGACAGGTACACCAGAGGTATGTTCAACCCGGTCCTCTCGTACTAGGGTCAACTCCTCTCAAATTTCGACGCCCACGGCAGATAGGGACCAAACTGTCTCACGACGTTCTGAACCCAGCTCACGTACCACTTTAATTGGCGAACAGCCAAACCCTTGGGACCTGCTCCAGCCCCAGGATGTGATGAGCCGACATCGAGGTGCCAAACGATTCCGTCGATATGAGCTCTTGGGAATCATCAGCCTGTTATCCCCGGCGTACCTTTTATCCGTTGAGCGATGGCCCTTCCACTC
>NZ_LYVN01000076.1:12500-18901 GCF_001990265.1 Sphingopyxis sp. KK2
TCGGGCAGCCAGATTCTCGCGCAAATCATCACCTGGGGTTCGACTTTGCTCGTGATTCGCCTGCTCGATCCGGCGGATTACGGCCTTTTTGCGATGACTCAGGTGATTCTCGCCTTCCTCGCCTTCCTCAATGGCTATGGATTCGCGAGCGCGCTGGTCCAGTCCGAGCAGCTCGATCCCTTTCGCGTGCGCCAGGCGTTCGGGCTTCTCCTCCTGCTCAACGGCCTGCTCGCCGCGGTGCAGTTCTTCGGCGCCCCGCTCGCCGCCTCCTATTATGGCCAGCCGATCGTCGCCGACCTGTTGCGCGTGCAGGCGCTCATCTTCCTCGCGACGCCCTTCATTGCGCTGCCCGAGGTAATGATGAGTCGCGCTTTGGATTTCCGGCGCCAGGCCTTCGTCAATCTTGCGGCAGCCTTGGTGGGTGCCGGCACCGCGCTCGCGTGCGCGCTGTCGGGCTATGGCGTATGGACGTTGGTCTATGCGCCGATCGCGCTGTTCTGGACGCGCGCGATCGGGCTGACCCTCGCGGCGCGCCTGCTTGTCTGGCCCAGCTTCGACTTTCGCGGCTGCGGCCAGATCATCACCTTCGGCTCGGCGGTGCTCGCCTCGCACTTCTTCTGGCTGGTGCAGACACAGGCCGACATCTTCATCGCCGGCCGCCGATTCGATCCGCATGCACTGGGGCTTTATGCCGAGGCCCTGTTCCTCGCGCAGATCTTCGTGTCGAAATTCGTGCCGCCGCTCAACGAGGTCGCCTTTCCCGCCTATGCGCGAATCCAGTCGGACAAGGGCGCGGTGCGCTGGAACTTCCTCAAGGCGATTCGCCTGCTGATGCTCGTGCTCGCCCCCGCCTATGCCGGACTCGCGGTCACCGCGGCGCCGCTCGTCGAGACCGTGTTCGGGCTGAAGTGGCTCGGCATGGTGCCTTATGTGCAGATATTGGCGCTCGCGCTGCTCGTGATGACGGTGCAGATTCTCTTCGCGCCGGTGACCAACGCGCTCGGCCGCCCGGCGATCGCGATGAAGGCGTCGCTCTGCGGCGCGATTCTCTTCCCGATCAGCTTCCTTGTCGGCGCACAGTTCGGGCTGATCGGCCTCGCCTGGGCGTGGCTCGTCGCGATGCCGCTGCTCTTGATCGTCACCGCGAAGCTTTCGGCGCCGGTAATCGGCGTGACGCTCGCCGATATCGGCCGCGCGGTACTGCCGGGACTCGCCCCCGCGCTGGTGATGGCGGTCGCCGTCGGGCTGATCGACCGCGCGCTCCCCGCCGGGCTGATCGCGCCGCTGCGACTCGGGCTGCTCGTCGGCGCCGGCGGGCTGATCTACCCCGCGCTACTCTGGCTATTGGAGAAAGAGGCGATCGCCGAAATTCGTCGCCTTATACTACGGCGCCCGGCGGCGGCCGTTCAGGACGCTATATAGTCGCGCATCGCCGCGGCTTCGGCCTCGATATGGTCGATGCGATATTTGACGAGGTCGCCGATCGACACGAATCCGACCAAGGCGCCATCATCGACCACCGGCAGGTGACGGATACGCTTCTGCGTCATCAGCGACAGCGCGCCGATCACCACCATCTTCGAATCGCAGGTCACCGGCGATTTGGTCATCACCTCGTCGATCGTGCGGTCGAGCGCATCGGGGCCATAGGAAGAGATGAGTCGGACGAGGTCGCGTTCCGAGAAGATACCGACGATCGCATTGCCCTCGACCACCGGCACCGCGCCGATGCGGTGCTGCGCCAGCAGGTCGACGACCGTGCGCACGCTGTCTTCCTTGCGCGCCGAAACCACCGCGCCGGTCCGTCCGTGGAGAATCGCTCCGATCGTCATGCCTTGCCGCTCCCCATCTCTGTGTCGGGAAAACAATCTATCATGATTCGCGCGCCAAGCGAAACATCCTGCCGCACCTCATTGCCGCTTGGCCTTGCGCCCCGGCTGGTCCATGGAGGCGGCCATGGTCAAACCTTCCCCGCTCGACGACCGAGCGACCTCGCAAATCGCCTGGGGGCGCTACCGCCGGCTGATGCTCGGCATGGCGCTGGTGTCGACGCTCGCAGTAATAATCGCGCTGCTCTATCTCCACTTCACCCTGCCGCACGGGCTGACGATCCATATGATCATCGCCACCAGCGCGGGAGTCGGCCTGTCGGTGATGCTCGGCGCCGCGCTGATGGGGCTCGTTTTCCTGTCGAGCGGCAGCGGGCATGACGAGGCGATCGAGGACCCGTTCGAAAACGACCCGGAAATGAAAAATGACAAACCCTGACCGCGACCCGATCCTGCGCGTCGTTCCCGCGCCGGCCGACATCAACAGCAACGGCCATATCTTCGGCGGCTGGGTCTTGAGCCAGATGGACATCGCCGGCGGCATCGTCGCGGCGCGAATCGCGCAGGGACCGACCGCGACGGTCGCGATCGAGGCGATGGAATTCATCGCGCCGATCCTGCTGCGCGACATCATCTCGGTCTATGCGCATCTCGAACGGCGCGGCCGCACCTCGATGGGCATCCGCCTCGAAGTGATCGCGAGCCGCGGCCGCGGCGAAGAGCAGGTGAAGGTCACCGAAGGCCTGTTCACTTTCGTCGCGCTCGACGAGAATCACCGCCCGCGCGCGCTGCCGCCCGCCTAATAATCGTCGGGGCCTTCCCAGTCGTCCTGGTTGTCGGCGCCGATCGGGTCGACCTCGCGCACCCGATATTCGATCGTCTTCTTGCCCTCGGCGGGCACCGTCGCCGACCAGATGCGCTTGCCGTCGCGCAGCTTCGTCGGGCGGCTGATCTTGTCGACCATATGATATTCGTCATTGGCAAAGCTGATTTCGACAGGTTCGGGCCGTTCGCCGTCATTCTCGATCGTGATGCGATAGCGCGTCCAGCGCTCGCCCGAATCGACCTCTTCCTGGTCGGCGTCGATATAGATGTCCTCGGGCTCGGGCAGTTGGAGGTCGATCAGTTCGCCGACCGTCTTGTCCTTCACATTCGTCTCGGCGACGAGCATCGGTTCGCCCAGCCGGCGCTGGAACAAGGCGACCTGCCCGCCGGGCATCGGCTCGGCGAGCGGGCCGTCCTTCTTGTTATCGATGCGCAGCACCGGATCGACGTAGGAATCGAAATTGTCGCCGTTCACCGCAAAGGCGTGAAGCATCTGCGCCGCGACTCCCGGCTTTTCGAGGAAGGCGATCTGCTTGCGACTCTGCGCGCCGAGCGTCGTCGGCTGCGGCACGCGGTACAGCTTGTAATCGCCGATATCCTCGCGCGGCGCGATTCGCGCGCCGGTGACGATGATCTCGCTATCCTCGTCGCCGCCCCCGCCGCCGCCATAAAATCCGATCTCGTAACCGCCGGCATATTCGATATCGCCCTCGGGCAAGCGGTCGGGACCGAACAGCCGCGGATAATATCCGCCGCTTCCGCTGCTCCCGCGCGGCCAGCAATCGAACCAGACCTCGATATTGTCGGGGTTCCACGGATCCTGCTCGGCTTCCTGCCGCTTTCGTTGCTCGGCTTCCCACGGCTCCTCGTCGTCGGCGAGCGGCGCAGCCGCGAAGAAAGCGATACGCCCCGCGATCACCGCCATGTCGGCGTCGACGAAGCTCGTCGAATCGCCGCTCGCGACGGTCAGCCACGCGAAGAGATCGACCGCCTCGGCATCGTCGGCGACCTGCCCGACATAGTTCGACTGCCAGTCGAAATTATTGGCCAGATAAGTGAGTTCGAGCGTCGTCCGCCCGCCCGGCTGGTCGCCGAGCGTCATCGACAGCGTCGGCACCGGGTTCAGCCCCGCGGGCACCGCATCGTAAAGCAGGGTTTCGGACAGGCCGCTGCATTGCACCGCCTCATACCCGCCCTTGCGCTCGACGATCAGTTCGGCCGGCCCCGAGCGGATTCGCACCCGCTCGAGACTCGCCTTGCCCGTCGCGGGGTCGGTGGTGCGCAGCATCACCTGCTGCCCGGTCAGCGCATCGAGCAGCCCGCGCTGCGACAACAGCCGCCGGTCGTAATTTTTTTCGCGCGGCTTGCCCCCACCCTGCAGCAACGCCGATTCGGGCAGGATGCTGCTCGACACCCCCTCGAATCGCAATGTCACCGGCCCCGGCGGCAGGTCGACGGTGCGCGTCTCGCGAATCAGCGCAAAGCCGCCGAGCGGCTCCTCCTCGTCGGGCGCGGGCAGCGGCGATCCGGTGTCGCGGTTCGGGTCGCGGTACAGGCTGATGGCGACATGGTCGGGTTTCGGCGACGCGACCACCGGCGGATCGGCGGCGCGCGCGGGCGTCGCCAGCATCGCGAGCGCCCAAAACAATCCAAGCGCGGCGAAGCGCATGGCTCAGTTCAGCGTGTCATATTGGACGGTCAGTTCGGTGCGCCCGTTCGCGGGCACCGTCACCAGCCATTTGCGGCTGTCATACGCCTGCTCCTTCTCGGCCGGCAGGCTCTCGAACGGCACGCGCGTGTCATTGTTATAGCTGTTGAGCCCGTGCTGCGAGAATTCGACCGTCACCGGCGTCGGCCGCGCGTTGGTGAAGATATAGCGCATATGCGTGCGCCAATAGTCGCGCTTCACATCGGTCTCGGTGACCGTGACCACGCCATTCTTGGTTACCCGCGTCGACGAGCTGCGCGTCCAATCCTCCTCGGTCAGCTTTTCGCGCTTGTCGATGACCGCCTGATATTTGACGTCGAACGCCTTGCCCGTCGCGAGCGACAGCGTCGAACCCGTGCTGGTGTGGCCGATATAGGACTCGCCGACGAACTGCGCCGCGCCGCGCGCATCCTTGACGTACAACCGCACCGACCCCGCCGGCATCGCGTCGCCGACTCCACCCTTGCCGGTCGAGAAACGATAGGTCGAAATCGCGCTCTCGGCCTGGTCGGTGGTGCGGAAGCGGTCGACCGACGCCGAATAGCCGCGCGTCGCGGGCACCCCCATCGCGTCGAGAAAGGCGATCTGCTTCTGCTGCGCGCTCGCGATTGTCGTCCGCTCGGTCATCGGATAGGCATGCATGTCGGCAAGCGCCTCGGCCTTCGCCGCTTCGGTCCCCGCGCTGGTCAGCGCCGCAGGCTCGCCGTCGCCGCTCCGCGAACCGCGCCTGATCCCGATCTGCTCGCTCGCGACGAGCAGCAGTTTGGCGTTGGCGAAACCGGTGCCGCTGTTGTTGCGCAGCGTGACCCAGCCCTGCACGTCCATCGCCTTCGCGCCCTCATCGTACAGCGCGACATAGTCGGCGCGCCAGCTCAGCCCTTCGGACAGATAGCGCAGGGTCAGCGGCCGCGTCCCCGCGCTCTTGCTGTCGACCGTCACCGACAAGGTCGGTCGCGCGCGCAGGTTCGCGGGGATGCCGTCGAAGATCACCCGCACCGGCAGATTGTCGTCGCGCAATATCTCGATTCGCCCGCCGACATCGAGCACCACCCCGCCATTGACCGCGAGCACCTTGGCGCGCTCGCGCAGTTCGGCGCCGGTCGCGGGGTTGGTGCGGATCAGCGTGATCTCCTGCCCCACCGCCTTCTGCATCATCGCGGTGGGGGAGAGCAGGTCGAAGTCGAAATTCTGCTCGACGATCTCCAGCCCGGTGCCGACCAGGCTCACCGTCTCGGGCCGGATGCGCGTCGACACGTCGGGGAATTCCAGCTTCGCTGCGCCCGCGGGCAAATTGGTCTGGCGCGTATCGGTGACCAGCGCGAGTTCGCCGCTGTAGATGGTCACCGCGACATCGCCCTGCCCGCCGGTGCTCACCACTTGCTGCGCCGCCGCCGGCACCGCGACCGCCGCGAGCAGCAGCCCCCATTTCTTCGACCCACCCGCCATGCGACCTCTCCCCTGCCTGTCTTTCGTCAGCGCATCTTCTGCCGGAATGTCTTCACCACGCTGTCGTTCGCCGGCACGCGCACGCGCCACACCCAGCTCGACCCGCGCCGCTCCCAGTCCACCGGTTCGGGATCGATGGTAAAGGGGATCAGTATCTCGACCTCGGCATCGAACGGCCGCGCATTGGTCAGCGTCACCTGCCAGTCCTGATATTCGCCCTTCGGCCCGCGTGCGATGACGACGCTCTTATATTGCACCGCGGGGCTGAGCCCGAGTTCATAGTCGACGCGTTCGCCCTTCGCCTTGTCGCCGATCTGCGCTTCGCCGACGAGCAGCCGCCGGCCGCCGATCGTCTCGAACACTGACGCCGCGCCGGCGGGCAACGCCAGACCGAGTCCGTCCGACTCGCGATTCTGGACGCGCAGCATCATCGTCAGCGGCTGCACGCGGTCGGCCATCCAGTCGTAGAATATCGTGGTATACAGCTGTTCGACCGCAACCTTGTCCTTCACCAGCAGCGCGACCTGCTTCTGCCCCTTCGCCGAGACATCGACGCGGAACGGGATGCGATAGAATTTGAGGTCACCCAGATC
>NZ_LYVN01000077.1 GCF_001990265.1 Sphingopyxis sp. KK2
GGCGCGGGACTTCCTCGCCGGGCTGGGCGCCCATTTGCCGCGCCCGCGCGCGATCCTCGTCGTGTCGGCGCATCATGATGCCGCCTTTCAGGGCGGCCGCGCGACGGTGACCGCGTCGCCGCAGCCGCCGACGATCCACGACTTCGGCGGCTTCCCCGACGAGCTCTTCGCGATGCGCTACCCCGCGCCCGGCGATCCCGCGCTCGCGGCGCAGATCGTCGGCCTCCTCGGCGCGCACGGCCTCGCGGTCACCGCCGATCCCGACCGCGGTCTCGACCATGGCGCGTGGGTGCCGCTGTCGCTGACCTATCCCGACGCCGACATTCCCGTCGTCCAGCTCTCGATCGCGTCAAACGCCTCACCCGAATGGCATCATGCGCTCGGCCAGGCGCTCGCGCCGCTGCGCGACGAGGGCGTGCTGATTATCGGGTCGGGCAGCATCACGCACAACCTTCGCGCACTCTTCTCGGCGCGGCCCGCCATCGATGCCCCCGCCCCCGCGTGGGTCACCGGCTTCACCGACTGGGTCGCCGATCGCATGGCGGCGGGCGCGATCGACGATGTCCTCCACGCGGTCGAGCGCGCGCCGCACGGCGCCGACAACCACCCGACGATGGACCATATCCTGCCGCTGTTCGTCGCCATGGGCGCCGGCGGTACGCCCGAACGCCTCCACGCCAGCACGACCTACGGCCTGCTCGGCATGGACGTTTATTCTTTCGGCTGAGCGCCACGCGGCCTATAGGCCGCCGATGCTGCTTACCGATCATATCCTGTTCCTCGACGGCGAGGCGATCGTCGTCGACAAGCCCGCGGGCCTGCCCGTCGACGCGCCGCGCGACGGCAGCCTCAGCCTCGAAAACCATCTCGACAGCCTGAAATTCGGGTTCAAGCGCTGGCCGCTCGCGGTCCACCGGCTCGACCGCGACACCTCGGGCTGCCTGCTGCTCGCGCGCAATCCCAAGGCGCATGGCCGCTTCACCCAGGCGTTCGAGGCGCGCGAGGTCGAAAAATCCTATCTCGCGATCGTCGACGGCGTCGTCGAAGGGACGGGCGGCACGATCGACCTGCCGCTCGCCAAGGTGTCGACCGCCGAGCAGGGCTGGCGCATGGTCGGCGATGCAAAGGGCAAACCGTCGATCTCGCACTGGGAAAAGCTGGCGGACGTCGATGGCCGCAGCCTGCTGCGCTTCCGCCCCGAAACCGGCCGCACCCACCAGCTGCGCGTCCATGCGCTCGAAGGGCTGGGCTTCGCGCTCGCCGGCGATCCCGTCTATGGCCGCGGCGGACCCAAGGGCCGCACCCTGCTCCACGCCGAGCGGCTCGTCGTCGCGCGCGGCGCCAAGCCGCCGATCGTCGCCGAAGCGCCCTTCCCCGACCGTTTCGCCGCGCTCGGCTTTACCGCGCCGGAGGGGGCGGAGCCGACGCGTGGCTGACATCCCGGAATCGGCGATTTCGGAGAAGTTCCTCGCCGGGACTGGCCCCGGCGGGCAGAATGTCAACAAGGTCGCGACCGCGTGCCAGCTACGCGTCGACGTCTTCGCGCTCGGCCTGCCGCCCGACGCCTATCGCCGCCTGAAGACGCTCGCGGGCAGCCGGATGACGACCGAGGGCGAACTGATCATCCTCGCGCGCCAGTATCGCACGCAGGAGGCGAACCGCGCCGATGCGCGCGCGCGGCTGAACGCGCTGGTCGACCAGGCGCTGATCCGCCCCGAACGCCGCATCAAGACCAAGCCGAGCAAGGCCGCCAAGGCGCGCCGCGTCGACAGCAAGAAGGCGCGCAGCACCGTGAAGGCGGGCCGCGGCCGCGTCCGTTCGCCAGAGTAAATCCAATCTTTACCTAATCTTGCCATGATCGCGGGTGCCCGAAACCCCGCGGCGGTCCAAAATGTCCCACCGCGAGACAAGAAGGCGCTGTTTCGACGATATTTACGATGTCCGTTTACACAGGCGAAAGCATCGCGCCGTAATTTTGCCGCTCCACATCAATGGGATCGCGAACGACCGTGAACTACCAGGGCACCATGACCACCAAGCAGGCCACCAAGACGCGCGGCGCACAGCGCGCGCAGGTCAAGGCCAATGCGAAATTTCGCGAGGCGGGCTTCAACCCCTATGATGCCGAGCTGTTCGACCTGTCGTCGACCGGTTTCCGCATGAACACCTTCGCCCGCCCGGCAATCGGGAAGCATATCTGGGTCAGCCTGCCCGGCCTCCAGCAGCTCGAAGCGATCGTCCGCCGCGTCGACGGCAATGAATATGGCTGCGAGTTCGTGAACCCGCTCCACCCCTCAGTCGCCGAGCATATGCAGAGCAAGCTGCGCACCCCGCTGCGCTGAACATCAGCCCTCGGGCTTTTCCGATTTTTTGAGGATATGTTTCCACTCGGCGGGCGTCACGCGCCCGACCGACAGCCGCGACAGCCGGATCAGGTCCATGTCGGCGAGCTTGGGATCGGCCTTGATCGCCGCCAGCGTCACCGGATACGCGAGCGGCCGCACCGGCGCGACGCGCACGATCACCCACGGCGAGCCATCGTCGGCGGTCGGATCGGGGGTCGCCTCCTCGACGATCTCCATGATCCCGACGCATTCCTTGCCGATATTGCTGTGATAGAAGAGCGCCTCGTCGCCGACCTTCATCGCCTTCATGTTGAGCTTGGCGCTGTGGTTGCGGACCCCGTCCCACATGCCCTTGCCGTCCTTGACGAGCGTTTCCCACGCATAGGCGTCGGGTTCGGATTTCATCAGCCAATATTGCTTTGCCATGGCCGCTGCCTAGCCGAGCGGCGCGCAGGGTGGAACCGCCTTTTTCCCTTTAACCGCGGCGCCGGAACGCCTAAATCCCGATTCATGTCAAAGACGCGCCCCGATCCGACCGGCATGGCGCGCCACAGCACCAACAAATGGACGAACCACCGATGACCGCCGCCGTACCCGTGATTTCCATGGCCCTTCCTGCCGAGCAGTTCGCGCAGGAATTCGGCGCCTCCTTCGAACGCTTCGGCTTCGCGATGATCACCGATCATGGCATCGATCCCGATCTGATCGACGAGGCGTGGGACAAGGCGAAGCAATTCTTCGCGCTCGATGAGGACCAGAAGCGCGCCTATCACATCCCCGGCGGCGGCGGCGCGCGCGGCTACACCCCCTTCGGGACCGAGATCGCGAAGGGCGCGAAGGAAGTCGACCTCAAGGAATTCTGGCACGTCGGCCGCGACCTGCCCGCAGGCCACCGCCTCGCCGCGCAGCAGCCGAACAATGTCTGGCCCGCCGAGGTCGCGGGCTTCCGCACCGCTTACGACAAGCTGTTCGCCGAATTCGACCGCGTCGGCGGGCGCCTTCTCTCGGGGATCGCGCGCTACCTGAAGCTCGACCCCGATTTCTTCGACGACACGGTGCAGGACGGCAACAGCGTGATGCGCCTGCTCCATTATCCGCCGGTCGAGGCGCCCGCAAAGGGCATCCGCGCCGAAGCGCATGAGGATATCAATACGATCACGCTTCTCCTCGGCGCCGAGGAAGCCGGGCTCGAAATCCTTGACAAGGACGGCAGCTGGCTCCCCGTCTCGCCCCCGCCGGGCGCGATGGCGGTCAATGTCGGCGACATGCTCCAGCGGCTCACCAACAACCGCCTGCCCTCGACCACGCACCGCGTGCGCAACCCCGATGCCGGCCGCGCGAGCGTCGCGCGTTACTCGATGCCCTTCTTCCTCCACTTCCGCTCGGACTATCCGATAGAGACGCTGGAAAATTGCGTGAGCGCGTCGCAGCCGAACCTTTATCCGACGCCGATTACCGCGGACGAGTATCTGCAGGAGCGGTTGCGGGAGATCGGGCTTAAGAAATAGGTCTATCGACGCTTGGGCATCCGCGCGAAACGGTTCCGTCCGCGCCAAAGCTCAAGCAGTTTCGCACCGTCGCTCCCGCGATAGGGAAGAAGATTCCCCAGCGAAGAGATGAAGGCGATGACCATGAGCATCGGAGCGAGAGCGTCCAAATCTTCTAACGGCTCCCATCTTTTGCGGTCCCGCACTTCCGCGACGATGCGCTCATGCTCTTCGTTCGAAGGCAAATTGCTCCGCACTTTTGCCGGGGTCGGCGACGCATCGTCATAGGCGACGACTGCGACGGGCGCGCGCATTGATGGGTCTGGCGCGGCCTGCCACATCGATGTCGCGAGCGCCAATAATGCAAGCGCCGCATCGGCAGCCGGTCCAGCCGCGATGACGATGCCATATTGCCGCCTTGTCCAATCCTCTTCGGGCGGCAGGAAATTGACATAGCCGGCGAGGTCGCCCCCCGGAGGAAGCGATTTCACATTAAAACGGTGGAACTGCGGTGAATAGGTCAGGCCGAGAACTGAGATTTCGATGACGGTACCGCGCTGTAGCCAAACAGCCAGCGCATGGCTCAACTCATGGATCAGCGTGACGAGAAAAGACAAGCCGAGGAAAGCGATGAATGCTCCGTAGGCGCCCCATGAAGGCGGGGCATATTCGTGCATTCCGCCAAGCAACATCAGCGTGAGTATCATTCGCAAGAACGACAAGCCGACTTCGCCCATCCCTAACGCCCCTCCCAATAGTCGAACACCGCCTGCTGCTGCTCGCGAATGAAGCGCGTCGCCGCCGCGCCCTCCCACGGCCCGTCATAGCCGAGCAGCAGCGCCGTCCCACCAACCCACCATCCCTGCCCGGGCAGCCGGTCGCTCTCGCGCACCACCAGCACCGCCATGTCGGGCTCGCCGTCGAGCGCACACAGCCGGTCGACCTCGGCGAGCGTCTTGACGACCGCGCGCATCTTGGGTCGCGTGAAGCGAAACCCCAGTTCGCCGAGCAGTTCGGAATAGCTGACGCTCCGCCCTTCGCGCGCCGCGTCGTTCAATATCGCGCGGATCCGCGGCGCGTCGCCGAGCGCGCTGACGTCAGCCGGAACCGGCGCGTCGGCATCGAGGCCCGGATCACGCCCCACGCTTTTTCATGACCCATGTTTTTTAGGGGGCCAGGGAATGAAACCCGAAGTGCGCGCGACATAATCGTCATAGCCCGGCCGCGTATGTTTCATGCCGCGTTCGAGCAGCGCCTTGCCCGACCATTTGGTGAGCGTGAAGCTCAGGAACAATGGCCCGATCACGCTCGCCGCCGCGACCCACCAGGCTGCGTCGGCGGCGACGAGGAAAATGCCCCACCAGGTCAGCGCATCGCCGAAATAATTGGGATGGCGCGTGTAACGCCACAGCCCGGTGTCGAGGATCTTGCCATGATTTTCGGGGTTGTTGCGAAAGGCGTGGAGTTGCGCGTCGCCGACGGTCTCGAACGCGATGCCGGTGAGCGCGGCGGCGACGCCGATCCAGCCAAGCACGCCGATCGCCGATGCCGGCGCCGCCGCGCTCGCCCAGATGCCGATCTGCGCCGGCAGGCTGGTGACGAACAGCAAGGGCGCCTGCGTCAGGAAGACGCTGACCAGCGCGGTGACCTCCCACCCCCAATGGCGCTTCTTCATGATGCCCGCGATGATCTTCTGATAGCGCGGGTCCTCGCCGGTGCGGCGCCAGCGGATGAACAGGTGAAGCGCAAGGCGCAGCCCCCACAGGGTCGTCAGCCCGAGCAGCAACTGCGCGCGCAGCCCTTCGCTGCCGTCCTGGATCGCACTGCCCCACGCGAGCAGCACCATGCCGAACGCCCAGAAGGCGTCGATGAACGACACGTCGCGGATCTGCAGCGCGATCAGCCACAGGATGCCGATCACCAGGATCAGGCCGAAGAAATTCGTCGCCAGCATGATTCCCACGCTCGTCATCGCACGCTCCTGCCGTTGCCTTGGCCGGTCCTAATCCGCCCCCACGATATCATCGATCGATTTCACCGCACGCCCCGGAATTTTCGGAACGCAACTTTTATAGGTTTCCAGCACCTTGATCATATCGGCGCGGAAGTCGCCCGTCGGCCAGATCAGCGGGCCGAGCCCGCCGGTGCGCGTGCCATAATCCATGAAGCCGACGACCAGCGGCACCTTCGCCGCCAGCGCGATCTGATAGAATCCGGTGCGCCACTTGGTCGTCTTGCCGCGCGTGCCTTCGGGCGCGACGGTGAGCATGAATTCGGCGCGGCGCGCGAATTCGTCGACCATCTGCTGGACGACGTTGGTCCCGCCGCGGCGGTCGACCGGGATACCGCCCATCTGTTTCATGAAGCCGCCGATCGGCCATTTGAACAGCGACAATTTCCCCATGAAATGCGCGCGAACCTTCAGGTCGGCGGTCAGGCCGAGGAAGTTCACGAAATCCCAGTTGCTCGTGTGCGGCGCCGCGATGATGATGAAGCGCCGCGGTTCGGGCACCTCGCCCTCTGCCTTCCACCCGCGCATCCGGTATAGCAGCAGCAACAGCCGCCGCACGGCACGCGCCACCAGACCCGGCGGATGATCGTCGATTTCGGTCACTGATACTCCTCTTCCCTTGGGGCGGGATGCGCGAAAGCGCGGGACCGCGCAAGGGAAAGCGCAGGCGGAATCGAAAGCCGAACGGTCGATGGCGGCGTTGGGGTGGGGAGCGGGCATGATCTCCTCTCCCCTCGAGGGAGAGGATAGCGCAGCTTGCTCCGTCAGGAGCTAGCGAAGCTTGGAGAGGGGGTGCGACGTCGGCGGACGCAAAACCCCCTCTCAACTGCGGCTAGGCAGCAAGCTGCCAAGCCTGCGTATCTCTCCCTCAAGGGGAGAGAGGGGCGTTGGCCCCAGTCCGCAACCGCCCGAAACCGACCCGACAATCCGTCTTGCCGCCCCCCGCGCTTTCTGCTCCCTTCGCATGCGAAGGGGATTCATCATGAAGAAAATCTGGCTGCCGATCCTGACCGCGCTGGCCTTTACTACGCCCGCCGCCGCGCAGGAGCCGCAGCCGCGCCCCGACCAGCTCATCTTCCGCGACATCTTCAAGGAACTGATCGAAACCAATACCACCCTGTCGTCGGGCAGCTGCACGCTCGCCGCCGAGCGGATGGCGACGCGGATGAAGGCCGCGGGTTTCCCCGACAGCCAGCTTCACCTCTTCGCGACCCCCGAGCACCCGAAGGAAGGCGGCCTCGTCGCCATTTATCCGGGGACCTCGAAGAAGGCGAAGCCGATCTTGGTGATGGCGCATATCGACGTCGTCGAGGCGAAGCGCGCGGATTGGGAACGCGATCCCTTCACCCTGTTCGAGGAAAATGGCTATTTCTATGGCCGCGGCACGCTCGACGTGAAGTCGCAGGCGGCGGTGTGGGTCGACATGCTGATCCGCTTCCAGCAGGCGGGCTACAAGCCCAAGCGCACGATCAAGATGGCGCTGACCTGCGGCGAGGAGACCAATGGCGCGTTCAACGGCGTCGAATGGCTCGCCGCGAACAGGCGCGACCTGATCGACGCCGAATTCGCGCTCAACGAAGGCGGCGGCGGCGACAGCGACGGCAAGGGCAAGGTCATCGGCCAGTCGGTGCAGGTCGGCGAAAAGACCTTCGCCAATTTCCGCCTCGAAACGCGCAATCCCGGCGGGCACAGCTCGGCACCGGTGCCCGACAATGCGATCTACGAGCTCGCGGCGGCGCTGACCCGGATCGAGGAGCATGAATTCCCCGTCGAACTGACCGACGTCACGCGGCGCTATTTTGCCGAGGCGGGCGCCGCGCGCGGCGACGCGACCGGACGCGCGATGATCGCGCTCGCGCTCGACCCGGCCGACAAGGCCGCCGAGGCGATCGTCAACGCCGATCCGTTCCTGCACAGCAATCTGCGCACCACCTGCGTCGCGACTTTGCTCGACGGCGGTCATGCCGCGAACGCGCTGCCGCAGCGCGCCGGGGCGAACATCAATTGCCGCATCTTCCCGGGCCACAGCATCGAATCGATCAAGGACGAACTCGCGCGGGTCATCGGCGACCCCAAGGTGACGATCACCCAATTGCCGCCCAAGCGTCCCGCCCCGCCCGCGCCGCCGCTCGACCCGAAGGTCATCGGCCCGATGGAAAGGCTCGTCGCCAAATATTGGCCGGGGCTGACGGTCATCCCGTCGATGGCCAATGGATATACCGATGCGACCTTCCTCGGCGCGGCGGGCATCCCGACCTATGGCATCCCCGGCATGTGGGGCGACCCCGACGGCAATGGCGTCCACGGCCTCAACGAACGCATCGCGGTGCAATCGCTCTACGTCGGGCGCGATTTCATGGTCGACCTGGTCAAGGCCTATGCCGATTAGCCCTGAAGACGTTCTGGCCTAACCGACGAACGCGCGCTCGATCACGAAATCGCCGGGGGCGGCGTTCGAGCCTTCCTTGAAGCCCAGTTCCTCGAAGCGCGCCTGCAGCTCGCGGATCATCGCCATGCTGCCGCACATCATGATGCGGTCGCTCTCGGGGTCGAAGGCTGCGGGGCCGGTCAGCGGGTGGCCGAACAGCGCGCCATTGTCGATCAGCGCGTCGATGCGGCCCATCGTGCGGAACGGCTCGCGCGTCACCGTCGGCAGGTAATGGAATTGCAGCAGCGCCTGATCCTGCACCAGCGGATCGCCGGCGAGCTGGCTTTCGAGCTCGTCGCGGAAGGCAAGGTCGCTGACCTGCCGCACGCAATGGACGACCACGATCTCGTTGAACCGCTCATAGATGTCGGGATCGCGCGCCAGGCTGAGGAAGGGGGCGAGGCCGGTGCCGGTCGACAGCAGGAACAGCCGCCGTCCCGGGGTCAGCGCGTCGGCGACGAGCGTGCCGGTCGGCTTGCGGCCGAGATAGATCGGGTCGCCCGGCGCGACCAGCTGGAGCCGTGAGGTCAGCGGGCCGTCGGGCACCTTGATCGACAGGAATTCCAGTTCGTCGGCATAGGCGGGGCTCGCGATCGAATAAGCGCGCAGCAGCGGTCGCCCCTCGCCGCCCGGCAGGCCGATCATCACGAACTCGCCCGACCGGAAGCGGAAGCTCGGCGGGCGGCTGATCGTGAAGCTGAACAGATGCTCGTTCCAGTGGCGGACGCTCCGCACTTCCTCGACGGTCAACGATGCGGAAGGAGCCAGTTTGGCTGCGGCGGCGATACGGTCGCTCATCACTTGGATTCCTGATGTTTTTTGGAGGGTGGGGAGGAAAGCGGAGACAGGTCGAAGCCGGCGGCAGCCAATCCCTTCGCGGCACCGACGACGGCATTGGCGATCGGGGCGACGCCATCGACCTCGACCAGCAACGCCAGCGTCGCGCGCAGCGCCGCCGGATCGCCGACGGCGGCGTCGCGCCACAGCGTCATCAGCACCGCCTCATCCTCGGTGATCCGCGCGCAGGGCATCGGCGCGAGCGTCAGGCATTCGCGCCCATCGCTTGCCAGCATCGCCATCGCGACATGAAAATCGGGCAGCACGGCGCGCGCGTTCACCGCCGCAAAGCCGCGATGCAGCGCCTGCGGCGGGCATTCGCGCCGCTCGGCCGCTGCGACCCAGCCACGCATCGCCCACAGCAGGAACCGCCCGCCATTGCACAGGCTTTCGACGGGACGGTCGACATAGGCGTACATGCGAATCTCCGGGCTACCTCGCCGCGGCTTTTATGTTATTGCGAGGCATTTGCAACTATGAGATAATCTTTTCCTTGTGGTAGCAAGGCTATGACGATTGGGCGCCCGCGCGACCGAAGGAGAGGAGCAGCCGGAATGACGGCCATCGACAGCATCGCCGCGCTCGAAGCGGTCATCGGCAAGCCTTCGCCGGCGATCGACCTCAAGGTCATCGACCATGTCGACGCGACCGCGCAGCGCTGGCTTGCCGCCGCGCCGCTGATGTTCGCCGGGGTCGGCGACGGTATCGGCGGCGTCGTGGTGACGCTTGCAGGCGGCGAGCCCGGCTTTGCGCGGTCGGACGGCCCGACGCTGTCGGTTCCGCTCGATCGCATCGACCATCCGGCGCTGCTGCGGACCGGCGAAGGCTTTGGCTCACTGTTCCTGTTGCCGGGTATCGGAGAGACGCTGCGGATCAACGGCCGCGTCGCCGAGATCGCCGACGGCACCGCACAGATCGCGGTCGAAGAATGCTATGTCCACTGCGCCAAGGCGCTGATCCGCTCGGACTTCTGGAAGGCTGATCCGCGTGACGATGCGCCCGGGGCCACCGACGCCTTCGTCGCCGCCAGCCGCTTCATGGCGCTCGCGACGATCGATACCGCAGGCGGCGCCGACCTCAGCCCCAAGGGCGATCCGGCCGGGCGGCTCGCGCAAATCGACGGCGACGCGCTGGCCTTTCCCGACCGCCCCGGCAATCGCCGCACCGACAGTTTCCGCAACATCATCGCGCAGCCGCGCATCGCCGCAGCGCTGCTGATCCCGGGATCGACGATGGCCCTGACGCTGACCGGATCGGCGACGCTCGACAGCGACGAAGCGGCGCGCGCACCCTTCGCCGTCGGCGACAAACAGCCTCTGCTCGCCGCGCGCGTCGACGATCTTGTCCTTACGCTCGCGCCCAGCGCCGCGATCGCGCGCGCGCGCCTCTGGCCCGCTGCCCCCGCACCCGCCGGCGTCAGCCCCGCCAAGATGCTCGGCGAGCATCTGCGCCTGAACCGCAGCAAAGGCATCGGCGCACGCATCGCAAGCGCGGTCGTCACCCCGGGCATGATCCAGAAGGGGCTCGATCAGGATTATAAGAACAATCTCTATTAGGCCGCATCGCCCTTTGCCATGCGGCGCCGGGCTTGCTATCCGCGCGGACAATGGCGACCACCGACGACGATCTTCCTGCTTCCGACCCCGTTCCCGGCATGAGCGACACCCCCTTCGACAGCGCGCTGTCGGAGCGATACCTCGTCTATGCGCTGTCGACGATCACCGCGCGTTCGCTCCCCGATCTCCGCGACGGGTTGAAGCCCGTCCACCGCCGCCTGTTGTGGGCGATGCGCGCGATGCGGCTCGACCCGAGCCAGGGCTACAAGAAGTCGGCGCGTGTCGTCGGCGATGTCATCGGTAAATTCCACCCCCACGGCGACACCGCGGTCTATGACGCGATGGTCCGCCTCGCGCAGGATTTCTCGCTCCGCTACCCGCTCGTCGATGGCCAGGGCAATTTCGGCAATATCGACGGCGATAATGCTGCGGCCTATCGCTACACCGAGGCGCGGCTGACGCGCGTCGCGGTCGACCTGATGCAGGGGCTCGACGAGGGCACCGTCGATTTCAAGCCGACCTATAATGGCGAGGACGAAGAGCCCGAAATCATGCCGGGGCTGTTCCCGAACCTGCTCGCCAATGGCGCGAGCGGAATCGCGGTCGGCATGGCGACGAATATCCCGCCGCACAACGCCGCCGAGGTGATCGACGCGGCGCTGGTGCTGATCGAAAATCCGCGCGCCGAGCTGGCCGAGCTGCTCGACCATGTCAAAGGCCCCGATTTTCCGACCGGGGGCATTGTCGTCGACAGCCCCGAGGCGATCCGCCTCGCCTATGAAACCGGGCGCGGCGGTTTTCGCGTCCGCGCGCGTTTTTCGCTGGGCAAGGCCGACGGCGCCTGGGAAGCGACGGGGATCGAACGCCAAGCGGGCGGCACCTGGCAGCTCGTCATCAGTGAAATTCCTTACGGGGTCGCCAAGGGCAAGCTGATCGAGCAGATCGCGCAGCTGATCGCCGACAAGAAGCTCCCGATCCTCGAGGATGTTCGCGACGAAAGCGCCGAGGACCTGCGCATCGTGCTGGTGCCGAAGAGCCGCAACGTCGACCCCGATGTGCTCAAGGAAAGCCTGTATCGGCTGACCGACCTCGAAAGCCGCTTCGCGCTCAACCTCAACGTGCTCGACGCGACGCGCACGCCGAAGGTTATGGGGCTTCACCAGCTGCTCACCGAATGGCTGCAGCACCAGATCGTCGTCCTCGTCCGCCGCGCGCAGCACCGCATCGCGAAGATCGACGACCGCCTCGAACTGGTCGCGGGTTACATCATCGCCTTTTTGAACCTCGACCGGATCATCGAGATCATCCGGACCGAGGACGAACCCAAGCCGGTGATGATCGCCGAATTCATCCTGACCGACCGCCAGGCCGAGGCGATCCTCAACATGCGGCTGCGGTCCTTGCGCAAGCTCGAGGAAATGGAGCTGAAGCGAGAGCAGGCCGATTTGACCGCCGAGCGCGAGGAGCTGGCGAAACTGATCGAAAGCCCCGCGCGGCAGAAGACGCGGCTGCGCAAGGACCTGGAGAAGCTGCGCGCGGTCTATGGCCTCGACACCCTGCTCGGCGCGCGGCGCACGACGATCGCCGAAGCCGCGCCGGCACGCGACATCCCGCTCGATGCGATGATCGAGAAGGAACCGGTAACGGTGATCCTGTCGAAGCGCGGATGGATCCGCGCGCAGCGCGCGCATGTCGCGCCCGACCAGTGGGGCGAGTTCAAGTTCAAGGAAGGCGACGAGCTCGCCTTTGCGGTCCATGCGCAGACCACCGACAAATTGCTGATCGCGGCGAGCGACGGGCGTTTCTACACCATCGGCGCCGACAAATTGCCCGGCGGCCGCGGCTTTGGCGAACCGCTGCGGCTGATGGTCGACATCGACCCCGAAGCGCGCATCGTCGCGCTGATCCCGGCGAGCGCCGACGGCCGGTTACTCCTCGCCTCGACCAGCGGCCACGGCTTTGTCGCGCAGATGGGCGAGATCATCGCCGAGACGCGCAAGGGCCGCAACGTCGTCAATCTGAAGCCGAAGGCGCAGCTCGGCGTCGTGCGCCCGATTGCCGCAAGCGACGACAGCGTCGCGGTGGTCGGCGAGAACCGCAAGCTCGTCGTCTTCCCGCTCGCCGAAGTGCCGGTGATGGCGCGCGGCCAGGGCGTGATGCTGCAACGTTATCGCGACGGCGGGCTGTCCGATGCAGTCGCCTTTGCCTTTGCCGACGGCCTCAGCTGGGCGATGGGCGGCGACACAGGCCGCACGCGCACCGAAACCGACCTTGCGCCCTGGCGCGTTGCGCGCGGCGCAGCGGGGCGCATGCCACCCACCGGTTTTCCGCGGAACAATCGTTTCGGCTGATCGCTTTTCGATGTAGCCGTAAATAGCTTCTTTACCCCCCGCCCCCTAGTGTTCGAGCAATGGGGAAAGGTCGCACAAAACCCTCTTTTATGCCTATTGATCGAACCGGCGAGGACCGGCCCCTTTTGTTTGTCGGCTGGATCGACGCCATGCCGGTTCCGGCAGCGCTGATCCGTCCGCTCGCGCGCGGCAATTTCCGCCTGCACGCCAGCAATGCCGCGTTCGACCGGTTGAGTCTGTCGCCTGCGGGCGCCAACGCGCCGATCGAGCTGCGCCGGGCGATCGAACGCGCCGAGCAGGACCCCGACGATACCCAGGAATTTTCCTGCCAGCTGGGCGAAGGCCCCGCCGCGCGCGACCTGCGCGGATCGATCGGGCCGCTGTCCGACGAATGCGGCACCGACAATCTGTTCCTGCTCACCCTGATCGACCGCACGCAGGAAATGATGACCGAGCGCAATTTGCGCCGCGAACTGGTGTCGGACAGCCTGACCGGCCTGCCCAACCGCGCCGGTTTCGAAGAACTGGTCGAACAGCGCATCGCCGCCGAGGGCGAGTCCGATCATGCGATCCTGCTGCTCGACCTCGCACGCTTCAGCCGCATCAACGAACATATCGGCCCGCTCGCAGGCGACGAATTGATCATCACTGTCGCGCGGCGGCTGAAGTCGAGCCTGCGCAGCGGCGACATATTGGCGCGTACCGGCGGGGACGAATTCGCTATCTCGTCGCGCATCGCGGGCGGCCGCGCCGATGTGCGCGAAATCGCCCGGCGTATCCGCGGCTGTTTCGACCACCCGTTCCGCATCGGAGAGCTGAAGGTCAGCGTCGATTGCGCACTCGGCTGCACGATCTCGGCCGGCGGCGACACCGATGTCGCCGACCAGATCCGCCATGCCCAGATCGCGTTGAAGCGTGCCAAGCAGACCGACCGCATCGAGATTTACGAACCCGAAGCGGCGATGCTGTCCGACAATCGCTTCGGACTCGAGACCGCGTTGCGCAGCGCGATCGAGGAGGACCGGCTGCATCTCGCCTTCCAACCGTTGATCGAGCTGGCGACGGGCAAGGTGTCAGGATTCGAGGCGCTGGCACGCTGGGACGACGACGGCAGCCGATCGATATCGCCGACCGAATTCATCCCGATAGCCGAGGATTCCGGTTTGATCGTCCCGCTCGGGCAATGGGCGATCGCCAAGGCGGCGAGCACGATCGCCGAATGGGATGCCAAGAACGGGGCGCCGGTCGACTGCTATTTCTCGGTCAATGTCTCGGCGATCCAGCTGGTCCGCGACGATGTCGCAGCGGTGGTGCGCCAAGCTCTGGCGGCGAACGCCATCGGCGGCGAACGGCTGATGATCGAGCTGACCGAAAGCGCGATCATCGGCGATCCCGACCTCGCACTGTCGGTATTGAACGAGCTCAAGTCGCTGTCGACGCGCGTCGCGATGGACGATTTCGGCACCGGCTATTCGAACCTCGCCTATCTCCAGCGGCTGCCGCTCGACGTGCTCAAGATCGACCGCAGCTTCGTCGACCATATGGTCGACGACCGCGACAAGGTGGCGATCGTCCGCACAATCCAGAGCCTGGCCGAAGCGATGGGCATGAAGACCACCGCCGAAGGGGTCGAGACCGCCGATCAGGCGCGGCTGCTGTCGGCGCTCGGTTGCGATTTCGGTCAGGGCTTCCTGTTCGCGCACCCGATGGTCGCCGACACCGCCTTCGACTATTGGCGTCAGTCGCTCGCCAAGCCGATCTTCTGATCGAGCAGCGCGGCGACGCGCGCCCTGTCGGGAAAATCCTCCGCCACCCACGCCGCTTCGACCGCTTTGAGCAGCGTCGCCACCTGCGGCCCGGCGGTGACGCCGCGCGCGACGATCTCACCCCCCTTGAGCGGCAGTTCGGGCACAGTCCAGCCTGCCAGCAGGTGGACGGCATCGACCGCCTCGTGCGGGCCCGCCGCGAGCAGATATATGTCGGTCGCGGCCTCGACGCCGACCGCATGCGCGAGTTGGCGCGGCGGCGGCAGCGGAGTGGCGCGACGTCCGGCGAGCGCGGCGAGATGCTTGCGCTGGCGCGACGAGAGGCGAAGGCGGCTCGCGACATCCTCGGCGGTCGGCGCGGCGGGCGGCAGCAGGGCGGCCAGACGGCGGAAGGCCGAGGGCGACGCGGTGGCCGCGGCCTCATTGGCGAGCAGGCGGTCGAGCGCGGCGGCGAAATCGGGGGCGAGTTCGGGCAGGATCACCTCGAACATGCCGTCGCGCGCCATCTGGTGCACGATCGGGCGCGGATCGGGCAGCGCGAGAATCTTGGTGAGTTCGTCGGCGACGCGTTCGCGCGACAGGCTCTTCAGCGACTGGCGCGCGGCGATAACCGCGGCATGACTTTCGCCATCGAGTTCGCCCTGCCCGAAGCGTGCGACGAATCGATAGAAGCGCAGGATGCGCAGATGATCCTCGGCGATGCGCGTCGCGGCGTCACCGATGAAGCGGATGCGTCCCGCCGCGAGGTCGGCGAGGCCGCCGAAATAATCGTCGACTTCGCCGGTCGCCGGGTCGGCGTAGAGCGCGTTGATCGTGAAGTCGCGGCGCGCGGCATCCTCACGCCAGTCGTCGGCGAAGGCGACGGTCGCGCGGCGGCCGTCGGTCGCGACATCGCGGCGCAAGGTCGTGATCTCGTGCCGTTCGTGGCTGGCGATCGCGGTGACGGTGCCGTGCGCGATGCCCGTCGGCACGACCTTGATTCCCGCCTTTTCGAGCCGGTGCATGACCTGATCGGGGGTCAGCGGGGTCGCAAGGTCGATGTCGGCGACGGGCAGGCCGAGCAGGGTGTCGCGTACGGCGCCGCCGACGAGCTTCACCGCGCCGCCGCGCGCCTGCAGCGCGATGACGATGCGGCGCAGCCCATCGCCATGGCGCCATTCGGCTTCGGGCAACCGCGTCATCGGTACCAGCCCGCGGGCAGGCGCCGCGCGAGGTTGACGATGATCCCCGCCGTCACGCCCCAGATCCGCCGTCCCTGCCACATCATGTCATAATAATGCCGGTCATGCCCCTGCCAATAGGCCTGCTGGCGATCGTAATTGCCGGGGTCGAAGAGGATATCGAGCGGCACTTCGAACCAGTCCTCAACCTCGTCGGGGTTGGGGTCGAGCGGCAGGTCGGGCGGGATCACGCCGAGCACGGGGGTGATGTGATAGCCGCTGCCCGAGCGATAGGCGTCGCAGGTCCCCGCGATCGTCACGTCGCGGCGGTTGAGCCCGATCTCCTCCTCGGCCTCGCGCAGCGCGGCGTCGACCGCATCGACGTCGCCGGGGTCGATCTTGCCGCCGGGAAAGGCGACCTGCCCCGCATGGCTGCGCAGCCATTGCGGGCGCTGGGTCAGGATCACACCGGGGTCGGGGCGGTCGGTGAAGGCGATCAGCACCGCCGCATCGCGCAGCGTCGGGGTACCGAGATACGTCTCGTCCTCATCCTCGCCGGGCAGCAGATTTTCGAGCGCGACGCGCAATTTGGCGGAGAGCATCAGGCGGCGCTCACCAACGGAAAGCACGCACCGTTCGACCAGATGGCGGGCGGATCCATATCCTCGGCCAACGCCATCTCGGCGATCTCATAATAGAGCGCGCGATCGATGCGCGCCTCCAGGCCGTTTCCGATCGCGCCGCGCACATGGAGGCGCGGGTCGGGATTGTCGGGGTCGGTGCCGAAACCGAGCGGGTGGTCGGGGCCGGCCATCACCAGATCGTCGGTGTCGAGCCGGAAGACCAGCTTGCGGTCCCTGCCCGCGCCCTCGCTCTTCATCTCGACCGCGCGGAAGGGCGTATCCTCGACCGCGATGGCGAGCCTTTCGGCGGGCGTGACGAGGACATGGCTGCCGTCCGCCTCGCGGCGCAGAATCGTCGAGAAGAGTTTGACCATCGCGGGACGGTTGATGCGCCCGCCCTCATGATACCAGCTGCCATCGGCGCGGATTTCCATCGCACTGTCACCCTCGCGCTCGGGGTGCCATTGCTCGACCGGTGGCAGCTTGCGCGCCGCGAGCAACTCGGCCGCTTCGGTCAGCGAGAGCTGCGAAAAATCCTTCGGGAGCGAGGGCGCGGGGGTTACCATGGAACCGACATAGGGGGGCGGACGGATGGTGCAAGCCCGCGCCGGTCAGCGCGGCCCGATCATCCCCGCACCCGTCGGTAGGCCGTGGCCGTTCACCGCGCGCGCGAGAAGGCGGCGTTTCTCATAAGGGCCGGGCAAATCCCACGCACCGGTGGCGTCGGCGGTGAAGCCGAAGAAGCGGCCATAATATTCGGGGTCGCCGATCATCATCAGGCCGCTGTCGGCGTCGATCTCCGCAGCCTCGAGCATCCGCGCCATCAGCGTACGACCATGGCCGCCGCGCTGGACGTCGGGGCGCACCGCGACGGGGCCGACCATGACGAGCGGGGTCGTGGTCCCGTCGGCGGCGTGATGCGCGACCGGCCAGCACTGGATCGTGCCCGCGAGCACGCCATCCTCGATGAGCGCGAAGCTCAGCGCCGGGACCGCATCCATACCCTGGCGGATGCGGTAGGCGGTTCGTCCAAAGCGATCCGATCCGAAAGCGGCGTCGAGCAGACGCTCGACCGCCTGCGGCTCGATATCGGACAATGGAAGTAACTCGACCAACGTGCGCCCTTTCGCTAATGCGGCGGCGCTTTAGGGTCCGGGGTCGGCGATGGAAAGCCGAATGTCGCCCCCACCGAACAGGAAATTCTTGTGACCGATACATTGTGGCTGGAGGTGGACGGGCTGACCGTCCAGGTGCTGACCGGCATTTATTCCGAAGAAACCCATCTGCCGCAGCCGCTGCGCATTTCGGTGCGCGCGAAGCTGGCGATGGCCGATCATTATGATCCGACGACGCCATTGAGCCGCTCGAAAAATTACATGCACCTGAAATTCGCGGCGACCGAGGGTCTGCCCAAGGATGTGCATTTCGTGCTGATCGAAAGCGTCGCCGACCATATCATCGACACCCTCTTCCTGCAGGACGACAAGGTCGAGGAGGTCGAGGTCAAGATCGTCAAGCTGGCGATCGCCGAGGAAGGCGAAGAGATCGGCATCACGATGCGGCGCGCGCGCAAATGAACCAGAAGCTGGCGCTCGTCACCGGGGGCCTCCACCGCGTCGGCGCCGCGATTTCGGCGCGGCTGGCGCGCGATGGCTATGCGCTGGCGCTGCACAAAAGGAGCGCCGCCGAGGCCGATCCGGTGCTCGCCGAAGCGCTGGCCGAGACGGGAGCGGTGAGCCATCGCTTTGCCGCCGACCTGAGCGATCCCGGGGCGGTCGACGCGCTGATCCCGGCGGTGATCGACAAATTCGGCCGCGCGCCCGACTTGCTCGTCAACAATGCGGCGCATTTCGCCGAGGGCGAATGGGCCGACCTGTCGGCGGCGGCGCTGGCCGAGATGATGCAGGTCAATTTGTCGGCGCCGGTGATGCTGGCGAAGGCGCTGGTCGCGGCGAGTGAGGGCAAGCGCCCCGCGATCGTCAATATCGTCGACCAGCGTGTCGTGCATCCGGTGCCCGACCAGATCGCGTACAGCCTGTCGAAATCGGCGCTGTGGCAAGCGACGCAAACGCTCGCGGTGGCGTTCGGCGGGCGGGCGCGGGTCAACGCCGTGGCGCCCGGGCTGACGATGGCGACCGAAGATTATTCGGCAGCGCAGGTCGAGCGGCTGGGCCGGATGATGCCGCTCGGCGCGCTGCCGACGCCGGGACAGATCGCCGACGCCGTGGTCTATCTCG
>NZ_LYVN01000078.1 GCF_001990265.1 Sphingopyxis sp. KK2
CGTATCGCTCTTCCTGCCGCACTGGTCGACCGACCGGCTGCGCAGGAAGACCGGCAAGCCGCGGCCTGACGGCGGCACCCCTGCCCGGCCGCTCGTTACCGCGATCCCCGACCATGGCCGGCGGATCGTCGCCGCGGTCGACGGGGACGCCCGCTCGCTCGGCATCCGCCCCGGCATGACGATCACCAAGGCGCGCGCCTTCGCGCCCGAACTCGATGTCGTCGACGCCGAGCCCGAGGCCGATTTCGAGGGATTGCGCCGTCTCGCGCTTTGGGCAGGTGCGCGCTATTCGCCGGTCGTCGCGCCCGATCCGCCCGACGGCCTCTGGCTCGACATCACCGGCTGCGCCGCGCGCTTCTCGACCGAGCGCGCGCTGCTCAAGGATCTCCACCGCCGCACCGCCGCCTTCGGCCTCGCGCTCCAGATCGCGGTTGCCGACACTGCGGGCTGCGCGCACGCGGTCGCGCGTTATGTCCCCGCGGGGCGCCCGGTCACGATCGAGCCCGGCGCGCACCGCAAGGCGATGGCGCTGCTGCCGATCCGGGCGCTTCGCCTGCCGCCCGCCGACGTCGAGGCGCTGCGCAAGCTCGGCTTCGAGCGGATCGAGCAGTTGATCGGCGCCCCGCGCGGCCCACTCGCCAAAAGGTTCGGGCGCGAGCTGCACCGCCGCCTCGACCAGGCGTTCGGCACGCTGCCCGAGCCGATCGAACCGATCTTCCCCGATCAGCTCCCGCGCGCGCGGCGCGGTTTCATGGAGCCGATCGCGACCGCCGAAGCCTTTGCGCAGGTCATCGGCGACCTCGCGCGCGATATCGCGGACCAGCTCGGTCGCCTCGGCAAGGGCGCGCGCCGGCTCGACTGCTATTTCCACCGCGTCGATGGCCATGTGCAGGCGATCCGCGTCGGCACCGCGGCACCGTCGCGCGATCCCAAGCATCTCGCGAAACTTCTCTCCGCGAAGATCGAAACCATCGAGCCCGGGCTCGGCATCGAGGCGATGACGCTCGTCGCGCCGCTTATCGAGGTGCAGGCACTGCGCCAGGGCGAGAGTCTCGAAAGCCTGACGCGGCGCGGTCCCGACCTTCCCGCGCTCGTCGACGCGCTCGCCAACCGCTTCGGGCAACGCAGCCTGCACCGGACGATGCCCCAGGCAGGCGCGATGCCCGAGCGATCGGTCGCAATCACGCCGGCGCTGCGCCAAGCCGATGGCGCGGCATGGTCCGACGAGCTCCCGCGCCCGTCACGGATGCTGGCGCGGCCCGAACCCGTCGACGTGATTGCCCTGCTCCCCGACGACGCGCCGCGCCTCTTCGTCTGGCGCCGCAAGCGCTACCGCGTGACGCAGGGCGATGGGCCCGAGCGCCTGCAGGGCGAATGGTGGCGCGACGGCGGGATAGAAGGCGAGACGCCGCTGAGCGTGCGCGACTATTACCAGGTCGAGACCGAGGCCGGCGGGCGCTATTGGCTGTTCCGCCTTGGCGACGGCGTCCATGCTGCGACCGGCTCGATGCGCTGGTTTATTCATGGAGCATTCGCTTGAGAATGCGACCGAACCCGAAAGCCTTCGCGTGAGCGGGGCCGAACCCGCTTATGTCGAACTGCAGGTCACCACGCATTTCAGCTTCCTGCGCGGCGCCTCGTCGCCCGACGAGCTGTTCGCCGCCGCCGCGCTGCTGGGCCTGCCCGCGCTCGGGATCGTCGACCGCCATTCGGTCGCGGGCATCGTCCGCGCATGGGATGCCGAGAAGGCAACGGGCGTGCGTGCGATCGTCGGTTCGCGGCTCGACCTCACCGACGGCACCGCCCTCCTCGTCTATCCGACCGACAAGGCGGCGTATGGCCGCATGTGCCGGCTGCTCAGCGTCGGCAAAGGCCGCGCCGGCAAGGGCGCGTGCCATCTCGACTGGCCCGATGTCGAGGAATGGAACGAAGGGCTGATCGCCTGCCTCGTTCCCGATCGCGCCGACGCGACCACCGAAGGCGCGCTCGAACGCACGAAACGCATCTTCGGCGACCGCGCCTATATGGCGCTGACGATCCGCCGCCGCCCGCGCGACGCGATCCGGTTGCGCGACCTCGCGGCGCTGGCGGCCGCCGCGCGCGTCCCGACCGTGGCAACCGGCGATGTCCTCTACCACGCCCCCGAGCGCCGCCTGCTGCAGGACGTTGTCACCTGCATCCGAGAGAAATGCACGATCGACGATCTCGGCGATCGCCGCGAGCGCTTCGCCGACAGGCACCTCAAATCGGCTACCGAGATGGAGCGGCTCTTTCGCCGCTACCTCAAGGACGCCTCGCCCGTCGCGCGCACGGTCGAATTCGCGGAGCGATGCACCTTCAGCCTCGAGGAGCTGCGCTACCAATATCCCGACGAAATCCGCGTGCCTGGCCGAACGCCGCAACAGGAACTCGAGCTTCTCACCTGGGAGAAAGCCCCCGCGCGCTATCCCGAGGGCATCGGCGGCAAGGTGCGGACACAGCTAGAGCATGAGCTCCGATTGATCGGACAGCTCGATTACGCACCCTATTTTTTGACGGTCCACTCGATCGTTGCCGAGGCGCGTCGCCGCGAGATCCTCTGTCAGGGCCGCGGCTCGGCGGCGAACAGTGCGGTCTGCTATGTGCTCGGCATCACCTCGATCGACCCGGTACGCTCCGAACTGTTGTTCGAGCGCTTCGTCTCGGCCGAGCGGCGCGAGCCCCCCGATATCGACGTCGATTTCGAGCATGAGCGGCGCGAGGAAATCATCCAGTGGATCTATGAGACCTATGGCCGCACACGCAGCGCGCTCACCGCGGTGGTCACCCGCTACCGCTCGCGCGGCGCGGTGCGCGAGGTCGGCAAGGCGCTTGGCCTCAGCGAAGACATGACCGCGGGGCTCGCGGGCGCGGTCTGGGGCTATAGCCGCGAAGGCGTCGACGAAAGCCATGCGGCGGCGCTGAACCTCGACATGGCGGATAAGCGGCTGATGCTGACGCTCGAGCTCGCGCGCACGCTCATCAACACCCCGCGCCATCTCTCGCAGCATCCCGGCGGGTTCGTGCTGACACGCGACCGGCTCGACGAGCTGGTGCCGATCGAACCCGCCGCGATGGACGACCGCCAGGTCATCGAATGGGACAAGGACGATATCGACGCGCTGGGCTTCATGAAGGTCGATGTGCTCGGATTGGGCATGCTCTCCTGCATGCGCCGCGCCTTCGAATTCCTGCGCGAAGCCAAGGGCATCGACCATGATCTTTCGACGATCCCTGCGGAAGATCCCGCGACCTACGCGATGATCCGCAAGGCCGACACGCTCGGCGTCTTCCAGATCGAAAGCCGTGCGCAGATGGCGTCGATCCCGCTGATGGCGCCGCGCACCTTCTACGATCTCGTGATCCAGGTCGCGATCGTCCGCCCCGGCCCGATCCAGGGCGACATGGTCCATCCCTATCGCCGCCGCCGCAACGGGCAGGAAGAGGTCACCTACCCGACCCCCGAGCTGCGCCGCGTGCTCGAAAAGACGCTCGGCGTCCCGCTCTTCCAGGAACAGGCGATGCGCGTCGCGATCGAATGCGCGGGATTCACGCCGAGCGAGGCCGATCTCCTCCGCCGCGCGATGGCGACATTCAAGCTGACCGGCGGCGTCTCGCATTTTCGCGACAAGCTCATCAACGGCATGGTCGCGCGCGGTTACGAGCAGGAATTCGCCGAGAAGACCTTCAAGCAGATCGAGGGCTTCGGCTCCTACGGCTTTCCCGAAAGCCATGCCGCGAGCTTCGCGCTGATCGCCTATGCCTCGTCGTGGATGAAATGCCATCATCCCGATGTCTTTTGCGCCGCGCTGCTCAACGCGCAGCCGATGGGCTTTTACGCGCCGGCGCAGATCGTCCGCGATGCGCGCCAGCATGGCGTCGAGGTGCGCCCGATCGACGTCAACCACAGCCGCTGGGACTGCACACTCGAAGAAACCCGCGGCAAATATCTCGCGGTGCGCCTCGGCCTGCGCATGGTGCGCGGGCTCGCCAACGAGGATGGCGCGGCGATCGTTACTGCGCGTGCCGACACGCCGTTCACGAGCGCCGAGGAAATCCAGCGTCGCGCGGGCGTCGGTCGCGGTGCGCTCGACCGGATTGGCGACGCCGACGGCTTCGCCTCGCTCGGTTCGTCGCGTCGCGAAGGCTTGTGGGAGGTGAAGGGCCTTGGCCACGCGGCGCTTCCGCTCTTCGCTGCCGCCGACGAGCGCGCGGGCATGCTGCAGCGTGAGGCGCTCGAACCTGCCGTTCCGCTCGCGCCGATGTGCGAAGGCGCCGAAGTCGTTGAGGACTACCGCGCCTCGGGGCTATCGCTCCGCGCGCATCCGCTTGCTTTCCTCCGCGACGAGCTGCGCGCGCGCAAGATGATCAGCTGCCAGGAATTGCAGAGCGTCAAGGACGGGCGCTGGATCGAACTCGCCGGGGTCGTGCTCGTCCGCCAGAAGCCGGGATCGGCGAAGGGCGTCATGTTCATCACGCTCGAAGACGAGACCAATGTCGCCAATCTCGTCGTCTGGACCAAGGTCTTCGAGGCCAATCGCCGCACGGTGCTCGGCGCGTCGATGATGGGGGTGCGCGGCCAGGTGCAGCGCGAGGGCGAGGTCATCCATGTCATCGCGCAGCGGCTCGACGATCTGTCGCCGCTGCTCGCGAGCGTCGGCAACCGTGCCGATGTCGCCGATGTTTATCGCGTCAGCCGCGCCGATGTCGTGAAGAGCCCGGTCGGCCGCGACCCGCGCGACCCGACGACACAACCGCTCGGCCGCAATCCGCGCGATATTTTCATTCCCGACCTCCGGCTCGGCTCGGGCATCATCCCCGGCAAGCCGACCGAGGGCATCAAGATCAAGCCGCGCGACTTTCGATAGGTACGAAACAACGAAGTAAGGGGGTCTTCTCGGCTACTCCGGCCCGTTCGCATCGCTCACAGCAGTCGTTGCCACCAACCGACATCGTGCCAAGCATCAAATTTTCGTCCGACCTCGCGGTAGATGCCCACCAACTCGAACCCCATGACTTCGTGCAGCGCGACGCTCGCGTCGTTTGGCAGCGCGATACCGGCGAACGCAGCATGATAGCCCAGGCTTGCTGCGGCAGGCAGCAGTCGGGCATATAGACAGCGCGCGACGCCACGCCGTTGTGCGCCCGGCGCCACATAAACGGTTACATCGACCGACGTCCGATAAGCCGCACGAGTCCTATGCTCAGAGGCATATGCATAACCCACGATGCGTCCATCCTCTTCCGCCACCAGATAAGGATAGCGGGGCAGAATAGCCGCAATCCGCCTTTCGATTTCCACGATGTCTGGCGGCACATCCTCGAAGGAGATCGTGGTCGAAGTTACATAGGGCGCGTAAATGGCCTGAACCGCTGGCGCATCCCCCATGGCTATTTGACGGACATGCATGTTGCACCACCCCAGAAGCAGAATTTCGTCAAACTGGCCCGACGCGTCCATGCGATCAAGAGCGTAGGTCCACTGACGCGCAGGATGCGCGACAAGAACATGCAGCCGGCCAAATACATCGTATTTTTCCGATAGGTCTTGACGCGCACACACCCATCGGATAATTCCGATACATGAACACCGACGCCGCCCTTGCAGCGCTCGCTGCGCTGGCACACCCGACAAGGCTCGAAGCGTTCCGCTTGCTGGTCCAGCACGAGCCCGAAGGGCTATCGACCGGGCAGCTCGTCGCCGCTTCGGGACTGACGCAAAGCACCTTCTCCACACATCTCGCGGTCTTGGCAAAGGCGGGTATGGTCAAATCGGAGAAGCGCGGGCGGCAGTTCATCCAACGCGCGGAGATCGACGCGTTGAAGGGGCTGATGCTCTTTCTCGCGAAGGACTGCTGCCAGGGCCGCGCCGAGCTGTGCGAGCCGCTGCTCGCCGAACTTGCCTGCTGCTGACGGAAACCGGCCCGTGACCGACATCATCATCTATCACAATCCCGAATGCGGGACGTCGCGCAATGCGCTCGCAATGATCCGCAACGCGGGTGTCGAACCTCATATCGTCGAATATCTGAAGACCCCACCAGCGCGGTCATTGCTCGTGCAGTTGATCGAGCGCGCCGAAATCGCGCCGCGCGATCTGCTGCGCGAAAAGGGCACGCCATATGCCGAACTCGGACTGGAGCGCCTTGAGCTCAGCGACGATCAACTGATCGACGCGATGATGGCGCATCCGATCCTCATAAACCGGCCGCTGGTCGTCTCGCCGCTGGGTGTGAAGCTCTGCCGCCCGTCCGAAGTCGTTCTCGACTTGATCCCGGCGAGCCAGAGCGGCGCTTTCGCCAAGGAGGATGGCGAACAGGTCGTCGACGACGCCGGCAACCGCGTCGGCACCTGACGAGATATCCAATGACGCTGCCCAAGCACGAACGCCTGTCGTTCCTCGATCGCTATCTCACCTTGTGGATATTTCTCGCGATGGCGCTCGGGGTGCTGCTCGGTTCGGTCTTCACCGGACTTCCCGCCGCGATCGACAGCCTCTCCTGGGGATCGACCAACATCCCGATCGCGATCGGCCTCATCCTGATGATGTATCCGCCGCTCGCGCGTGTGCGCTACGAGGAATTGCCGCGTGTGTTCGAGGACAAAAGAGTGCTCGCCATCTCGCTGATCCAGAACTGGATCATCGGTCCGGTCCTGATGTTCGCGCTCGCGGTGACCTTCCTGTCGGACAAGCCCGAATATATGACGGGTCTGATCCTGATCGGCCTCGCGCGCTGCATCGCGATGGTGATCGTCTGGAACCAGCTCGCCAAGGGAGACAATCAATATGTCGCCGCGCTCGTTGCCTTCAACTCGATCTTCCAGATCCTCTTCTTCAGCGTCTATGCCTGGTTCTTCCTGAGCATACTCCCGCCTCTGTTCGGGCTCGAAGGCCGCGTGATCGACGTCAGCTTCCGGACCGTCGCCGAAGCGGTGCTCATCTATCTCGGCATCCCCTTCGCTGCGGGATACCTGACCCGAAAATGGCTCGCCGGCGCCAAGGGCAGCGATTGGTACGAGACGCGCTTCCTGCCGAGGATAGCGCCAATCACGCTTGTCGCGCTGCTCTTCACGATCGTTGCGATGTTCAGCCTCAAGGGCGGCGAGATCGTCAGCATTCCGGGTGACGTCGTCCGGATCGCGATCCCGCTCACGATCTATTTCGTCGTCCAGTTCGTCATCAGCTTCTGGATGGGAAAGCTGATTGAGGCCGATTATCCGCGCACGACCGCGGTCGCCTTCACCGCGGCAGGTAATAACTTCGAACTCGCGATCGCGGTCGCAATCGCCACGTTCGGCCTCGCCTCGCCCGTCGCCTTCGCGGCGGTCATCGGCCCGCTCGTCGAAGTGCCCGTCCTCATCCTTCTGGTGAGCGTCGCATTCTGGTTCGGACGCCGCTGGTTTCCGGCGTCCACTCCCGCGAAAGACTGATTTTGATGACCACTCCGATCTTTTCCCGTTTGCGCACGCTGGCCGATCCCGAGCACCTTCCGGCGCACAGCGCCGAATATATCCGATCGCAGCCGGCGCTAGGTCTCGGTCCGCTCGATCCGGCGCCGCGCATACTCCTGCTCTACGGGAGCCTTCGCGAACGCTCCTATTCGCGGCTCGTCGTCGAGGAGACCGCGCGGCTGCTCCGGTTCTTCGGCTGCGAGACGCGCATCTTCGATCCGTCGGACCTACCGTTACCCGATCAGGTCGCCGGCGACGATCATCCCGCTGTCGAAGAGCTCCGGAAACATTCGCTCTGGTCCGAAGGCCAGGTCTGGTGCAGCCCCGAACGCCACGGTCAGATCACAGGCATCATGAAGGCACAGATCGACCATCTCCCCCTTGCCTACAAGGGGCTGCGCCCCACTCAGGGCCGCACACTCGCGGTCATGCAGGTCTCGGCGGGATCGCAGTCGTTCAACAGCGTCAACACGCTGCGCATCCTCGGCCGATGGATGCGGATGATCACCATCCCCAACCAATCAAGTGTCGCCAAGGCGTATGCGGAATTCGATGAGACCGGCCGCATGAAGCCGTCGAGTTACTACGACCGGATCGTCGATGTGGCGGAAGAACTGGTGCGCTTCACCGTCCTCACCCGCGGTCATACCGACCAACTCGTCGACCGCTACTCGGAACGCAAGGACTGGAATGAGCCGGTCGTTACGCCGGCGGAGTTGGCAGGGCTGCAGAGCTGATCATCGCCTTCAAGCGATCCGGGCCCGCAACGAGCGTGCCACGCGCGTCGCCGCGCATCAGTTGATGATTTCACCACCCTCATTTGAGCGCAGCACCCTCAACCTCTCTCTCCACAGCTCAAGCGCATTGGGCGTCAATCTGGTCCAATCCGTGATTTCGCCAATAACTTTCAGCGGTGCCCTGCTGCGATACGACCGGGTGGGATTGCCGGGAAACTTCTTGTCGGTCACGTTCGGGTCGTTCTCGAACGCCCCCGTCGGATCTACGGCATAAACACGCGGCGCTGCATCGCCTTCGATAAGTTCCGCCGCGATTTCAGCAGCAAGTCCCGCGCCATCCACCAAGGCAGTGAAATAGATGTGATTCATCACCACTTCGGGACGATAGTTCGATCGATGGCCCGCGGCGAGGAAATCGCCCACGCGCAAATCCGCGATCGTACCGTGAAAGAACGGTCCCTCGTCCAACACGTCGGTGCTATCTCCGCTACCCAACAGCTCGAGCGTCTTCTCATCGCGCGCTCCGCCGAACCAGCGCGCAAGTGCCGCTCCGATCAGGGACAGACCGCCGGCCAATTCGAACAATGTCAGCGAAGAGCGGAGCTTCGCGGCGTCGACCGCGCCAAACACGGCGACCGGATCGCTGACTTCGAGGTCCTGCAGCGCTTCCACACATTCGAGATAACGCGCTCCCAGCAACGGATGCGCAAGATAGGCCTGCGCCTCATCCAGATCGGCAATCGCGTAACGCTGCGCCATCGCACTCCGCCCCAGCCCTGCGAGCTGCGGAAAAACAAACCACATCCAGTGCGACCGCTTGGCACCGCGCCTGATCTCGTCGAGCGCGCGCGGATAAACCTGGTCCTGTGCGGCAACAAAGCGTTCGAGGTCCGACGTCTCGCTCACAGCGCCAGCGCACCTTGCGCCGGCGGCTGACCGAAAACCTGCGTGACCTCGAGACTGCCTTCGGGCAACCACCCCAGCACATCGGCTGCCGGGACGCGCGGATCGAGCCAGTCGGCCCAGCGGTCGCGCGCAAGCGGGATGATCTGCCGGTGATGATAGGGCGCAATATCGGGTCCGGCGTCCATCGTCAGCAGCGTGAACGCCTCACCGCCGTCATATTGGCGCCAGATGCCCGCCATGCAGAACCAGCGATGATCCTTCATCGTGAAGAGCCATTTATCGAGGCGTTTCTGCGCCTTGTCCGCCGAATCGGTGAACTCATAGAAGCCGTCGCATAGTATCAGGCAGCGATGCGACGAGAAATCGCGCCCCTCGGACCGGAAATTATAGACCGGCTTGCCGGTTGGCCCCGGCCAACTCCAGCGCCGGTTGACCAGCTCGCCGAGCGCGGCACCCTCGCTACTCCGCACGATCGGCGCCATGTCGGTGATCTTGATGTCCTCGCGCGCCGCAACGTTCGGTGTGCCCTCGGGCATGTCGATCTTAATCTGGAGATCGTCGAAATCCTCGGCGATCGACGCGATATCGACCTCGAGCCGGTAATCATTGCACATCGGCCGCACTCTCCTGGCTCTTGCGACTCATCTTCGTTCCCATTATGTTCTATCCATGGCTATGGCGCCAACCCCTTTCGATCCCAACGCCGCGAGCGACGCGGCGCGCGCGCTCGTACGGCGCAATCCCGACGATATGACCGAGATCGAAATGGTCAACGCTGTCTGGGGTTCCGACCCGCGTTTCAGCGACGGGATCAACTATCGCTTCATCCGGTCCGAAGGCCGCGCCTTCCCCGCGCGCCGCTGCCTGATCCCGGCGTCGGAATTCCGGATGGGCACCGACGACAAGAGATACCGGGTGACGCTCGACAGCGGCAACTTCTTCTATCTCGCGGCGATCTGGGATCCGCCGCTCGCCGACTGGCCACTCTCCTACCGGATTCTCACCATCGACGCGGGCCCCGACGTCAGCCCATATCAGTCACGCCATGGGGTCATCGTCGAGCGGCGCGACGTCATGCACTGGCTCGACGGAACGCTCCCGAACGAAACCCTGTTCGCGCTGCCCCCGAAACACAGCCTGTTCGTCGAACCGCTTCGCGCGCAGGCCGCGCTGCCGCTGTGACCGCTCGCGCAGCGGCGTGCGCGCGCCAGGCCGATCTGTTCGGCGCCCCGCTCCTGCCCGGCCTCGCTTATCGCGACGCGCTGATCGACGCCCGCGAAGAGCATGCGCTGATCGCGCAGATCGAGACCGCGAACCTCACCCCGTTCCAGTTCCAGCAATGGGAAGGCAAAAGGCTGACGCGTTCGTTCGGCTGGACCTATGATTTCCAGACCGGCCGCTTCGCACCGGGCGAGCCGATACCGGGCTGGCTCGACCCGCTTCGCGACCGCGCCGCCGCATTCGCCGGCATCGGACCCGAGACCCTCGAGCAGGCTCTCGTGATCGAATATTGGGCCGGCGCCGGCATCGGCTGGCACAAGGACCGCCCTGTCTTCGAACATGTGATCGGCGTTTCGCTCGGCGCACCCGCGACGATGCGCTTCCGGCGGCGGCGCGAAGGCGGGTTCGACCGCGCGACCGCCGATCTCGCGCCGCGCTCGATCTACCATATGCAAGGCGAGATTCGCGACGATTGGGAGCATAGTATCGCCGCGATGGACGCGCCGCGCTGGTCGGTCACCTTCCGCAGTCTTCGATAATGCGACAAGCTGCGCCTGCCGCGATTGATGTCGGCGCGCAACGACGGCACAAACCGCGCATGTCGCACCGCTTCACCGCTCCGCTCGCTGTCCTCCTCGCGCTTGCCGCGTGCGCGCCGCAACCGGCTCCGCCCGCCGCGGTCGGCACGGCGCACACGGCGCCGCTCAAGCTCGCGAGCTGGAACCTCGAATTTCTGGCCGAGAAGGACGGCGTGGGCTGCGCGCCGCGTGCGCCCCAGGATTATGCCGCGATGCGCCGGATCGTCGACGGACTCGACGCCGACGTCATCGCGTTCCAGGAAGCCGAGAACGCCAAGGCAGCGGCGCGCATCTTCGATCCCGCGCGCTTCACGATCGTGATGGAAACGCGGCCCGGGAACCCAAGCGGAACGTGCGGCGGCGACCATTCCGAGCAGCAGGTTATCCGGCAGGCTGTGGGCTTTGCAATCCGCAAGGGCATCGCCTTCGACCGCCACGCCGACGTGACCTCGCTGATGCTCGGCAATCCGCAGCTCCGGTCTGGCGTCGACATCACGCTGCGGCCGCGCGGGCGCGCGCCGATACGGCTCCTGTCGGTCCATTTGAAATCGGGATGCTTTTCGGGCGCCGAGGCTAAGGCCTGCCCGGTGCTGCTGCAGCAAATCCCGGCACTCGAAGACTGGATCGACGCGGCCGCGAACGGACCCGATCGTTTTGCCGTCCTCGGCGACTGGAACCGCCGTCTCGCGCTGCCGGGCGACGCCGTCTGGAAAGAGATCGACGACGGCGAGCCGACGAACGCCGATCTTCGCCTCGCCGACGAAGGAACGCCGCCGCGCTGCGATCCGCGCTATGACAGTTTCATCGACCATATCGTCCTCGACAAGCGCGCGGGCGGCGACCTGAAGGATTTCGCCGAAACACGCTACGCGCCGAATGAAAAACATTACTCCGACCACTGCCCCGTGTCGGTCGCACTGACGCGCTGATGGAACGCGCTGGAGACAATTGATGGACGAGGAATTGCAGGCAGCGCTCGAGGTGCTCATCCAGCTCGACGATGCCGACGGGATTTTCGATCGGCAAGCCGACGGGGGCGGCTACCGCTCCGAAGCGCTTGAGTCCGCGCTCGATGTCGTCCGGCGGCACTTGCCAACGCAGGACGCGAAATAGGCAGGATCACAGCGATCCGGGATCAAACGAGCGACCGGCCAGAGAAAAACGGCGGCACCGCGCGAACGTCCCGGGAAAAGCCGAGCACGATGCCGCCTAGTGACGGCCGAACGGGTCGCGTGTTCAGCCGGCTCATTTCATCGAAGAGGAGCCCCCTCCTTGTCGACGGATGAGCGCAGTCGACGCGCCGCCGATAGGGATGACACTTCCGTTACGGAAACAAGAGATTTGACGCCGCCGCCAAGCTGAACTTTCGTGGCTTTCCGCAACGGATTGCGGACGCTCGCGATCAGCTGATCGTCGGCCCGCCACGGCCCCGCCCGATCGTCCAGCTGATCCCGCTTTCGCGGACCACGCCGCCGACATCCTTGCCGACATGGCGATCGAGCACGGGCTTCCACGGCACCAGGGTAAATTGCTTCGCCTTCTCGACGAGCGCATAGCGCCCGCCGGCGGCATCGATCCGCCGCGCGAGCCGCCCCTCGACGCGTTCGCCTTCGCTGGTCTCGACGAACGCCTTGCCGAGCTCGGCCGAGAGGCTCCGCGCCAGCCGTAATAATTCGCGCCGCTGCAGCACGGCCAAAGCGCCGCGGCGATAGGAAATTCCCTCGCCCGCGGCGTCGGCGAGTTCCTCGTCGATCAGCCATTGCTGGCGAAGCGCGATCGCGGTCCGCACCTCGCGCCCGAACCCCTTGTCGCGCACCGGCAAGGTGCCGCCGCTCGCTGCCTCGCGGTCGAGCCAGGTCCGCGCTTCGGCGCGCGCGAGACGCTCGACGGGCACCGGCGACAAGAGCTCGACGGTCACCGGGCGCTCGCGCGCCGAGGCTGTTGCATGGGCGCGGGCGCGCTCGGCATGGTCGGCCGCGATCGTCCAACTGCCGTCGGCCGTGCGGTCGGTAAGACCCTGGCGGCGCATCGCCTCGAGGCGGCGAATATGCGCCTCGATGAACGCCGGGCTCGCGCGGCTATCGAACCGCCGGTGTGCGGCAGCATCGTATCGCCCATCATTTGCTGCGGCGACCGCGACGATGGTGCGGTCGGCCTCGCCAGTCGCGCCCACCGCCGGCACGATCCGCACGATCGCGCCTTCGGGCAAGGTCTCGACAGCGTCGCCCTTGCCGATCGCGACATAATGGCTGGCCCCGTCGATGCCGTCGACGATCAGATAATGGCGGTCGGCGAGCTCGTCGTCGAGAGCGCGCGCGACGAAACGTCCGACGAGCGGTTCGGTCAGCGGCGAACGGCCGTCATGGACGACGCGATCCCCCGGCGCCGCGGTGCGCGACCGCGCGGTGAGTTCGCGCTGCATCATGCGAATGATATCGCCGCGCTCGCCAAGCCCGGTCAGCGTTTCGCGCAGGTCTTTCGCGAGCCGCCATTGTCCCGGCGCAATCTCGTCGGCGAGGCCCATCGTGCCGAGCTTCTGGAGCCGCCCGGCACGGATCGACTGGCTGACCGGATCGCGGTCGATCGCCATTACGAGCGGTTGGCGCTCGGCCTCGCGCAGCAGGTCGCGATCGATGTCGGTGAGCCGTGCGGCATCGACATCGCGTCGCATCCGTGTCTCGACTTCGAGTCGGGTCTTCGGGCCGAGGTCGAGCGTCGCGATCTCGCTCGCACGCGTCCGCAAACCATGCGCGATATAGTCGCGGGCGATGATCAGATCTTTGCCACGATCGTCGCGCCCGCGCAGCATGATATGGCTATGCGGGTGACCGGTGTTGAAATGGTCGACCGCGACCCAATCGAGACGCGTCCCGAGATCCTCCTCCATCTGCGCCATCAACCGCCGCACGAACGGCTTGAGATCGGCATAAAGATCGCCCTCTTCGGCCGAGACGATGAAGCGGAACTGGTGGCGGTCGCCAACCGCGGACCCGAGGAAGTCCTTCCCGTCCACGGCATCATTCTGCGGACCGTATAATTGGCCGGGCGCGCCATCGCGGGTGACGCCGTCGCGCTGGATATATTTGAGATGCGCGCGCGCCGCGTCGAGGCCCTTGCCGCCGAGCCGCACCAGCCGTGTCTTCACGACGACACGGCGCGCCGCGAAACGGTCGGACGATCCACGCGATGCAAGCAGCCGCCCCGCTGCGCTGCCCCGACTGATCCGGCTGCCGTCAAAGCCCTTGCGCCCGGCCCGCGCAGCGCCCGCCGCGGCAACACCCGCGGCGAGCAACCGACCGAGATATTTGCGCGCCTTCTTGCCGCGCGTGCTGCGCATCTTGCCGAGCCGCGGCTCGAAATCCTCCTCGTCGCCGCTCATCGCGCAGCGCTCGTCTGAATCTCGCGCCAGGTGGCGGAAACGCGCCGATTCCGGCGCAAGAGTCTCAAGGCAGCAGGCCGCATCTCGTAAAAAAGGATGTGCAGACAAGAAGATGGCTCGCCTTGCGAGACTCTGCTTTTATCTTGCCTTCTCCGCTTCCTGCTCGAAACCGCTCCGCCGCTCCATCCGCGACCCCACTCTGCGACGAGGAAAAAACAAGGGAGCAGCGCCGCACCGGCGCCGCTCCCGTCCAACCGCCGATAGCGATCAATGGGCTTTGGCAAAGGCGTCATCCGCCGCCGCCCGTTCCTCGAAATGCCGGACCCCGAGCAGAGCCTGCACCGCGTCCCAGCCATCCATAAGCAGCACCGCGACATAGCAGCGCCCGTCGAAAACGCCTGCGACCGCCACCCGGTCGAGGGCATCCACCTGCTCCTCATCAAGACCTTCCCAGAGCCCGAGCCAGCGCATTTTCTCGCGCGCCTCCCAGTAGAAATCGCCGCCTTCGGCTTCGACAAACACCCGCGCCAGCCCCTCAGCCGCCGCGCTTCCGAACTCGGTTTCGAGTCCCGAAACGAGCCGTTCGAACACGCGATCCGCAGCACCGGAGATTGCAACATCGACCATGATATCCTCCTGAAATCGACCGTCCCCCAAGTCGGGAACGATGTTTCAGGGACGGGCGGCGGCGCGGCTGTCAGGGCCGCCGGAGCGCAGCGCAGGCGCCGCGAAGCGGCGGTGGGGGGAACCGATTTGCGCAGCAAATTGGGGGGCACCCGCCGGCCTTGCACAGCCGCACCGCCGCCCGTCATACTCGGCCTTGCCGAGACGAGCCCCACCCTCTCATCCCGGCGCTGGGCCGATGTCCTAGCGCTTATCATCGCCGCCGCTACGCAGCAGGAAGAGCGGGTCCGCACGCGCCGCACCCTGTTCGGGCGCCACAAGATTGATGGCTGCCGGTGCCTCCGCCTGCGGCGTTGTCTCAGGCGCTGCGGGGCCCGCGCGCTCGCTTAGCGCAAAGAAGATCGAGTCGATGTGTGCGTGCGGCACAACCGATTGCGTGGGTCGCGCGCTCGTCACCACCGCGCGCGGCAATGCCGCCTGCCCGGTGATTTTCGCGACATAATCGCGCGTCTCGCGCGGCAGCGGGCGGCCGCGCGCGAGATGTTCGCCATAGCGTCCGGGCCCCGCATTATAGGCCGCGAACAGCCCAGGATAACCGAAGCGATCATACATATCGCGGAGATAGGCAGTGCCCGCGACGATATTGTCGCGCGGGTCGTGCGGATCGGGTCCGAGGCGGTAGCGCGCGCGCAGGCTCGCCCAGGTCGCGGGCATCACCTGCATCAGGCCCATCGCGCCCGCATGGCTGGTGATCGGCCTGCCCCCGAGCTCGGTTCGCCCGCCGCTCTCGGCGGCGATGACGCGGAGCACCCACTCTTCGGGAAGTCCGAAGCGCGCGGCGGCGGCGGTGACATGGTCACGCCACGGCGCCCCTTCGCGCGCAAAACAGGGTCCAGCGGCAAACGACAGGAGGACGGCGAGCAGCGCCGCGCGGCGTCTCAGCGCGCCCATAAGAGATGCGCCCTGCCAAGGATATCGCGCCCCCGCGTGACCCCGAAATAGCGCCCGTCGAACGACGCATCCTCGCTCGCCATGAGCAGGAAGGCATCGCCGCCGCCCAACCGGACACACCCGTCCCACCATGGCAGGATGCGCCCCATGGCGTCGCGCGCGCGGCGCGTCACAGCAGGAATATCATTGATCGAAATGTCGGGGCCGCGCGCGCACACGACATCGCCGCGCGCGGCGACGACGCGCTTCACCAGCGGCACATTGGCGGGCAGATAATGGCGCTTTGCCGCGAGCATCCGCCACGGGGCGGGGGTCCGCGCGGCGACCATGTCGCCTGCCACTACGGGCACGCCGGGGCTCACGACATAGAGGCCGCGCGGCGCGCTGGCGCTGACGTTCCAGACAAGACGCGGAGTCGGCGGCACGGCCATGGTAAGGCCAAGCGCACCAATGCCGAACGCCGCAAAGGCGAAGCGAAGCTGGCGCCGCTGGCGCGCGAGACGCGCAGCACGAAGCGCTTCGCCCCATGCGATCAGCGGGAGGTCGGGACGCTCACGCATCGCCCTTCCCCTTCCGGTTCGCGCGCGGCTTCGGCGCATCGTCGGCGGGCGCGGTCGAGCGCGACCAGATGATGAGATCGTCGATATGATAACGGATGAAGCGGCTGTGGAGCCGATATCGGGGTCCGATGCAGCGGCTGCGCATATATTGGAGTTTGCGCGGACAAAGGCCGAGATAGGCCGCCGCCTGCTCGGTGTTGAGGAAGGGGCTGCCATGTTTGGCCGTCCGCGCCCTTATGATCTCGTCATCCTGCTCGCTCATCCTTCATGTCTCCGGCTCATTGGTGCGCGGTGCCGTTCGGTTCCGCTTGGTGCGCCGGAGATGCGCTTCGGTGCGCCGGGCGGAGAGGCTCGAAGAATGACCCAGCGAAAAACGAGCCCCCGCGCCGGAAAAGGCGCGGGGGCGAGGCGGGGTGGACGTCAGTCGACCGGATTCCAGATCAGCGCGTAGGTATCATCGTCGTCCTGCCCGGCGGCGCGCCCGAGGTTCGCGTAGAGCCGGCGCGGACCGAATTCGGGCGCCGCGAGGCTGAGCGAAACATAGGGTTCGCCCGACGTCTGCCCGGTGCGGACCCACGCGGCGCCGATCTCGACATTGTCCGAGAAGACCCGGAAGTCGGGCTGGGCGTCGCCATTCTTGGTCCGGTTGACCCGGATTTCGATCTCGGCGCGGATCGAAAGCGTCTTGAGCTGGCCGCGATATCCGTCGGACATGTTGCCGTTCACAAAGCCGATTGCTGCCATGGTTCGTCTCCTTGAAATGCACCGCCGGGACCATCCCGGGGCGTGGCGGACGACGAGGACGGGGCATCAGGCGGCGGCGCACCCGGAGGGTCGCAGCGCAGCGGAGGACGTGCGCGCGCGCTATTTTGGGTGCCCCCGGCACCGGCGCGAGGAGCCGGCGCAGCCGGCGGGGAAAATAGCGCGAACGCGCCCGTTGCGCGGCCGCCGTCCCGTTCCAGACCGCCTTCCCAAGCCCCGGAAGGGTGCCGGTGGGGAGACAGGAGCGACGCGGCTGCGATGCGGCGAGCGGTGACGGCCGCAGACGAATCCCGGTGGCCAAGACGGTGATTTCGATGCATGGACTTCGGCTTCGGGCGCCGGATTCGTGGGGACGGCTGACCGCTTTTCAGACGATCGACAGGGGCCGGCAACGGCCGCACAGGGGACCGAAATGGACGGACGGGCAAGCCTCAGCATCGCGGCCGACAGGCGCGACCTCGACATGATCGCCGCGCGCAGCGCGGGCATCTGGATCGGGCTGGCGCTCGACGACGAGGCGCTGGCCGCGATCCGCCGCGACGGCCTCGACCCCGCTGCCCTCCGCCTCTCGGGGCTCCATCCGTTCGAATATAGCCCCGCGGCCGACGGCGGGTTCGAAGTGGTCGCGCACGCGAACGACAATGAGGCCGCCGAGGCGCTGCTCGACCTGTTCCGCGTCTATTTCCTCCGCCGCCTGCTCGCCTGAGCGCGGCGCCAGGGCGCCCCAATCCTGACAAAAGACATCGCGCGGCGCCGCAGGCCTGCCGCGC
>NZ_LYVN01000079.1 GCF_001990265.1 Sphingopyxis sp. KK2
CCCCCGACCCCTCCCGCAAGCGGGAGGGGAGATCAACGTCCGCTTCCCACCCCAAAGCCGCCCGTGATCACCCCGACTAGACCAACGCCCGCCCTTGTTCGACAAACGCGCCTTGCCGGTCTGGCGCGGACATGCCATGCCGCGCCGCCATGCACGCAATAAAATTTCGCGCCGCGATTGCGGCCGTCGCCCTGGTCGCCGCCTCCGCTTCCGCCGCACAGGCCAAACCCGTCGATGCCCCGATCACCGAAGCCGACCTTGCCGCGCATATGCGCGTGCTCGCGAGCGATGCCTTCGAGGGCCGCGCGCCGGGGACCGAGGGCGAGGAGCGGACGATCGCCTATATCGTCGGCGAATGGGCGAAAATCGGGCTGCAACCCGTCGCTGGCAGCGACACGCCCTGGCTGCAGCCGGTGCCTTTGGTCGAAAGCGCCGGCGTGTCGGGCAGCGTCAAGTTCAAGGTTCGCGGCCGCGCCTTTGCGCTGCGCGACGACAGCATCGTCCTGACCGGCCGCGACGCGTCGCTGGCCTTGGCCGACGTCCCCGTGATCTTCGTCGGTTATGGCGTCGATGCATCGGGCAAGGTGGCGGCCGACGTGAAGGGCAAGGTCGCCATCCTGCTGTCCGACGCGGTGCCGTTCGGCGAAAAAATGCCGCGCTATCGCGACCGGCGCCAGATGCTCGCCGATGCCGGCGCGACCGCGGTGCTCGTCGTCGCGAGCGACGCGCTGCCGTGGGCGGCGGTGCAAGGCTCCTTCGGATCGCAGACGACCAAGCTGGCGAGTGCCAAGCCCGGCGCGGCCGCGACCGGCTTTATCGCGGCGCCCGCGCTGCAGGCGCTGTTGACCAAGGTCGGCAAGCCCGCGGTCGCCGCGCTCGAATCGGCGAAGTCGCCCGATTATCGCGGCACCGACCTGGCGGTCACCGCCGACCTCGGCGCCGAAACCGACGTGCGCCCCTATGCCAGCCACAATGTCATCGCCAAGCTGCCGGGCGCCAGGCCCGACGGCAAGGCGGTGCTGTTCCTTGGCCATTGGGACCATCTGGGCATTTGCGGCAAGGAAGGCGACGCCGACCGGATCTGCAACGGCGCGGTCGACAATGCGAGCGGCATCGCGGTGCTGACCGAGGTCGCCAAGCGGCTCGCGAGCGGGCCGCGCCCCGACCGCGACATTTATTTCATGGCGACGACCGCCGAGGAAAAGGGCCTGCTCGGCGCTTATTATTTCGCCGACCATCCGGTCGTGCCGCTGACCGACATCACCGTTGCGCTCAACATCGACACCATCGCCATTTCGCCGCGCGGCACCCCGGTCGCGACGATCGGGCGCGGCCGGCCCGCCTATGATGCGGTGGTGCGCAAGGTGTCGACCGACCTCGGCCGCAAGCTCGACGAGGATGGCGAGGCCGATGCCTTCGTCCAGCGGCAGGACGGCTGGGCGCTCGGCGCCAAGGGCGTGCCGTCGCTGATGGTCGGGGGCAGTTTCTCCGACATGCCCTTGCTCGAGAAATTCCTCGGCAGCGATTATCATCAGGCCGCCGACAATTTCAGCGATGCGATCCCGCTCGGCGGCGCGGCGGAGGATGCCGACCTGCATGTCGCGCTCGGCCGCGTGTTTGCCGATACGAAGGCGTGGAGCGGTACGGAGAAATAAGGCCGACTTAGAAGCTTCGTCATTGCGAGCGAAGCGAAGCAATCCAGAGCGGTTTACGCACCTCTGGATTGCCGCGTCGCTTCGCTCCTCGCAATGACGAGGTGATAAGACCGCTTAAGCCGCCTGCTTCGCCCGGTCGGCCATTTCCTGATTGAGCATTTCAGCTAGCAGGAAGGCAAGCTCCAGCGACTGCCCGGCGTTGAGGCGCGGGTCGCAGTGGGTGTGATAGCGGTCGGCGAGATCCATCTGGGTCACGTCCATCGCGCCGCCGGTGCATTCGGTGACATTCTGGCCGGTCATCTCGATATGGATGCCGCCGCCATGCGTGCCCTCGGCGCGGTGGACGGCAAAGAAGCCGCGCACTTCGGCGAGGATGCGCTCGAACGGGCGCGTCTTGTACCCGTTGGGCGTCTTGATGACATTGCCGTGCATCGGGTCGCACGACCAGACGACGGGGTGGCCCGATTCCTTTACGGCGCGCACCAGCTTGGGCAGATGCGCCTCGATCTTGTCATGGCCATAGCGCGTGATCAGCGTCATGCGCCCCGCGACATGATTGGGGTTCAGCGTGTCGAGCAGGCGCAGCAGCGCGTCGGGCTCGAGGCTGGGGCCGCATTTCATGCCGACCGGATTGCCGATGCCGCGCAGATATTCGATATGCGCCGAGCCTTCGAAGCGGGTGCGGTCGCCGACCCACAGCATATGGCCCGAGGTGTCGTACCATCCGCCGGTCAGGCTGTCCTGCCGGGTCAGCGCCTGCTCATAGGGGAGCAGCAGCGCCTCATGGCTGGTGTAGAAGCTGGTGCCCTTGATCTGCGGCACCGTTTCGGGCGTCACGCCGCACGCTTCCATGAAGGCGAGCGCTTCGGAAATGCGCGCCGCGGTCTCCTGATATTTCTTGGCCCAGGGGCTGCGGTCCATGAAGTCGTGCGTCCAGGCATTGACCTGGCGCAGATTGGCATAGCCGCCGCCGGCGAAGGCGCGCAGCAGGTTCAGCGTCGCCGCCGACTGGTTGTAGGCCTTGATCATGCGCTGCGGGTCGGGCGCGCGGCCCTCGGCCTCGAACGCGATATCGTTGATGATGTCGCCGCGATAGCTCGGCAGTTCGACGCCATCCACATCTTCCATGTCGGCCGAGCGCGGCTTGGCGAACTGGCCCGCCATGCGGCCGAGCTTCACCACCGGCATTTTCGAGGCGAAGGTCAAGACGACCGCCATCTGGAGCAGCACGCGGAAGGTGTCGCGGATGTTGTTCGGATGAAATTCGGCAAAGCTTTCGGCGCAGTCGCCGCCCTGGAGCAGGAAGGCCTTGCCCTCCGCGACGCTGGCGAGCTCGCTGGTGAGTTGGCGCGCTTCGCCGGCAAAGACCAGCGGCGGATAGTTCGACAGCTCGCGCTCGGCGGCGGCGAGGGCGACCTCGTCCGAATAGGTGGGAAGCTGGCGGGCTTCGTGCGAGCGCCAGCTGCTGGGTTGCCATTGCTGTGTCATAACCAAAATCCAAAATCCGAATCGCGCGCCGCCATGGCGCGAACAGGCCCCATAGGCAAGGGCAAGGAAATTAGCATCGGCGCGGCTTTTGCGCACCTATGCTTTTCTTTGCCGCAAAAAACTGATAGTTTCCTATGGATTTTGCGCGACGCGTCGGGGTGGGCGCCTGTCCGTTCGGCAATCCGTAACCTTCTACACTTAGTGGCCCAAGTGAGGGGCCATCTGTTGAAAAGAAGTATATGGCGAGTTTCGACCCCGCCTGGTTCGGTTATGGCGCGCTGTTGCTGGTCCTCGCGACCAGCTTCGCGCTCGACCTGTCGCATGTCCGGATCGGGCTTGCCCTCGCCGCGCTGATTGGCCTTCCGCTCGCGCTGTTCCATGCGCCCGGTGCCGGCTATGCGCTGCTCGTCGGGCTGATCCTCGCCGTCAACCTGGGGCAGGTCGGGCGCAATCTGGTCGGCGATGCGAAAGTGACCTTCTCGGCCGAGGAACAGGAACTGCGCCGCCTGCATTTCGAGGGGCTCGGCGCGGGCGCCGCGCGCCGGCTGATCGATCAGGGGCACTGGATTTCGGCGCGGCGCGGCGAGGTGCTGATCCGCGAGGACCAGGCGGCGCCCAGCCTCTTCTATCTCGCCGACGGGGTCGCGACGATCCGGCGCGAAGGCAGCGACGTCGGCACCGTGTCGGGCGGCGCGCTGATCGGCGAGGCGACGGTGCTCGACGGCAGCCATGCGACCGGCACCGTGCTGCTAGCGAGCAATGCGCGGATGTGGTTCATCCCGGCGCATGCGCTGCGCGCCTATCTTGCCGCCAATCCCGCCATCGCCGCGGCGCTGCACGAGGGCTTTGCGCGCGCGCTGCGCGGCAAATTGGCGAACGCCAACGCCCGCATTGCCGACCTGCCGCCCATCGCTTAGGGTCTGCCGCATTATTGTCACCGGCAGCTTCTAGCATGGGATTTATATGGCACTGACTTTATACGGAATTCCCAATTGCGACACGGTGAAAAAGGCGCGGACCTGGCTCGATGCGGCGGGGATCGCCTACCGCTTCCACGATTTTCGCAAGGACGGGCTCGACCCCGCGAAGCTGCAAGGCTGGATCGATGCGATCGGCTGGGAGAGATTGCTCAACAAGGCGGGGACGACCTTTCGCAAGCTGCCCGATGCCGACAAGGCGGGGCTCGACGCGGGCAAGGCCAAGGCGCTGATGCTCGACCAGCCGGCGATGATCAAGCGCCCGGTCGTCGAGGCCGGGGACGCGGTGAGCGTCGGCTTTTCGGCCGCCGACTGGCAGACGCGCTTTGCATGATCCGGCGCTGGGCGGTCCTGCCGGCGATGCTGCTCGCGGCGTGCGGGGCTGACCCGATGGCCGCCAAGCAAGCGACGCTCGACGGCAGAGCCCCGATCGTCATCGCGCATCGCGGCGCATCGGGCGAGCGCCCCGAACATACGCTTGCGGCCTATCAGCTCGCGATCGACCTCGGCGCCGACTATATCGAACCCGACCTCGTGCTGACCAAGGACGGGGTGCTCGTCGCGCGGCACGAGAATGAGATTTCGGAGACGACGAACGTCGCCGACCATCCCGAATTTGCGGACCGCAAGGCGACCAAGACGATTGACGGGCAGGAGTTTACCGGCTGGTTCACCGAGGATTTCACCCTCGCCGAACTCAAGACGCTGCGCGCGAAGGAGCGGCTGCCGAGCTTGCGCAGCACCGATTATGACGGGCGCTATGAAATCCCGACCTTCGAGGAAATCCTCGACCTGCTCGCGGCGGTGAACAAGGGGCGCAAGGTGCCCGTCGGCGTCTATCCCGAAACCAAGCATCCGAGCTATTTCGCGTCGATCGGCCTGCCGCACCAGTCGGTGCTGCTGACGATGCTCGACAAATATGGCTATCGCGGCCGCAGTGCGCCGGTGTTCATCCAGAGCTTCGAGGTCGCGAATTTGAAGGCGATCCGTGCGAAGAGCGACCTGCCGCTGATCCAGCTGATGGACGGCGAGGGCGGTCCCGCCGACGATGGCAAGACGAGCTATGCGGCGATGGCGACACCGGCAGGGCTGAAGGCGATCGCGGCCTATGCCGACGGCATCGGCCCGAACAAGGCGATGGTCATCCCGCGCGGGACGATCGGCACGCTCGGCGACCCGACCAGCCTGGTCGCCGATGCCCATGCCGCGGGGCTGAAGGTCCATCCCTGGACCTTTCGCCGCGAAAATTATTTCCTGCCGCTCGCCGACAAGGGCGGGCTGAACCCGGCGGGGCATGGCGACCTTGCGGCGGAGATCGACGCCTATCTCGCGACGGGCATCGACGGGCTGTTCAGCGACAATCCGCGCGAGGCCGTCGCAACCGTCAAGAAGGGAAGCGTGCCATGACCGAACGAGCCCTGGGGACGAGCGGCCTGTCGATCCGGCCCTTCATGCTCGGCGGCAATGTCTTCGGCATGACCGCGGGCCGCGACGCGAGCTTTGCGGTGCTCGACCGCTTCGTCGAAAACGGCGGCGGCATGATCGACACCGCCGACGTCTATTCGGCGTGGGTGCCGGGGCACAAGGGCGGCGAGTCCGAAAGCATGATGGGCGCCTGGCTGCAGGCCAGCGGCGCGCGCGACCGGGTGACGATCGCGACCAAGGTCGGCATGATGCCGGGCGGGCTCAAGCCCGACCGCATCCGCGACGCGGCGCAGGGGTCGCTCGATCGGCTCGGCATCGACACGATCGACCTGTATTTCGCGCACAAGGACGATCCCGACGTGCCGCTCGATGAAGTGCTCGGCGCCTTTGCCGAACTGCGCGATGCGGGGATTGTGCGCGCGATCGGCGCGTCCAACTATTCGGCCGCCCGGCTGGCCGAGGCGCTGCGCATCGCCGACGACAAGGGACTGCCGCGCTTCACCGTGATGCAGCCCGAACTCAACCTGCTCGACCGCGGGCAATATCAGGGCGCGCTGCAGGATTTGTGCATCGCCGAGGGGATCGGCGTCGTCACCTATTTCAGCCTCGCCTCGGGTTACCTCTCGGGCAAATATCGCAGCGTCGACGACATCGGGCGCAGCGCGCGCGGCCCGCGAGTCAAACCCTATGTCGAGGGCAAGGGCCCGGCGATGCTCGCCGCGATGGACGCCGTCGCCGCCGAGACCGGCGCCACGCTGTCGCAGATCGCGCTCGCCTGGGTCGCCGCGCAGCCGGGCGTCACCGCGCCGATCGCGAGCGCGACCAGCGTCGAACAACTCGACGAGATCATGGGGAGCATCGCTGTGGTGCTGACCGACGACCAGCTCGCGGCGCTGACCGCCGCCGGTCGCTAGAGTGCGTTCGGTTTTGATAGAAGCAAAACCGGCACTCTAGATTCTTGTTTTTCCGTGATTTCCGAGTCGTGAAATGGTCCATTTCACTCGAAATCACTCTAGTCCCTCCCGCCGCCGCTGGGTCGCAAAGGCGACGACGGGAGGGTGGTGCGTGGTTCGGACTGGCTTGGCCCCCGTGTCCACATGCATCGGTCTAGGCGTCGCCCGACCGCAGCGCGGTGACGCACGTCACAAGGTGCGGCGATCGGTGAAAAAATTGCGCGCATGACAAAGGGCGCCGGAATCGACCCGGCGCCCTTCACCCTGCCCTTTAGGGGAGGCAGCCCTGTTATTTCTTTTCGGCGCCCGGAACTTCCGACGGGGCGATCTCGCCATTGTCGTCCATCGCGTTGGCCTTTTCCTCGCCCGCAGCCTCGATGGCGTCTGCTTTGTCTTCGGTCGCTTCCTTTGCCGGGCCTTCGGGCATGGCGTCGGCCTGCGCATCGACCGCGTCGGCCTTGGCTTCGGCCTGGTCTTCGACCTTGTCGGCGGCCGGGCTCTGGCACGCGCCGAGCGCGAGGGCCGAGGTGGCGGCGAGGGTGATGAGGATCTTACGCATAGTCGGTGACTCCCGTGGTTGACTTGAGGGCTTAACGCCGGGTGAACGCGGGAGTTGCAAAGAAAATGTCAAATAGCGGAAAAGGCTAGGGTTTCCGGGCTATCCGGTGGCCAGCTGCGGCGTCGGCGCGGCGCGATATTGCGACGCGTCGGTGGTGAATTCGGCGTGGCCGTAGCTTGCGAGCTGCGCCTTGAGCTTGGCGACGAGGCAGCGGTCGGCGGCGCGGCTGAGCCCCGGAATATGGCTGGCGAGCGCATAGAGCTTGATCCGGCCATAGACGAAGAGCCCCGCGGCGGCGGCCTGGACGACGTCGAGGCGCGTCAGCGGCACGCCGATCGCCGCCGCCTTGCCGCGGTCGCCCGCCATGAAATTCTGGACGAAGAAGAGCTTGGAAAAACTCCGTTCGAACCGCTCGTAGACGCGCGAACCGAGCGAGGCGTCGGGGCGCAGGTCGGCGGCCATGGTGGCGCGCAGCAATTCGCCGCAGGTGCTGTCGTCATAGCCTGCGCGGAGCGTGCCGCCGCGCGCGGTCATCAGGTCGACGATCCCCTGCGGCGTGTCGGCGAGCAGATCCTCGGGCAGGCCGAGCAGGAAGCAGCGATAGCGCGCGAGTTCGACGCGCGCGCGCTCCGACGGGGTGAAATGATTGCGGCCCTTCGCGACGATCTCGAACGACATCAGGAAGATCGCGATCAGGCCGGCGGGCATCTGGTCGACCTGCGGGATCGGGATGCCGAAGACGGATACGTCCCAGTCCTTGGGCCGGCGCATGACATTGGCGCGCACCATCGAATGCATCAGCCGCACCATCGCCGCCGACTTGAAGCCGGGGCCGAAGCGTTCGAGCGCGCCGGGCAGGATCGAGGTGGTGAAGAAGGTCGCGGTTTCCTTGACGCGGCGCGCGGCGGTGTCGCTCGACAGCGTGTTGGTGACCGCCATCGGCAGTGCGGCATATTTGTTCATGAAGGTCGCGATGAAGGCGCCGCGGATGATGAAGGGGCCGAGGTGCGCGGCCGAATTGCGGTCGAGCCGCGCGCCTTCCTCGACGAGGGCCATGTCGAGCCAGTCGGGCACGCGTTCCATGTCGGCGATGAACGCGACGAGCTCGGGCGGCGCCCCGGCGACATTTTCCACCCCGCGGTCGCACGCCTCGACGAGCATGTCGACGAGGCGGCGAAAGCCATGTTCGCGCATCAGCGCCGCATAGGCGTCGGCGACATTGTCGCCCATCATCGTATAGGCGCGCATATGGTCGAGGCGGTCGGCGTCGGCGAGCAGGCGCGGGCGTTCGGCGACATAGCGGCCCGACAGGCTGGTCGCATCGTCGGGGGCGTCGGCGAAGCGTTCGGGCACCGCGGAAAAATCGACATTGCCGTAGATCGCCGGGATGAGTTCCTTTTGTGCACGAACGCGCGCCCGCAGATCGTCGATCGAAACCATGCTTGCCATGCTCTTGCCTTTCCCGATCACTCGCCCCAAAATCTATCAAGCGATAAATATCTATCATCTGATATATTTTCAAGACGGAAATGCCGATGCCTCGTGACATGCCCTCCACCGCCCGCGCGCCCAGCGGCTATCGCAAGGGCGAGGAAACGCGGGCGCGCATCCTGGACGCGGCGTTGGTCGAGTTCGGGCTGGGCGGCTATGCCGCCGCGACGACGCGGCAGATCGCCGACCGGGCCGAGGTCAATTTGCCCGCGCTGACCTATTATTTTGGGGGTAAGGAAGGGCTGTACCTCGCGTGCGCGCAGACGATCGTCGCGGGATATCGCGACGGGGTGGGCCATGTGGCGCTCGATGTGACGCGCGCGCTGGGCCAGGCGGACATGACGCCGGCCGAGGCGGCGGCGCTGCTCCGGCGGCTGATGGCGGCGCTGGCGCACTTCCTGTTGTCGGCGGGCGAGGCGTCGCACCGCACCTTGTTCGTACAGCGCGAGATCGCGAGCCCCGGACCGGCGTTCGAGATCCTCTATGCCGAATTGTGGCGCCCGGGGATCGCGATGGCCGCCGAGCTGATCGCGCGGGTGCGTGGCGGCGGATGCGACGAGGACGAGGCGCGGCTGCGCGCGGTGATGATGATCTCCAGCCTGACCGGGCTGGTCGAGGGCCGCGACATCGTCGCGCGCGCGATCGGCGATCCCGATCAGCTCGATGCCGTCGTCGCGATCCTGAACGACCAGATCGACGCGATGGTGCGGCCGGCTTGAGGGCAAAAAAAGGGCGCCCCGAAGGCGCCCTCTTTCCCTTTTTTCGATCCCGCGATCAGAAGCGCTGCTGGCGCTCGTAAAGGTCGCGGTAGTGCTGGATGCGCGTGACACGCAGGCCCGGCATGCCGCTGCGGTCGATCGAGCGCTGCCAGCTCGCAAATTCCTCGAGCGTCAGGCTGTAGCGTTCGCATACCTCGTCGACGGTCAGAAGACCGCCGTTAACGGCGGCGACAACCTCTGCCTTGCGACGGACGACCCAGCGAGTCGTATTCGCCGGCGGCAGCGAGTCGAGCGTCAGCGGCTCCCCGAGAGGGCCAATGACTTGAGCCGGACGGATTTTCTGATTTTCGATCATGTTCATTCCACTTTTTCGCCGTCGGACAGGGGGGCATCCGACGCGACAATGCCTACCGTGGAGGAGTTCAACATCGGCTGAAATCCTCTGGTAAACAGGCTGTTCATAGTTTCCGGCAGAACGGTCACTTCTTCCGACAGGTCGAAAAAGCGTACCGGCCGCGGCCCGAACGCCCATGCACCCGCCATCGTTCCGCAGAGCATCGCGCGGCGTGCCGACGACAGGTCGGCATGGGTGTCGCGCGCGGCTCCTTCCTGCAGCAGACTGGCGGTCGGCAGCATCGCCTGCCGCGTCGCGGAGACGGCCAGGATCACGTCGAAGCCGGGCTTCGACAGGCTGGTCGCACCGGCAAGGCGCGGAAGATCGGACGGTGTCAGGTTCATGCGACTCGTCTACCCGCGACCGACTAAGGTCCCGTAAATGCCCATTTCATGGCTCGTTAGCGAAGCTTAACCCCCGTCAATATCTTGACAGGGAGCGCGGAAAAGCTGGCATTTTCCCGTCATCATCCCTAGATGGCGGCGATCATGGCCACCCTGATTTCCTCTCCTGCCGGGCTTGCCCAGGCCGACTTTCAGCTCGCGCAGCCGCTCAAGGACCGCCGAATCGTCGTTGCGATGTCGGGCGGAGTCGATTCGAGCGTCGTCGCCGCGCTGGCGGCGCGGTCGGGGGCCGAAGTCATCGGGGTGACGCTCCAGCTTTACGATCATGGTGCCAAGGCGAAGCGCGTCGGCGCCTGCTGCGCCGGGCAGGATATTCGCGACGCGCGCGCGGTCGCCGACCGGCTGGGTTTCGCACATCATGTCTATGACCATGAAAGCCGCTTTCGCGACACGGTGATCGACCAGTTCGCCGACGAATATCTCGCCGGGCGGACGCCGATCCCCTGTGTGCGCTGCAATATGGGGGTGAAGTTCACCGACCTGTTCCAGCTTGCCAGGGAATTGGGCGCCGACTGCCTCGCGACCGGCCATTATGTTCGCCGCGTGATGGGGCCGGCGGGCGCCGAACTGCACCGCGCGGTCGATCCGGCGCGCGACCAGAGCTATTTCCTCTTCGCGACGACGCAGGAGCAGCTCGACTTCCTGCGCTTCCCGCTCGGCGGGCTCGAGAAGAGCGTGGTGCGCGAGATCGCGCGCGACCTCGGCCTCGGCGTCGCGGGCAAGCCCGACAGCCAGGACATCTGCTTCGTCCCCGATGGCGATTATGCGACGCTGGTGAAGAAGCTGCGCCCCGAGGCCGACGACCAGGGCGCGATCGTCCATGTCGACGGAACGGTGCTGGGCGCGCACAAGGGGCTGATCCATTATACGGTCGGGCAGCGGCGCGGGATCGAGATCGGCGGACAGGCCGAACCGCTCTATGTCGTGCGGCTCGATGCGGCGACGAAGCAAGTCGTCGTCGGGCCGCGGCGCGCGCTCGCGGTGTCGGGCGCGCGGCTGGGCGAGGCGAACTGGCTCGCCGATGTCGAGGCGCGCGACGTGCTCGCCAAGGTGCGCAGCATGGCGAAGCCGGTGGCGGCGCGGGTGACGGGCGCGCGGCTGGTTTTCGCGGCGCCCGAATATGGCGTCGCGCCGGGGCAGGCGGCGGTGCTCTATGACGCCGCCGATGAAAGCCGCGTGCTCGGCGGCGGCTGGATCGAAGAGACGTTCGCGGCGGAATAGATTGCACATTCGTCCCCGATGCCGCAGTTTGGCGCGCAAACAGGGAGATGATGATGGTCAACTGGGTCTTGCGCGGCGCCGTCCTGCTGTGGGCGGTCTTCTTCTTCATGATCGGCGCGCGCGGGGTGATCGACCCCACTTCCTATACCGATACCTTCGGCTTCACGATCAGCGGCGTCGCGATCAACACGCTGCGCGCCGACCTCTCCTCCTTCTTCCTCGTGTCGGCGGGCGCGGCGGCGCTCGGCGCGCTGGTGCCGACATGGGTGCGGGCGCTGCTCGTCCCAGCCGCCCTCTTTGGCACCGCGCTGACGGGGCGGTTGATCGGGGTCGCGATGGGCGATCCGACCAATTTCGGGATCATCCAGGGGATGATCGTCGAGGCGCTGTCGGTGCTGTTGCTGGTCGGGAGCTGGTGGGTATTGTCGCGGCCGGTGGCGGCATCGGCGGCGACCGATCCGGCCGGTTGAAGCGGCGTTAATCTTTTTTCACGGCTTTTCTGCGATATTCCAGGCGCGTTTCGTCAACGGCATTGGAGGGACCAGATGAAAGTGCAGCAGAATGAGCGGAGCGGCCCGGGGCGCCGTGCCGAGGATCGCCGCAAGGCGCAGGACCCCAATTACAGCGGACCCGAGCGTCGTTCGGGGCAGGATCGCCGCTCGGGCAGCGATCGCCGGATCGTTTTTTAAGGACGCGGCTATCGGGGGTGGCGCAGCACCCCCTCGCCGATTAGGCTGGGCGGCGGAAAGGTTTCCGTCATGACCCAAGCCCCGCTTCCACGCCTCAGCGTCGACATCGTGTCCGACGTCATGTGCCCCTGGTGCATCATCGGTTGGAAGAAGTTCGAGCAGGTCATGGCGCATTTCGCCGGACGGCTCGATTTCCGGGTGCAATGGCACCCCTTCGAACTCAACCCCGACATGCCGCCCGAGGGCGAGGACGCCGCCGCGCATGTGATGCGCAAATATGGCATCAGCGCCGAACAGAGCCGCGCCAACAGCGGCAAGATGGCGGGGGTTGCCGCCGACCTCGGTTTTACCTTCAATCGCGGGCCGGACTTTCGGATGCGCAACAGTTTCGATGCGCACCGGCTGCTGAGCTGGGCCGGCGCGCTCGAGGATCCCGAGCAGGCGGCGGCGACGGGGGTGCAGACCGCGCTCAAGCTCGCGCTGTTTCAGGCGCATTTCACCGACAATCGCGACGTCAGCGACATGCAAGTGCTCGCCGATGTCGCGGCGTCGGTCGGGCTCGACCGGGCGCGCGCCGCGGCGATCCTCGCGGGCGACGAGTTCGGCGAGATGGTACGCACCGAGGAGGCCTATTGGGCCGACCAGAATATCACCGGGGTGCCGGCCTTCATCCTCGGCGGGCGAATGCTCGTGCCCGGCGCGCAGGACGCCGAGGTGTTCATCCGGGTGATCGAGCGCAAGATACTCGCCGACGCGGCCTGAGGAACGGCGGGGCGGCGCGGCGCGTTGATCGCGCAGCGACGAAAGGAACCCGCCATGATCGACGACCTGCCTTCCAGCCACGGTGACGACGAAGCCCCCGAAGCGGTGAACCGCGAGCAGGAGGACGAGGAGGCGCAGGCGCAGACGGTCGCCGAGGCGGCCCGGCGGGCGCGGCCGCTCGGCGAGAGCCGCAAGGCCAAGGGACCCGGCGACAGCGACGACGTACAGGATCTGGTCGACCATATGAACCAGATGGAACGCTCGGGCCGGATCGACATGGGCGCCTATCGCGGCGAGCGCAGCGACGACGACGAGGATGGCGAACTGGGCGAGGACGGTATCGAGGACGACGAGCCGCGCGGCGCCCCCTAACGGCCGCGCGAGCGGATCAGGTCGGCGAGCGCGATCGGACCGAGCGTCAGCAGGAACGCGGCCATCATGCCGACGAAGATCAGGACGGGCGTCTGGAAGAGCGGATGGGCCATGGCATTGTTCCTTTGCAGCTGGTGATGCCGCTGCATCGCGCGAACCACGTCCGTGCGCTTTGACGAATGTCAAAACGGCGCCGTCGCGGTTCAGTCGGGCGCCGGTTGCCGCCATTGCGGAGCGGGCGCGTTGGGATTTTGCTAAGCCTGTGATGGCAGGGTCGGCGCATGGCCGGTCCCGACTTCCTTTCGACCCATCGCCGCCAACGGCGTTATCGCAACGCCGCCCGATCGCGCGGCGTCGGTGCGATCCGTTTAGTGACACCGATCATGGCGCTCGGGTTTCTGGGCACCTTGGCTGCGCTGCAGCTGCCGCCGGGGAGCTTCGACGACCTGCCGACACGTGCGCTGTCGGGGATCGTCGAGGGAGCGGAGATTGCCGAGACCGCCGAGACCCTCGTACCGCCCGACCGGCTGACGGCGCGGTTCGGCTTCTGTCACAGCGGCGGCGGCACCAATTGCGTCGTCGATGGCGACACGTTCTGGTTCGGAGGCGAAAAATACCGCATCGCCGACATCGACACGCCCGAGACCCACCCGGCGCGCTGCGCCGAGGAAGCCGCGCTCGGCAGGGCCGCGACGCAGCGGTTGCAGGACTGGATGAATGCGGGCGCGTTCAGCCTGGAAAGCGCCGGGCGCGATACCGACCGTTATGGCCGCAAGCTGCGCATCGTGACGCGCGGCGGGGCGAGCGTCGGCGCGGTGCTGATCGACGCGGGACTGGCGCGGCCGTGGGAAGGGCAGCGGCGGCCCTGGTGTTGAGGCTTTAGTCGCCGCGCTTTTGGCATCGGGCCATCTGGCGGTCGGTTTCTGCGGCGGCAGCGCATCGCGCGGCGGCTGCTGCGGCTTCGGCCGCTCCCTCTATCTCTTCCGGCGTATCAAGGGCTGCGGGCTCGCCGTCGCCGTCGTCCGGCAGTGGGGGCAACTCGTCACGCAGCGGAGGGTTCGGCCCCGCGAGTTGGCGGTCGATGTCGTCGGCGAGGAGCTGAGCGACCGGGTTCGCTGTGTCTTTGCGCAGTTCGTCGCGGCGCGCGGTCAATGCGGTTCCGCGCTCGCCTTCGGGCAGGGCCGCGACCTCGACATAGAATTTCGTCGCCGTAAGCCAGGGCGCGTCGTCGGTCAGCACATCCTCGGCCCAGCGCGAGAACAGGCCCTCGGCAGGCGCCCAGCCGTCGCCTTGGCTTTGCAGGAAGAAGAGGACGCGCGTTCCAAGCGGGAAGGCGTAGCGGTTGCACGCGCCCGCCTCCGCCTGCGGATGCGCCGCGGCGAGGTCATAAGGGTTGCTGAGCAGCGCGCTTTCGGCATCGGGGGCGACCATCGCGTCGAGCGTCAGCGGACCCGGCGGAAGTTCGCCCTTGATCGCGGTGACCGGGGCGACCGCGATGGTCCAGTTGCCCGCATCCGGATCGGACGTGCCGCCCGTCACCGTGCCGACGAGGATCAGGTCGGCGCGCTCGACGAGTTCCATATTGGTCGGGACGCGGGCGCCGGGGGCGGGCGAACAGGCGGCGGCGGGCGCGGCGGCGAAGAGCGCGAGCGCGGCGAGGGGGAGCAGGATACGCATAAGCCGTGATTAACCCATGGGTGCCTGAATGAAAGACGAACGCGGGCTTGGGGCGGATCGTCGAAGCCGATGGATCGAAAGGCGCGATCGGGCGTATGATCGCCGGGACTCGCCCGACCCCCCTCGGGCGAGCGTCAAGGAGACCCCCCATGGCAGAGCATGACCATAGCGCGATCAAGGAAAATATGACCGTTGTCGGCGCCGACGGCGTCCATGTCGGCACGGTCGACCATATCGATGGCGAGCGTATCAAGCTGACCAAGGCCGACAGCCCGCAGGCCGAAGACGGCCAGGGCGCCAAGCATCATTATTTGCCCGCCGGGCTGGTCGCGTCGGTCGATGGCGATACGGTTCGCCTGTCGGCGACCGCGGCCAATGCCGTCGACCTGTTCGAGGAAGCCGAATAGGACATAGGAGAGGCCTTGGCGCGATCGGGCGCCGAGGCGACGAAAACTGGCCCATCCCGCTCCGCGCGGGGTGGGCCGTTTTCGTCGGGTTTTGGAGGCTAGCCGATCGCGTGGATGACGAGCGCGACCACGCCTAGGCCGTAACCAAGAAGTTGCAGCCCATAGAAAAGGCGTAGCGCCGGGGCGTAGCTGCTCGGCGTGTCGACCTTGTCGCTGCCGAGTTGCCCCGCGATCGCGCCGAGCGCCATCAGCCCGGACAGCACGCTGAAGGCGAGCAGCAACAGCCCGATGCGGACCCAGAGGTCGGACGGACCGAAGTCGATGCCTGCGACCTTGGCATCGTCGAACAGCGCGATCGCGGCGCCGATCGACGCGGTCGCGAGCGCGAGCAATTGCTTCACCGTGTCGCTTGCCGCGCCGAAGGCGGCACCGATGCGATCGTCGAACGCCATCAGCAGAAAGGCCAGATCGGGCAGAGCCGGGCGAGCGCCTGGCCGAGCGTGACTTCGCCGATGATGTCGGAGGCCAGCCGCTCGGGATCGTGCGCATAAGCCGCCGCCCGGGCTTCGATCATCGCATCGACCAGCGCGCGTGCGTTGGCGGCCGCGGTATCGATCGCGCTGTCGTCGTCGGCATCGGCGAGTTGCCGATCGGCCTCGTCGGACACGCCGCGGAAATAATCGTCGGCGCCGTCGCCGAGGCGGAAGCCGCGCGACCGCGCATGGGCGACCGCGGCGTCGTAGAGCCCCCGGCCCGCCTCTTCGCTTTGGGTTGCACCGTCCATCGCGTCGCCTCCGCTTCAGGTCGTGCCATCCTATCGCATCGGTGCGGTGCGGGCCAGTCATGGCGACGGTGGATGTTTTTGCCATTTTTCAATGAGTTTGCCCTAGATTGCCTCACGCATGGGGAATGGGGCGAACCTTGAGCGGCGGCATATGGCCGGCCGGCTGGCCTGGCGACCGATCGCCGGGCTGCTGCTGTTCGCGGCGGGCTATGCCGTCGCCAACCGGTTCCAGCTGACGCATGGCGTCGCCTATCGCCTTGCGGCGGGCGACACCGACAACGCGGTCGCGGCCTTCCTGTTCCTGTCGGCGCAGGCGTTGGTGCTGCTCGCGGCGCTCGTCGTCCTGCCGCGGCGCTGGGGCGGGGTGCTGCTCGCGCTGGCGGGGGCGTCGGTGCTGGTCAACATCGGTTATAGCCAGATCATTCCCGAGCTGCTGACCGGCGGGTCGCTGGCGTGGATGATCGCCGAAGCCCGGCAGGCGGGCGCGGCGGCGGGCGAGTTCGGCGCCGACTTCCTGTGGATCGGGGTGCAGGCGGGCGCGGCGCTGGCGCTGTTCGCGGCGGCGCGGTGGGCGATCCGGGGCGCGGTGACGGTGCCGTGGAACGGGTGGATCGCGGCGCTGCTCGCCGTGCTGCTCGTCGCGCCGAGCCTGCTTTGCCGGCATGTCGAACTGCGGCCCGAAGCCGCGGAGCGCAGCCTCTATGGCTTCGGCTGGGACCTGCTGACCGCCGCGCCGCCGCCGCGGCGCAGCGCGGTGACGCTGGTGCCCGATCCGGCGGGTGCGCCGCGGCACATCGTGTGGCTGATCGACGAGAGCGTCGCTTATGATCCTTTTGCGCGGATCGTGGCGCCGATGTTGGCGAAGGTGCCGCGTAGCGACTTCGGGGTGGCAGCGGCGCTGGGGCATTGCAGCGCGCCGGCGCAGGTCGCGCTGCGGTCGGGGGTCGATGTCCTAAAGGTCGGAAAAGACACGGATTTACGCGCGACGCCGTCGATCTGGGGCTATGCGAAGCGCGCGGGTTATCGCACGATCTTGATCGAGGGACAGACCGAAGGGGCGCCGCAGAACCTGCTGCTGCCGCCCGAAAGGGCGCTGATCGACGATTTCCGCCCGATGGTCGGCGGCATCGATACCGACCGCAGCATCGCCAAGGCGTTGAATGCGCAGATGAAATCGCCGGGGAAGAGCTTCACGCTGGTCGTGCTGCGCGGCGTCCACTTCCAGTATCGCGACCATTATCCGCCGGGGCTGTTGCCGCGCGATGCGCCGGTCGCGGTGCAATATGACACCGCGCTCGCGTGGTCGAAGCGCGGATTTTTCGACGCGCTGCTCGCCGGGGTCGACCGCGAGGCGGCGGCGATCGTCTATACCTCGGACCATGGCCAGAACCTGGCGCCGGGCGCGCTGCCGCATTGCAGCCAGGCGCCGGGCGCCGACGAGTTTCGCGTGCCGCTGATTGCCTTCCTGCCCGCCGCCGAGGCCGCGCGCTATGCCAGGGGTGCGCCGGGCGGCCGCTCGGCGAGCCAGATCTTTCCGGCGACGCTGGGATGGATGGGCTATGACCGGGCGGATGTCGCGGCGCGCTATGACCATGACCTCGACGCGCCGACCGCGCGCTATGTCTGGTTCGGGCGCAATGTCGTCCCGGTGCGAGGCGGCGACGAGATCGGCGTCAGCGCCGGTGCCGCCTTTCCGGGGGCGCGATAGGCAAAAGGGGAACCGGGCGCGCCCGGCTCCCCCATGCACGGCAACATCCCCGCTGTCGGGGGTCGCCGTTGCTGTTCGGTTGCTCCGCATCGCAGCAGACGCCGCGGCGCGCGATCGGTCGATAAACCGCCAATGCAGCCGCGCGTTGCCGCGCCGGTCCCGAAAATCGGTGGACCGGCGCAGCCGCGCGATGAAGGCGGCGATCAGCCCCCGGTGACGGGTGCGGCGGGT
>NZ_LYVN01000080.1 GCF_001990265.1 Sphingopyxis sp. KK2
TGCCGCCTTCGCCAACGCCAGCACGGCGCAGACGACCGCCAACACCGCGCGCACCGAAGCCGCGGCGGCGCAGCTGACCGCAACAACGGCGCGTTCGGAAGCGGCGGCGGCGCAGAGCACGGCGAATACCGCGCTCGCCAACGGCGCCTATTTCCGCGCCAACAGCACGGGGCCGGGACCGCAGGCGACGGGCGTCGACTCAATCGCGGTCGGGCCGGGTTCGGTCGCCAGCGGCAACCAATCGGTCGCGATGGGGGCGAATGCCCGGGCGATCAACGGGCAGGCGGTGTCGATCGGCGCGGGCAACAGCGCCTCGGGCAATGGCGCGGTGGCGATCGGCGATCCCAATGTCGCGACCGGTATCGGGGCCGTCGCGATCGGCGCGAACAACAATGCCGTCGGTACCGGCGCGGTGGCGCTCGGCAATGCGAGCAGCGCGACCGGCGACGGATCGGTCGCGATCGGGAACGGCGCGGTGGCGAGCCGCACGGGGCAGGTCGCGCTCGGCAATTCGGCGAGCACCTACACGCTCTCGGGCGTGGGGTCGGCGGCGAGCAATGCGGCGCAGAGCGGGTCGCTCAAGCTGCTGACCACCGACGCGGCGGGCAACCTCGGCACCTCGGCGCTCGACATCGCGACGCTCGGCGGGTTGCCGAACCGGGTGAACCTGCTCGAACAGCAGACCGCGGCGCTCGACCAGCGCACGCTGGTGCTCGAACGCCATGCGGTGCAGGCGAACGGCGGCATCGCGACCGCGATGGCGTTGGGGGGGACGATGATCGTGCCCGACAGCGATGTGTCGGTCTCGTTCAACCTCGCCACCTATCGCGGCGAACAGGGCTTCGCCGGGGCGGCGGTCGTCCGGCTCGCACCGCGCGTCTATGTCAGCGGCGGCATCGCCGGATCGACCGTCAAGGGGTCGACGGGCGGCCGGGTCGGCGTGGCGTTCGGTTTCTAGGCTTCGTCAGCCGGGAGCGGACGCGCCGCATCGACGCGGTGAAGCCAAGAGCGAGAGTGATCATGGCCGTTCGGCGACCAGATCCCCCGCCGCGACCGTCCGCTCGGCGCCCTCGGGGATGAGCAGACTGAACTGCGTCCGGTCGGGATCGGTCAGCGTGATCCGCCACCGGCCGGGCGCGAGGCCGGTCGCACCAAAGCGCCCTGCCGCATTGGTGAACAACGGCACCGGCTCGCGCTCGGGGTGCGCTTCCTCGATCGCGCTGCCCGCGACCAGCGCGATCGGCTGTCCGTTCGCACCGAGCAGCCGCCCGACGACGCTGACCATATAGTCCGATCCGACCGTCAGCCGGTAACCGCTGCGATAGCCGGGAAGCAGCCGGAAGGATCCCTCCCCGAGGTCGGTGCCGAGCGGCGCGTCGGGGGCGGTCACCAGCAGGTTGCGCTCGCTGTAGCTGCTGAGGCTCGGCTGCAGCGCGGTGCCGAGCGTGCCGCTGTTCGCGGTCGAAAAACGTCCGTTGGCGTCGATGAAGATATCGGTTCCCTTCAGCGAGGGATGCGCCCTTACGATCGCGAAGCTGTCCTGGATCGGTCGGCCGATCGAGACGCTGCCGTCGGCGAAGGCGAGCGAGGTGCCGAAGCGAAGCGACGTGCGCTGCCCGGTCGATCCGCCGAGATCGCGTTCGAACGTGCCGAAATGGCTGAAGCCCAGCTCGGCGCGATTGCTGTAATAGATGCCGTTGGCGGTCGTCGCGACGCCGAAGTCGCTATGTTCGACATCGGCGCTGAAATTATACGCCCCGGTGCCCGAGCCATGATAGGTCTGGTAGGTCAGGCGCTTGCGGTCCCCCCGACTGTCATAGTCCGCGCGCAGGTTCGACGCGCGATCGAGGCGGAACACGAGCGACAGGAAAACGCCGACGCGGTCCTGCCGCCCCGCGCGTTCATAGCTGATGTCGCCGGTCAGGTTGAGCTGCGGCGAGATTCGCCAGCCCCCCGTCGCGCGCAGGCTGCCGACATTGGGTTCGGTGCCGCGCCCGCGCGAATAGCGCGCGTCGAGCCCGCCATAGAGCGCATCGCTGATCGACGCGTTGTAGCTGGCGCCCGCGATGTAGCGATAGGGGTTCGACGGCGGCCCCACGCCGATCGGCGCGAAGTCGCGGCTGCGCGCCTCGAACGACAGCGACAGCGCGTCGGCACCGCGCTCGCGCCGCGCGATCGTGCGCTGAAAGGTCAGGACCGAGGCCCAGCCCTTGCCGAAGCCATCGACATGCGACGCCGATGCGAAGCCGCCGAACGAGCCGATCGGGGTTGCGACGACCGTCTCGATGCCGCCCATCCAGCCATGCGGATCGGCCTGGGCGTTGACGCCAAGGGTCAATTTGTCGCTCACCCCCCGGCGATAGAAGCCGCTGAACGCCAGATCGTCGCTGTACACCGGCCCACGCCGGCCGAGCGGCGCGAGCACGCCGGCGTAAAGCCCGAATTCGCTCAATCCCTCGGCGAGCTGCGACTGGTCGAGGAAGATGTCGAAATTGAAGGATTCGGTGCGTCCCGTATCGTCGGTGATCGTCAGCCGGACGTCGTTCGATCCCTGGGTGAAGGGAAAATCCTTGAGGTCGAAACTGCCGGGGTCGAGTTCGAGCCGCCGCACGAGCTGGCCGTTGACGCGCACCTCGACCACCGAACGGCGGTCGATGCGAAAGCTGCGGCTGCCGCGCGGGCGGATGATCCGCTGCGGATCGAGCAAAGAATAGAAGCGCGAGATCGACAGGCCGCCGATTTCGGGCGCCGCCTGGAATCCGCGCGCCAGCGTGCGCAGGTCGCCGCCCGACCAGCGGATCAGGCTGTCGCGGTCGTCATAGACGAGCCGCGTACCGCGACGCTGGAAATCGACGCCGGGGGCGCCCGCCTGCCAATTGGCCTCGCCCTCGAGCACCACCCCGCCCGCGCGCACCGCCCCGTCGAGGAAGGTGATCGGCGCCGACAGCCCCTGATCGATGCCCTGCTGCACCCAGTCCATCGAGCCGCGGATGTTGAGATAGGCGCTGACCTCGGCGGGCGCGACATAGGTCGTCGGCCCGCGCCCATTGTCGTCGCCCAGCGTCACCGATCGGCTCGCGCGGCTCGCCGCGGCGATATCCATCACCAGCTGCAGCGTCAGCGGATCGTAGCGGATCGCGACGCCGACGCCTTCGAGGTCGGCCCGGCCGATCTGTCCGCGCTCGGCAAGCCGCTTGCGCAGCGTCTCGATCAGCGCGGGCGCCAGCCGCGGGCCGAGCAGCGCAAGCAGGCGCTCGGCCGAGAAGCTCGCCTGGCCGCCCGGTTCGAGCGTCAGCGTGGTGTCACCGATATAGGATTGCCCGTCGAACAGCGGCGCGGTGAGCACCACCGCGCGGCCGGTGGGGTTGGCCTGCGCCCCGTCGGCGCCGGGGTCGAGCACCACGCGCATGTCGGCGCCGGCCGTGCCCTGCGCATGGCCGGCGACCGGCGCCAGGCTGGCGCCGAGCAACAGTCCTGCGATCAGAAGAGGGTTCATGCGAACCGCCGGCACTTTCAGCTGTCGGGGGTGAACAGCGCTTCGACGCGGCCGTCGGGCTGCGGCAGGCGGATGGGCAGGGTCATGCGACGCGTCTGCCCGCCGCCGATCAGGCCATAGCCCACGGTCTGCTGCAGCTCGGGTCCCGAAATCTCCTTGCGAAACACTTCGCGGCCGTCGGGCGAAAATTGCACGATGCGGACGCGGCCGCGCGACAGATAGCCATGCGCCGCCGACGCGTTGACGACGGTGATCACCGGCGCCGGACCGCCATCGGCATCCTTGCCGATTTCGGCCGAGGCGATCGACAGCGACGGCTTGGCGCCGTCGGGCGAAACGCTGACCAGCACCTGGAAATTATAGAGGAGCTGGACGTTCGACTGGGTGTCGTTGGTCTGGACGGGAAGCTGCGCCGCAGTGACGAAATAATGGCGGCTGCTCGCCAGCGCCGGGTCGCCGACATATTGGACGCGAAAGCTCTGGCGCTGGCCCGGCTGGATCAGCGCCTGCGGCGGGAAGACTGACAATTCGCCGGGATCCTTGCCGGTCGCGGTGACGCCGTCGGGGGTCAGGTCGAGCCCCTCGATCCGCATCTCGACCGGCAGCGGCTTGTCGAAGGTGTTTTCGACCGTCACCACCTGGCTCATCCCGCGACCCGAGGTCGTGAGGTCGATGACGACCGGCTGGACGACCATCGCATAGGCCGCGACCGTGACCACCGCGGCGATCGATATGGCGACGATGGCGCCGCCGAAACTCCTGAGCAACTGCAATGACCTACTCCCTGCGCGTTGCCCCACCCGCTGCGCCACGATGGACAAAAGGCGCTGATGCGCCAAGAAGAAATGCGGTGAACCGAGCGGTAACTGTAAAGGCGACCGGCTTTCGCCGGCCGCCTTCACTTGGGAAGGGGAACCCCCAACCAGTCGGGCCGGCCGCCGAATGCGGGCGCGTCGGCCATATTCTCATATTCCGCCGCCAGGAACAGCAACTCGGCGCGCTCCTGGGGTTCGGCGTCCAGCGCCCGGAGGCGCAGCTCGGCCGCTAGGGCCCGTGGGTTTCGCATTTCCATCTACTCCGGGAAGATCCCGGCAGGCCGTGGATGGGAGCCTGCCGGGACCACACCCCCCCCGAGGGTGTCAGGCGGTCGGAGCGATCGTGATCTCGACCTTGCCGGCATAGGTGCCGGCGTCGAGGATCGCCGTCGAATCTGCGGTGGCGCCGCTGCCAACGGTCAGCGTGATGTTGTTCGATACCGCGGCCAGACGGTCACCGACCTGGCCCGAGGTGGCGCCCGAGCTCAGCGACTGGTCGGCAACCGAGGTCGTGCCACCCTTCGCGCCCATCGCGACGAGGGTCGCGGTGTAGTGGACGGTGTTGGTGTAGCCGTTCGGCGAGTTGGTCGCGGCGGCGTTCACCAGCGGCTTGGCATCGACCGTGATCTTGGGGTTCGAACCGTTGCACTTGATGGTGAAGTTGCGGCTGAGGCCACCGGTGTTGCCGGCGAAGGCCGGATCGACGGTGCCGTCGGCCTTGGCAAGTTCGCCCAGCGTGATGCTGCCGGTGATCGGGGTGACCGCCGAGCAGCGCGCGGCGACGGTGCCGGTGACGTCGACCGAGCCGGTGACGGTCTGGGCGAAGACCGGAGCCGAAGCGAAAGCCGAACCGATGACGAGGGCCGAGAGAACAATCTTTTTCATGTCTAATCTCCAATCTGAAATCCGGGAGGGCTCATCGCCCTGACGAGTTGGAGATAGGCTGGATTGCCGCGCGCCAATATTTAGCGGGTGGCGAAAATGCAGCTAACTTCGGGCATCATTTTCTATAACCGAAGATATAGGCGGGCGCCCCCAGGCGCATGGAAATGGCGGATTTACGTGCGTCTAGGCTGAAGGCGCCAACGCCATGGGCCGAAAACTATATCGGACCGGCCGGCGCCGCGCCCTAAAGCCCCGCGCAGCTGGTCGCCGAACTTGCGGTGACGACGGGCGTGAAGGTGATGCTGATGATGTCGCTGTAATTGGTCGCGGGCGTCTTCGCCGACCCGCCTTCCTTCAGCGTCGCGCGCAGCGGCAGCACCCCGGCGCTGCCGTCCATGCCGGCGCGGGCGCAGGTGCGCGTCCCGAATCCGCTGTTCGATGTCACCTCCTGGCCCAGGAAGCGCGCGCTATATTTGATCGTCTGCGCGCTGTTCGACAGGCTGCCGCCGGGATAGGTCAGCTTGAAATCATTCTGCGACCGCATGCGGACCTCGAACGGCCCCGAGCTGCGCACGCGCAGCGAATTGGAGGCCGAGGTGGTGTAGCGATCGGGCGCCGCCAGCACCGCGGTGGTTGTGGCGTCGCCGATCTCGCCGAAATCGAGCGGCGACCCCGCATAATAGGCCTGGAGCGCGCTGACCGTGTTGACGTTGATCCGGATCGCCCCGGTTTCGCGCGTCGGGACCGACACGCTCGCCATGCCGTTCTCGCCCGAGCAGATATAGAGAAGGTCGAGGACGATCGGCTCCCCCGCCGACAGGTCGGTCCCCGGCGGCACCGTCACGCGAAGGTTGAGCGGGGTCGAGGTATCGGCCTGCAGCAGGCTGCCGAAATCATAGCGGATCTCGCCCGCCGCGCCGGCGCCATTGTCCTTCGAATTGAGCGCGCGCGGGCGTCCCGCCGTCGCGCCCTCGCGATAGATGACGCTATAGCCGTCATAGGTCACATTCATCGCCGGCGCGGTTGTCGGTGAAACGATGACCAGGCTGACCTCGCGCGTGCGGCCGAGGATCAGGCCGCGGTTGCGGCGCAGGATCAGCGGCACCGTCGCTTCGGACAGGCCGCCGGGCGAAAAGGGATCATAGGTGATGCTGGCGGGCGCGGTCGCGCTGCCGGTCACGCCGCAGACCGACGAGATTTGCGACTGGGCCGCCGCGGGCTGCGCGGCGATGATCGCGGACGCCAGGGCCAGCGCGACAAGGCCGGCGGTTCGAAACCTCATATTTGAGGGGATACGACGATCTCGAGCGCGGTGCGAGGGGGAAGCGACGAAACGAAGTTCGCCGGCACGGCCGTGGCCGGAAGGCGCTCGACCAACAGCCCGTCGGGGCCGATCGCCCGCAGTTCGGACAGCAGCACCGGCTGCGCCTGATTGCAGATCGCACGCCCGCGGAACGACATTGCCGCCGGGTCGATCGTCGTGCGTGCCGGCTCGGCGACCCAGCAGCGCGGCGCCACCGAACCATAGACCGCGATCTGATGCGTATCGTTCGCGGCCGCCGGTGCCGTCACCGCCAGCGATGCGGCGGCCAGGGCTATTGCGGGGGCGATTCGGGTCGAGATCCACAAGGTGCGCGTCATATCGGTCCCCGTCATAGGGACCGATGGTAAACAAGCACGGATTCGGTTTGTTAAACATGGCGTTAAGGACTCACGCTGATCGTCACCGTCAGCGTGTCGGCATAGCGCCCTGCCGCCAGCATGTCGGTTCCCGCATAGGCCGGCGCGCTGACGCGCAGATAGGAACCGTTCGCCTTGGTCGACGCGCCCGCGAGGCGAAGTCCGGTGGCGGTGCCCGCGGTGCCTGCGAAGCTGCAGCTGCCGCCCGCCGACAGCGTCGCGGCGGCACAGGTCGCGGTCGTGTTCGTGCCATTGTCGGCCGCCATGTAAAGCGCGACATTATAGGGCGCCTTGGTCTGATAGCCGGTGCCGCCCGCCTCCGTCGTCGCCATGCCGCCATTGGCCGAGGACACCGCGATCCGCGAGGCGCCGGTGCAGTTGAGCTGGATCGCGAAGTCCTTGGTAAAGCCGCTCTGGTCGAAATTGGTCTGGTCGACGCTGCCCGACGGGGCGCCGCCGGTCGCGAAGCCGCAGCGCCCGAGCACCGACGCGCGCACCTCGACCCCGACCTCGACGCTGTTCACCGCCCCCTGCCCGACCGCATAGGCGGTGACCTGCGCGCGCGCATGCTGGCTGGCGATCGTGCTGATCGCCGCCAATGCCAGCAAGATAAGGACGCGAAGAAACCGCATGGCCCGCCTGTCGTCGGTGACGGCCCGATGCCGCCAACTTGACCGGCAAATGCGCTATCTCTCGCGCGCGGGCCATTCACCGGGCGGCGACAACGACGCTCACCAACGGCGAAAAACCCTATAACCTTGGATATAGGGTCAGCCGCCGCGATCCTGCCCCAGCAGGATCAATTCGGTGCGTCCGCGGATCCCAAGCTTTTCGAAAACCTTGTGAAGATGGACCTTCACCGTGCCTTCGGTCAGTCCCAGTTCGTCGGCGATTTCCTTGTTGCGCAGCCCGCGCTTCGCGAGCGAGGCAACCGCGCGCTCGCGGCCGCTCAAGAGGTCGAAAGGGTCGCGCGGGGTGTCGGGCGACATCGCCTGGTCCATCACGCGCTGCATCACGTCCTGGTCGAGCCAGCGGCGACCCTGCACGACCGTTTCGAGGCAAGTGAGCAGGTCGCGCGGCGCGGTCGCCTTGATCACGATGCCGTTGACCGCGAGCTGGATCGCCTCGCGGGCCAGTTCGTCATTGAGCCCGCCGGTGAGCAGCACGACGGGCCGGGTGTCGCCGCGGCTGCGCAGCGTGCGCAGCACGTCGAGTCCGCTGCGTTCGGGCATGCCATTGTCGAGGATGAGCAGGTCGGGCCGCGCCCCGCCCAACGCATCGAGCACCGCTGTCCCCGTGTCCACCGTCGCCACCACGTTGAAATTCGTCTTGTCGAGAAGCGCTATAATCCCTGCCATGGTGAGCGGATCGTCGTCCGCCACGAGCACTTTCGTCATTTCCAATCCACCACGATGCTGTTGAACCGCAAGTTTATCATTGCACGCGGGCCATGGTCCACCCTGTGCGGTTAAGTATAACTACCTATCAGGCACCATTTAACTTTGCCAGACGGTCCAACAGATCCCAAGTCGATTTCGCGATCGCTTCGGCGGGCGCGCCCGCATCGACCGCCTCCTCGACCGTGCGTGCGGCGTCGCCGATCGCGCCATGGCCGAACATCCCGGCGCGCCCCGCCAGGCTGTGCGCGAGCCGTGCGAGTTCGTCATGGTTACCCGCATCGAGCGCCGCGCCGATTGCGGCCGCGGTCTCCCCTGCCTGCGCGGCGAAGCGTTCGGCGATCGCGGCAAGGCGGGCGTCGATCTCAGCCATCGAGCAGCGCCCGGACCTGCCCCGCCAGCGCCATCGCGTCGAACGGTTTGGCCAGCACCCCGCGCGCGCCAAGGCCGCGCAGCCGCTCGACCTCGTGCGCCTGCGTGCGCGCGGTGATGAACACCACCGGGATCGCCGCCGTCGCGGGGTCCTGCCGCAGCCGTTCGAGAACCCCGGGCCCGTCGAGTTCGGGCATCATCACGTCGAGCAGGATCAGGCGGGGCTGCCATTCGCGCGCCGCCGCCAACCCTTCCTGCCCCGACGCGCAGGTCCGCACCTCGAAGCCCGGGTCGAGCTCGAGTGCCATTTCGGCGACTTCGCGGATATCGTCTTCGTCGTCGATATAGAGGACCCGGTCGCTCATTTTCCGCCTCCGCCCTGGGCGCGCTGCGCCGCGATCCGCCCGGTTACCTCGTGCACCAGCGTGTCGAGGCTGGCGCGCGATTTGACGAGGATCAGATCGATATCGGCTTTCGGCGCGCCGCCCACTTCCTGCGCGGTGAACAGGACGATCGGCAAGCCGGGCGACCGTTTGCGGAGCGGCGCGACAAGATCGGTGCCGTTTCCGTCGAGCATGCCGACGTCGAGGATCGCGGCATCATAACGTCGCCGCGCGATCGCAGCCCGCGCCTCGGCGATGCTGGGGGTTGACTCGATCGCGGCCTGCCCGTCGAACGCGCTCGCGACCACCGCGAGCATGTCGGGATCGTCATCGACGTGGAGGACGACGGGAAGCGCGCCTTCGCCGGGCTGCGGAGCCTCGGCCACCTGCACCGGCGCGGCCAGCCCCGGCAATTCCGCGATCGGCAGATCGACATGAAAGATACTGCCCGTGCCCTCGACGCTGTCGAAGCTGACCGATCCGCCGAGCCGCACGACGATTTCGCGCACGATGCTGAGCCCCAGCCCGGTGCCGCCCTTCGCCCGCGAATCCGAGGCGTCGGCTTGTGCGAACTTGCCGAAGATACGGCTGCGGAACGCCTCGGGAATCCCCTCGCCACGGTCGATGACGCTGATCCGGTAACGGCGATCGAGCGGCGCGACGCGCATCGTTACCGTGCCGCCGCGCCGCGAGAATTTGATCGCGTTCGACAGCAGGTTGGTGATGACCTGCATCAACCGGTCCTCGTCGGCGAGCACCGCGGCCTCTGGCGCCACCGGCTCGATCTCGACCGTCACGCCATATTCGCCGGCAAAGCCTGCGACCTGGTGCGCCGCAGCTTCGAGCACGCCGCCCAGCGCCAGCGGGCGGATGTCGAACTGCATCCGCCCCGCTTCGATCTTCTCGATGTCGAGGATATCGTTGATCAGCCGCACCAGCCGCGCGGCATTGCTGTGCGCGATGTCGACCAGCCGCGCGGCTTTGGCCGGGATTTCCCCGGCCGCGCCCCCGCTGATCAGGCCGAGTGCGCCCGCGATGGAGGTCAGCGGCGTGCGCAATTCGTGGCTGACCGTCGCAACGAACTCGCTCTTCATCTGCTCGACCTCGCGCCGGTCGCTGATGTCGCGGATCACCGCGACGAACAGCGTGCCGTCGGCAAGGTCGACCGGACTGACCGACACTTCCAGCGGGAAGGTCGCGCCATCTTGCCGCCGGCCGACGAACTCCTGGATCTGCCCGTAACTTTCCTTCCGGTTCGCCTTCAGCCGGCGCAGGAACGTCTCGATCTGCCCGCGGTCGGGGGCGATTTCGAACAGCGATCCGATGTCTCGCCGCAGCAGCGATTCGGACGGCACCCCGAACATTCGCGCCGCCGAGGGATTGAGACTCTCGATGCTGCCGCTCGGGTTCAGGACGATCATGCCGTCCTTGGCGCTGTCGAAAATCGCCTCCTGCCGCGCGGCAAGATCACGCGCGCGGCGGTGCGCCTTCTTGCGGGCCCACTGGCTCCGCCCGATCAGGACCGCCGCCAGCGCAAGCAGCAGGATCAACCCGATCTGCAGGGTGAAGGTGCGGGCGCGCAATCGTTCGCGGGCGGCATTGGCGATCAGGGTGCGTTCTTCCAGCTTTTGCCGCTCGGCCTCGGATATTTCCGAGATCAGCGCGCGGATATGGTCCATCGACCGCTTGCCCTCGCCGCCGGCGATCAACCGCGCGGCCTCGTCGCGCTGCCCGCTCTCCACCATTTCGATCGTGTGCGCGACGAACCGGCGCTTCTCCGCCGACGTCCGGCGAAGCTCGTCGATCAATCGTCCCTTGCCCTCGCTTCCCGCCAGCTTGGCAAACAGGTCGAGATTGGAATCGATCCGCGCCTCGGCGGCTCGATAGGGCGTCAGAAATTGGGGGTCGCCCGTGATGACATAGCCGCGCTGGCCCAGCTCGATATCCTGATGCCGCGTCAACACGCCCTGGAGCGCCGCACGCGCGTCATAGGAGTTCGAAACCTGCTGGCGCAGACGCGCATTTTGTTCGAACCCGCCATCGGTCGCGAGCGACAGAAAGAATAATATCAAAAAGGCGCCCGCACCGGTGACGATGAGCACCCAGTTGCCCATCACCGCCCGTTGCCAGCTCGCCGCCTTGCGCATACCTGATTGTCCTCGATGACGCGCCGTATTGAATGCCTCGATAGCATGAGATGATAAGGGACGCACTGAAACGAGTGGTTAATCAGAGGTATCGCCGCCGGCCCGCGACAGGCAGAGCGGCCGCGCGCCCCATCCCCTGCGCCCGGCCGACTTATGCTGCGTCCTTGCACTGACTCCGCGCCGCCCGATATGGATCGGGTCATGGCGATGCGCGTCGATTATCATCTGTTCGAAAGTGCCGCGGGCTTTGTCGCGCTTGGCTGGACCGAGCGCGGGGTCGTCAGTCTGCGCCTCCCCGCCGCAAGCATGCGCGAGGCCGAGCGGGCGTTGCTGCGTCATTGTCCCGGCGCGCGGCGCACCGACCCGCCGCCGCATGTCGGGCGGGTGGTCGATGCGATCCTGCGCTATTTCGCCGGCGAGCGGATCGACTTTGCGGACGTGCCCGTCGATCTGGGTGCCCAGGAACCGTTTTTCGATCGCGTTTACGCGCGGGTCCGCAGACTCGGCTGGGGCGAGACGACGACATACGGCGCGGTCGCGAAGGAGCTTGGCGTCGGCCCCGAATTCGCCCGCGACGTCGGGCAGGCGATGGCGCGGAACCCCGTGCCGCTGATCGTGCCGTGCCACCGGGTGACCGGCGCGGGCGGCAAGATCGGTGGGTTCTCGGCCCCGGGCGGATCGGATTCGAAGGCGCACATGCTCGCGCTCGAAGGCGTGAAGGTCGTGCCGCCGCCGACACCGCGCAAGGACGACGCCCAGGCCGGCTTCGACTTCTGACCGCTGCCGGGGGTGGCGGTATCGACCATCCTGCCCTAAGTCTCGGCTTTGACGACCTGGCAGAGGGGATACCATGGCCGCCGACACCGCAACACATGCTGCCGAGGCCGCTGCGCACGGATTCGACCTGGTGCCGATCGTGGTGCTGCTCGCCGCGGCGGTGATCGCGGTGCCGCTGTTCAAACGGCTGGGGCTGGGATCGGTGCTCGGCTATCTGGCTGCGGGCCTGGCGATCGGACCGTTCGGCATCGGGCTGTTTTCGGACGCGCAGACGATCCTGCATGTCGCCGAACTCGGCGTCGTGATGTTCCTGTTCATCATCGGCCTGGAGATGCAACCGTCGCGGCTGTGGGCGATGCGCGGCGAGATTTTCGGGCTCGGCGCCGTGCAGGTCGGCGGGGCGATCGCGCTCCTGATCTGCGTCGGCCTCGCGCTCGGCTATCCCGTGGCGGCGAGCTTCGTCGCGGGCACTGGCTTCGTGCTGACCTCGACCGCGATCGCGATGCAGATGCTCGACGAACGCAATGCGATGGGCCTGCCCAAGGGGCGGCGCGTGGTCGCGATCCTGTTGCTCGAGGATCTGGCGATCGTCCCGTTGCTCGCGCTCGTCGCCTTCCTCGCGCCGGGGGCGGAGGCTGTGACGACCGAGGACCGTCTGCTGGCGGTGGGCATCGGGCTGGCCGCGATCGCCGGGCTGGTGGTCGCGGGCCGCTATCTGCTCGACCCGATGTTCCGCCTGCTCGGCCGGGCCAAGGCGCGCGAGGTGATGACCGCCGCGGGGCTGCTCGTGGTGCTGGGGTCTGCGCTGCTGATGCAGGAAGCCGGCCTGTCGATGGCGATGGGCGCCTTTCTCGCGGGCGTCCTGCTGTCCGAATCCTCGTTCCGGCACCAGCTGGAGGCCGATATCGAGCCGTTCCGCGGCGTGCTGCTCGGCCTCTTCTTCCTCGGCGTCGGCATGGCGCTCGACCTCGATATCGTTGCGGCCAATCTGGGGCTGATCGCGGTGTCGGTCGCCGCCTATATGACGCTCAAGATGATCGTCATCTATGTCGTGGCGCGGCTGTTCAAGCATGACCGGGCCGAGGCGATCGAACGCGCGGTGATCATGGCGCAGGGCGGCGAATTCGCCTTCGTCCTCTATGCCGCGGCGGTCAGCGTCGGGATTCTCAGCACCGAGAATAATGCGATCCTGACCGCGATCATCATCGTGTCGATGGTGCTGACCCCGATCATGGTGATCCTGCACGATCGCTTCATGCCGAAGGTCGCGGATACGGCCGACGGTCTGGACGTCGCCGAGGATCTGCGCGCGAGCGTGCTGATGATCGGCTTTGGCCGCTTTGGCCAGATCGCCAGCCAGCCGCTGTTCGCCAACGGCTGTTCGATCTCGCTGATCGACACCGATACCGAGGCGATCCGTCAGTCGATGGCCTTTGGCTTCAAGATCTATTACGGCGACGGCACCCGGCTCGACATTCTGCACGCTGCCGGGGCGCACAAGGCGAAGCTGATCATCGTCGCGACCGACGACCGCGAAGCGACGCTGAAGATCGTCGAACTGCTGAAGGCCGAATTCCCGCATACGCCGGTGCTGTCGCGCGCCTTCGACCGCGAGCATGCGATCGAACTGATCCACGCCGGGGTCGATTACCAGATGCGAGAGACCTTTGAATCGGCGCTGTTGCTGGCCGAAGAGGCGCTACGGCGGATGGAGGTTCCCGACGATGCGATCGCCGATATCATGGAGGATACGCGGCGGCGCGATCAGGAGCGGCTGGATATCGAGATTTGCGACGGGGTCTATGCGACGCGGCATATGGTGCAGGGCAATGTCCCGGTGGAAGAGCGCGACCGCTATATCGTGAAGCCGCCCGAGGGGCGTTGATCCGTCAGGACCCTTTATCCCCCGCCCGCCGCGCTCGGCAGCCGCGGCGGGGGATGAGGTTGTGTGTGCACGAGAAGAACAATAGGAGAACAAGTCATCGCCGTCAACCCCCTTTTGTTCTCATTCTCCTGACGGCTTTGACAGGTTGACGTAAACGTCAATCAACGCCAAGGCTGGGGTGACGTAAAGGAAAGGGAGAGACGATGGCGGAGCAACCCAAGTTCGATCTGACGGGGCGCGTCGCGCTCGTCACCGGGGCGTCCTCGGGGCTCGGCGCGGGTTTCGCCAAGGCGCTGGCCGCAGCGGGGGCGAAGGTCGTTCTCGCGGCGCGCCGCGCCGACAAGCTCGCCGAACAAGTGGCCGAGATCGAGGCTGCGGGCGGGCAGGCGATCGCGGTCAGCATGGACGTCACCGACGAAGCCTCGACAAAGGCCGCCTATGACGCCGCCGAGGCCGCCTTCGGCACCGTCGACACGATCGTCGCCAACGCCGGCGTCGCAACCGAGAAGATGGCGATGGGGCTGAGCGTCGACGACGTCGATTTCCTCCATGCCGCCAATGTCCGCGGCGTCTTCCTGACCGCGACCGAGGGCGCGAAGCGGCTCGACAAGGCCGGCGCGCGCGAGAAACAGCACGGCCGCATCGTGCTGATCGGATCGATCACCGCCGACAAGGTCTTCCCCGCGACCTCGGTCTATGGCGCGACCAAGGCGGCGGTGCGCCACCTCGGCAAGGCGCTGGCGCGCGAATGGGCGCGGCGCGGGATCAGCGTCAATGTGATCCAGCCGGGCTATTTCGAATCCGAGATGACCTCGGTGCTGTTCGAAAGCGATGTCGGCGATGCGATGGTCAAGACCTTCCCGCGCCAGCGCATGCGCCCGCCGAGCGACCTCCACGCGCCGCTGCTGCTGCTCTGCTCGGACGCGGCGCAGGGGATCACCGGCAGCGTGTTCACGATCGACGACGGCCAGACGCTGTGAGCGGCGAGCTGCTGATCGAAAGCCGCGGCGCTGTCGAGATCGCGACGCTCAACCGGCCCGAGCGATTGAACGCGCTGAGCGAAGGGCTGGTCGACGAGCTCAACGCCTATTTCGGCGGGCTTGCCGAGCGCAAGGAGGTGCGCGTCGTGATCCTGCGCGGCGCGGGGCGCGGTTTTTGCGCCGGGCTCGACATCCAGGAGGATCGCTCGACCGACGAGACCGCGGTGCTGCGCACGCTGCGCACCCAGACGAGCATCGGCAATATCTATCGCAAGATGCGCGCCTGCCCGCAGCCGATCATCGCGCTCGGCCACGGCGCCGCCGCGGGGGGCGGGCTGTCGCTGCTGCTCGCGTCCGACGTGCGTTACGGGACGCCGAGCTTTCGCTGCAACGCCGCCTATATTCGCATCGGGCTCGGCGGCTGCGACATGGCGTCGAGCTATTTCCTGCCACGTCTCGTCGGTGCGAGCCTCGCGTCGGAGATGATCCTGACCGGGCGCTTCATCGACGCCGAACGGGCCTTGCGCGCCGGGCTGATCAGCGAGATCGTCGCGGAGGACGCGCTGCTCGATCGCGGGCTCGCGCTCGCCGACGAGATGCTCGCGACCGCGCCCTGGGGACTGCGGCTGTCGAAACAGGCCCTCAATCTCAACATCGATGCGCAAAGTTTGGACGCGGCAATGGCGATCGAGGACCGCCAGCAGGTGATCCTGTCGGCGACCGAGGATCATAAGGAAGCGCTCGCCGCCTTCCTCGGCAAACGCGCGCCCGAGTATCGCGAGCGGTGACCGATATGCTGCGCCTCTATGCCTTCAACACCGGCTGGTTCCAGTGTCGCCCGGGCTATTTCATCGAGGGCGAGGAGGGCGATTATCTCAAGGGGCCGGTACCCTCCTATCTGATCGACCACCCCAAGGGCCGCGCTCTCTTCGATACCGGCATGGGCGTGCGCTACCGCCGCACGCTCGAAACCGCGCTGCCGCCGAACAAGTTCGGGCTGCAGTATTTCGAGGGGCAGGAGATTGCGGCGCGGCTCAAAAGCATCGACGTCGATCCTGCGAGCATCGACTGGGTGATCAACTCGCACCTCCACATCGACCATTGCGGCGGCAATGCGAGCCTGCCCAACGCCACGATGATCGTGCAGTCGCGCGAACTGGCGGCGGCGCAGGCAACCGAGGAAGCGGGGCTTTACGAAGCGGTCGATTATGCGACTGGCCAGCCGGTGAAGGCGATCGACGGCGAGCTCGACCTGTTCGGCGACGGCAGTGTGCGGATCGTGCCGACCTATGGGCATACGCCGGGGCACCAGAGCGTCATCGTGAAGCTGCCGAGCGGGCGCGAGATGCTGTTGGCGGCGGACTGCTGCTACACCGAACGCAATCTCGACCTGATGGTGCTGCAAAAGGCGGTCGTCGACCGCGAAGCGGGGCTGCGGACGATGGACTATCTGCGGGCGCGGCGACGGGCGGGCGTGCACATCCTGTTCGGCCACGACGGCCGCCAATGGGCGAGCGTCGAAGAGGGCAAGCCGATCGGGTAGCGGCCGGAAGCGACCGAAAATCGATGATCATTCAACTTTGTCATCCCCGCGAAAGCGGGGACCCAGAGCGTGCGTCGGCCAAGCTTTCCCTGGGTTTCCGCTTTCGCGGGAATGACAATATGGGGAACGGCAGCTAGGCACCCCTAACCGGACCTGATGTTCGAGGCGGCTAAAACTGCTTCGCCACCCGCGCAGCAAAGTCGGGCGCCACCCCCGCGCTGTTGAACACCTCGTGCGCCAGCCCGGCCGCCAGCGGCAGATCCGCCTGTTCGCGATAGAGTTTCTTGTATGCGAAGACGCTGTGCCGCGACTGGCCGGCGATCGCCTCGGCGAGCGACCGCGTCGTCGTATCGAGCGCGTCGTCGGCGACGCAATGATTGGCGAGCCCGATCCGCGTCGCCTCGCGCCCGTCTACGGGCAGCCCGGTAAAGCTCATCTCGCGCGCCTTCCATTCGCCGACGCGGCGCGGCAGGCGCTGGCTCATGCCCCAGATCGGCACCAGCCCGAATTTCCCATGCGTGTCGGCGAAATGCGCATTTTCGCCTGCGACGATGATGTCGCCCGCGAGCGCGAGCTCGAGCCCGCCGGTGAAACAGCCGCCCTGGACCGCGACGATCAGCGGCTGCGGCAGCTCGGCGAGCTTGGTGACGATCGACGCCTGATAGTGCGGACGCGGCGCCTCGATCCCGCGTTCCTTGAGGTCGTTGCCCGCGCAGAAGACCGGACCGGCGGCGCGCAGCACCACCGCGCCGATCGCGTCGCCCGCCGCCGCGATGGCATCGGTATGCGCGTCGAGCTCGCCCCACAGCGCAAGGTTCAGCGCGTTGCGCTTGTCGGCGCGGTTGAGCGTCAGCGTGGCGACGCCGTCCTTGTCTTCGCGCAATACCAGCTCGTTCATGCCTTTGCCTCCGCTGCCATGATCGTTCGTCCGTCGGGGCCGATCGCCGCCATCTCCCACCCGTCGTCCTTCGCGCGCCCGACGAGATGGATCGTCTCGCCGACAAAGGCCGGCGCCTGCGCGCGCATCGTGAAAGCGGACAGCGCATTGGCCCCCAGCTCGCGCTGCGCAAGGTCGAGCAGCAGGGTGGCGGTCAGCGGCCCGTGGACGACGAGTCCAGGGTAACCTTCTTCGTCGCGCGTGTAGGGCAAGTCGTAATGGATGCGGTGGCTGTTGAAGGTCAGCGCCGAATAGCGGAACAGCATCGCCTCGCTCGGCGCCACGTTGCGCCGCCAGCTCCATGCGGTGAGGTCGGGTTCGCCGGCCGGTGCGGGGGCGGGCGAGGGG
>NZ_LYVN01000081.1 GCF_001990265.1 Sphingopyxis sp. KK2
ATCGGATGTCGGGGTGATATCGCAGAGGCAACCACCGCCGCAGCGGCCGTCGATACCGCGATTGCGCATTTCGGCCGGCTCGACATCCTCGCCAATATCGCCGGCTGGTTTCCCACCGCTTCGGTCGAGGATACCAGCGACGCCCAATATGCCGAGACGATCGCCGCCAATCTGACCGGCACCTTCCTGTTCTGCCGCGCCGCATTGCCGCAACTTCGCAAGCAGCCGGGTGCTGCCATCGTCAATATGTCGTCGACCGCGGCGCGCTTCGGAACCCCGGGCCTCGCCGCCTATGGCGCCAGCAAGGCGGGGGTCGAGGCACTGACGCGCGCGCTTGCGATCGAAGCTGCGCCCGCCGTTCGCGTCAATGCGGTGTCGGCGGGGCCGACGCTGACCGAGACGGTGCGGGCTTTGGTGGAGTCCGATACCACCGGAGCCGTCAAGGCGGTGACGCAGGCGCTGCCGTTGCAGCGCATGGCCGAACCCGAGGAAATCGCCGAGGCGATCCTGTTCCTGGCATCGGACCGGGCGAGCATCATCACCGGCCAGGTCCTGCACGCGAATGCCGGCGGGATCATGGCCTGACGCGCAGATCAGGCCGCAAGTTCAAGCGTAGAAGGAAATCGCGGAGATGCATTTTGCGCGTCGTCCGGCGCGTTGCAATGCGCAATTGAACGACTCCCAACTTGCCGTTATGGTCGAACGAAATCGTTCAAAGACCTGTTGGACGAGGCGACGCGGCAAAAGCCGCGCGCCAAGGGAGAGGAGCGAGGAAACATGCTGGTTTCACGCGATATTGCGGCCCGGGCCGACCAGATGATCGCATCCTGCGGACTCGACAGCCTGTCGATCTTCTTTTCGTCGCAATCGGCGGGCGCGAACAGCCTGACCTATTTGTTCCACCATGGCGTCTCCGAAGAGGCGCAGCATGCGTATAAGGACGGGCGGGTGTTCGAGGAGGACCCCTTCACGCGCGTCGTCGACCGCACCGACCGCTGCGGCCGGATGATCCGCTGGGGCGAGGACCGGCTCGACCGCGTCGCCGACCGCGCCACCGAATATCGCCAGTTCATCAATTGCCATTCGGTCGACGTCGTCGGCGCCTGGGTGCAGCAGGTGCTGCCCGAATTCTTCCTCGTCATCGGCGCGCATTGCCAGCCCACGGGCGGGCGCAAGTCGAACGTCGCGCACGGCCTGCTCGAGCATGAGACCGCCGCAATCTCGCAGATGGTGATCAGCCAGTTGTTCGAGGAAATATTGGCCGGCGCGGGCGGACGCGGGACCTTGCAGGCGGCGCTGGCGGCGGATGCGGCGACGCCCGATGACGCTGCCGCGAAACTCTCCTCGCGCGAACTCGAGATCGCGCAGCTGATCGGCGCGGGCAAGCAGAACAAGCAGGTCGCCTTCATCGCCGGCATTTCCGAATTCACCGTCGAGAACCATCTGCGGCGCATCTATCGCAAGCTCAACGTCCACAATCGCGCCGCGATGACCGCGAAGATTTTCGGCGGGCATTGAGGGCAATAGCGGGTTTCCGTCACTGGCGATGACGGACCCCGCCGCATAGCTTTTTCCCATGATCCGCACGCCTTTGATCGCGCGGACGATGGGAATGGAAGTCTATGAAGGCCATGGTCCTCGACGGCGGCACGCTCGCCCTGACCGACATCGCCGAGCCGCGCCCCGGCGTCGGTCAGCTGATCACGCGGCCGCTGGTATGCGGCGTGTGCGGCAGCGACCTGCACGCCAAGGATCATAGCGATCATCTGTGCAACCTGCTCCATCGCGCGGGCTTCCGCGGTTTCATGGACCCCGCGAAGCCCGTGGTCATGGGGCATGAATATTGCTGCGAAGTGCTGGAAAGCGCGGCCGGCTTCGAGCGCGGCCAGCGCGTCGTTGCGCAGCCCTTCATCGCCGGGCCCGACGGCGTCGAGCTGATCGGCTATTCGAACCGTTTCAACGGCGCCTTTGCCGAGCAGATGCTGCTCCAGGCCGATGCCGCCTTTGCGGTGCCCGACCATGTCGAAACCGACATCGCGGCGCTGACCGAACCGCTGTCGGTTGCGGTGCATGCTGTGGCGGAAAGCGGGGCCGATGCCAATTGCGCCTTAGCGGTGTTCGGTTGCGGCCCGGTCGGGCTGTTCGTCATCACCCGCCTGAAGGCATTGGGCTATGGCCCCGTGCTCGCGGTCGAGCCCAATGCGGCGCGGCGCGACATGGCGGCGCGGATGGGCGCCGATATCGTCGCGGCGCCGGGCGATGCGGGGATCGAGGGCTGGTTCGACGGCCTCGGCCTGCCGCTCGGCCTGTCCGACGCGATGGCGCAGGCGCCCGAGCTGAAAAAGCGCGAGCGCGCGGTGCTGTTCGACTGCGTCGGCAAGCCCGGCATGTTGATGGCGATCGGCGCCTCGGCGCCGATCGGTGCGACGATCACCGTCGTCGGCACCTGCATGGAAACCGACCCGATCGAACCCGCCTTCTTCTTGCAAAAGGCGCTGCAACTGCGCTTCGTCTTTGCCTATTCGCCCGCCGACTTCGCCGATGCCTTCGCGATGATTTCGGCCAACCCCGCCGCGCTCGCGCCGATGATCACCGGATCGGTCGGCCTCGCCGACGTCGACCGTGCCTTTGCGTCGCTGTCGGGGGGCGGGTCCGACATCAAGCTGATGGTGACGCCGACATGAAAGCCCTGACCGAAGCCGATATGACCGCCTATCTGGCGGCGCGCTTTCCCGACTGGCGCGATGTGCGGATCGAGGGGCTGCACCGCCTGCCGCTCGGCGCCTCGCGCGAAACCTATCGCTTCGACCTCGGCTATAGCGACGGCGAGGGCGCGCACAGCGACCGGCTGATCCTGCGCCGCGATCCGCCGGTCAGCAACGTCGATAGCGACCGCAACCACGAATATAGCGCGTACCGCGCGATCCACGGACATGGCATCCCCGTGCCGCGGATGATCCTGCTCGAGGAAGATCCCGGCCCGATGGGCGGCGCGATCTCGATCGCCGAGGATCTGCGCGGCTATCACAACAGCGAATATCAGCTGCAGGAACCCGCCTGGCAGGACAAGCTGCCGCATATCGCCGGGCAGATGTGGGGCGCGATGGGCCGGCTGGCCGCGGTGCCGGTCGAGGCGCTCGATCTCGACTTCATGGTCCCCGCGACCCCCGAGAGCACCGCGATGCAGGAGCTCGATTTCTGGGAAGCGACGCTCGACAAGAATGACGTCGGTCCCGAACCGATCACCCGCGCGGCGATCCGCTGGCTGCGCCGCAATCCGCCGCCCCCGGCGCAAAAGCTGGCGATGGTCCATGGCGATTTTCGCGCCGGCAACTTCCTCTACGACGACGACGGCAATCTGATCGCGGTGCTCGACTGGGAAATGGCGCACCGCGGCGATCCGCTCGAGGATCTGGCGTGGAGCCTCGCGCGCGTCTTTTCCTTCGGCAAGGACGACCGGCGCAGCGGCATCGCCCCGCGCGAGGATGCGATCCGCATCTGGGAGGCGGCGAGCGGGCTCACCGCCGACCCGGCGGCGCTGCACTGGTGGGAATTGCTCAACTGCGTGAAGGGGCAGGGCATCTGGAACAGTTGCGCCCATGCCTGGACGACGACGAGCGGCGAGCGCGAGGTGATCCACGCCTATGCCGCCTGGTGGCTCCGCAACGCGCAGGATCGCGCGATCCTCGAACTGATGGGGCATTTATGAAACCGTCGATACCCGTTGCCGCCGCTGATCTGGCGGCGCGGCTGCGCGCCGAAATCGTTCCCGAACTCACCGGCTTTCGCGCCAACAATGTCGCGATGGGATCGGCGATGATCGACATGATCGCCGAGGAGTTCGACCGCGCCGCCGCGCGGCTGTTCGATGAGAATGAGGCAGTGCGCGGACTGCTGGAGCGCGGGGGCGTCGCCATCGCTGCACCCGCGAGACCCGACCTCCGCATTTCGGCGCTGGAGGCCGAGAACGACCGGCTGCGCGCCGCGCTCATCGATCTGCAAACCGCGCTCGAAACCCGCGACGATACCGATGCCCGCGCGCTCGACGCCGACATCTGGCGCGAACTCGCGCGCTCGGTCGAGCGCCGCCGTATCGCCTCCGCCAATTTCTGACCTTTCCCCAACTGGAGACCATCATGCTGACCGCTGCCGACGATTACGCGATCCACCAGACGCCCGAGCCGATCGCCTATTCGGGCACCGACCGCAATTTTTACGATCGTTACTGGTTCAACGGCTACGAACCCGATGGATCGCTGTTCCTGCTCGCCGGTATGGGCATTTATCCGCACCTCAACATCATCGACTGCGGCATCTCGATCCAGGTCGACGGGGTCCAGCATTGCCTGCGCGGCAGCCGTGTCCTCACCGACCGCATGGACACCTCGGTCGGCCCGATCCGCATCGAAGTGGTCGAACCGCTCCAGAAGCTGCGCATCGTCGTCGAGGAACATGACGGCATCGCCGCCGACATCACGATCACCGGCCGCGCCTTTCCGATCGAGGAGCCGCGCTTCATGCGCCGGGTCGGGACGAAGGGCTTCCTCGACTACACCCGCCTGACGCAGAACGGCCACTGGACCGGCTGGGTCAGCATCGACGGCAAGCGCATCGACCTCAGCCCGCTCTGCACCGGCACGCGTGACCGGTCGTGGGGCACGCGCCCGATCGGCATGTCCGATCCGCAGCCCAATCCGCTCGCCGGCGAGCAGGGCTATTTCTGGCAATGGACCCCGCTGAATTTCAAGGACAAGAGCTTCTTCTTCCACATCGCGGCCGAGCCGAGCGGGCATGTCTGGAACAAGCGTTCGGTGCTCTGCCCCGACGGGACCGGTCCAGAATCCTTCCTCGAAACCGAAAATGCCGAGATGGAAACGGTGCTCGAACCCGGCACGCTCTGGCCCAAGAGCGGCGTGCTGACGGTCGATTACGGCACCGGCCCCTATCGGCTCGAGTTCGAGCCCTTCCACCGCATGCAGATGAAGGGCATCGGCTATTTCCACAGCGAATGGTTCCACGGCAACTACCACGGCGACCTGCGCGTCGAGCGCGAGGATTTCGCGGTCGCCGACCTCGATCCGATGAAGCTCGAAAATCTGCACGTTCAGCGCTTGTCGCGGGTGCGGATGACCGAACCCGACGGCACGGTCGAGGAAACCATCGGCACCTTTGAACAGGCGATCCTTGGCGCCTATCGTCCGCTCGGGATCGAGAGTGCGATGGATATTACGCGCTGGGACAAGGATTGATCGGATGAAGGGGATCGCGGGCAAGGCCTGTATCGTCACGGGCGGATCGGCGGGCATCGGCCTCGCGATCGTGCGGCGGCTTCTCGACGAGGGTGCGCAGGTGCTGTTCTGCGGCCAGAATGAGGCGAATGGCGCGGCCGCGCTCGCCGAACTTGGCCACCCCGACGCCCATTTCATGCGCGCCGATGTCGGCGACGAGGCGGATGTCGAGGCACTGGTCGCGGCGGCGGTTGAACGCTTCGGCGGGCTCGACATATTGGTCAACAATGCGGCCAAGGCGGCGATCGACCTGATCCCCGACCACAGCACCGAGGATTGGCGGCGCAGCACCGCGGTCAATCTCGACTCGGTCTTCTTCACCTGCCGCGCCGCGATCCCGCACATGCGCGCGCGCGGCGGCGGGTCGATCGTCAACATCGCCTCGATCTCCGGCCTGGGCGGCGAGGGCGCCTATCCGTCCTACAGCGCGCAGAAAGGCGCGGTGATCAACCTGACGCGGGCGATGGCGGTCTATCACGCGCGCGAGAATATCCGCATCAACGCGCTTTGCCCCGGCTTCGTCGAGACGCCGGCGACCGATGCCTTCAAGGCGTTGCCCGACCTGCTCACCCGCTGGTTCGAAGGCATTCCGGCGCAGCGGCCGGCGCAGGTGGAGGAGATGGCGGGGATCGTCGCCTTCCTCGCCTCCGACGACGCGAGCTATATGCACGGATCGATCGTCGTCGCCGACGGCGGCGTGACCGCAGGGTCGGGCCAGCCGACGCAGGTTCCGCTCGGCTGATGCCGGACCAGCGGGACGCGGTCGCGGTGGTCGAGGCACTGGTCGCCGCCTTCAACCGCCGCGACCGCGCAAGCATCGCCGATCTTCTCGCCGAGGATGTCGTGTGCGCGGGTATCCCGCTCGAACCCGCGCATGGCCGCGATGCGACGATGGCGATGCTTGAGCCGTTTCTTGCTGCCGAGGCGATCGACTGGCGCATCCTCGCCATCGTCGCGAACGGCCCGCTCGTCTTTACCGAACGCGACGATCGTTTCCGCTTCGCAGGCCAGGACTGGACCTCGGTGCGCGCGGCGGGGGTGTTCGAGGTCGACGGCGCCGGCCGTATCGCTGCGTGGCGCGATTATTTCGACCTTGCCGAACTCGAACGCGCGATGCCCTGATCTCGGTCAGGCGGCGGTGTAGCCGCCGTCGGCGATGAAATCCGATCCGGTGATAAAGGCGGCGGCATCACTCGCGAGAAAGGCGATCAGCGGCGCGATATCGGTCGCGTCGCCCAGCCGTCCCATCGGGATCAGCCGGGTCCAGGCGGCCAGTCCCTCTTCGGGGCTGAGCGGCTTGCCTTCGGCGTCGGTCGGCGGATCCCAGCTTGCGCCGAGGTTGGTGGCCACCGGGCCGGGCAGCACCGCGTTGACGCGGATGCCGCTGCCCGCCAGCTCGACCGCGACCGCCTTGGTCAGCCCGCGCACCGCGCCCTTGGTCGCGCTATAGGCTGCGAACTGCTGTCCGCCGACCTTGCCATAGACCGACGAGATATTGACGATCGACGTCGTCGCTGCGCCAGCCGCGATCGCGGCGCGCATCAGCGGCAGTGCGCCGTGCATGCCCATATAGACGCCCTCGACATTGATCGCCATCTGGCGCCGCAGCACGTCGACCCCCGCCTCGGCAAAGGGTTTGGACATCATGATGCCGGCGTTGTTCACCAGGATGTCGAGCCGGCCGAAGGCGGCGTCGACCTGCCCGAAAACGGCGTGCCATGCATCCTCGCAGGTCACATCGTGCGTCGCGGTCAGCACATCGCCGCCGAGTTCGGCGGCGAAGCTTTCCAGCCCTGCGGTGTCGATGTCGGTCAGCAGCAGCCGTGCGCCGAGCGCATGGAACAAAGTCGCGGTCTGGCGGCCGATGCCCGACGCGGCACCGGTGATGACGGCGACCTTGCCGCCGAGGTTCAGAATTGCGGTCATGGCTTGTCCCTCAGATATTGGATCGGGCGTGGCGTTCGGTTCCCGCCAGCGCCGGCAGGAAGGGCAAGGCGCGGTCGCAATAGACTTCGACCGCCGGTTGCAGGTGGCCGGGATCGTCGAGCGTCCCCGCCTTGATGAGCATGATGCCCGGCATCGGCTCGATCTTCGAGAGGATCGGCGATCCGCAGGCGGGGCAGAAGATGCGCTCGACGGTGCGTCCGCCGTCGCTGCTGTCGAGGAAGGTCCTCGTCTCGCCCTGCAGATCGAAATCCACCTCGGGCACCGCCGCGACGATCCCGAAGGCGCTGCCCGACTGGCGCTGGCAGTTGCGGCAGTGGCAGATCGCGGTGAGGAGGGGTGCGCCGTCGAAACTGTAACGCACCTGTCCGCAAAGACAGGCGCCGGTCATGCGTTCGGATGTCTGGTCGTTTGTCGTCATGTCGATACGTCGTAACCGGAAATGGCAGCCGGCGGAACCCGGAGGTCCCGCCGGCGACGCCCCCTTTTCCTAGAAATTATAGCGCGCGGTCACGCCGTACATCCGCGGCGGGGCGTGCAGCAGATAGTCGTAACCGAAGGCATCGCGCAGGTTCAGCCCGTACATGAAATATTTCTTGTTGAAGATGTTGGTCGCCCACAGCCGGAGCGACAATTGCTCGCCCTCCCAGCCCAGCGTCGCGTCGGCCAGCACATGGCCGGGCGAGTTGAGGAACTGGTTGCCGGCCTCGTCGTTGAACGGCGAGAAATATTGCTTGCTGGTATAAACGAGGTTCGGCGAGAAGACGATCTCGCCATTGCCGAGCGGCGCGATCTTCCAGTCGGCGCCGACGTTGATCGTCCATTTCGGTGCGTTGGGCAGCGTGTTGCCGTCGAGATTGGTCCCCGACAGTGTCAGCTTGTCATAGGTCGCATCGAGCCAGGTCACCGACAGGTTCGCGGTCAGCGTCGATACCGGCCGGACGTTCAGTTCGGCCTCGACCCCCTTGATCGTCGAACCCGGGGCCGAGCGGATGAAGCCCGTCGTGCCGATCACCTCGTTGAGCTGCTGGTTCTTGTACTTGGTCAGAAACGCCGCCGTGGTGAAGGTCGCCAGCCCGTCGAACAGCCGGGTCTTGGCGCCGATTTCATAAGCGTCGACCTGTTCGGGCGGCACGAAATCGATCGGGTTGCCCGCGTAGAACTGGCTGGAGAAGGATCCCGCGCGATAGCCGCGACTATAGTTGGCATAGAGCATCGTGCCGCTGTCGAAGGTGTAGTCGATGCCGACCTTGCCGGTGACGCGGCTGCTCTTGCGGCGCTTCGACGCCTCGGGCGTGATCACACCGGCGGGCGAGATGCTGCCGTGGGTGAAGGTGATCGCCGCGGCATCGGGATCGGCCGGGTCGAAGTCATAGGTGACGAACGGCGGCGAGGTCGCGGGGTCGGCGAAGGCGGTCAGGAAGGAATAGGCATCATAATGATGGTTGCTGTCCTTCGTGTAGCGCACGCCGAGCGTGAAGCCGAAATGGTCGCCGATGTCCTGGTCGAGCTGCGCGAACGCCGCGTAGCTGTTCCGTTCCTGGCGGTAGTGCTGGTAGAAATAGAGCGTGCTGACGAGGCGGTATTTGTCGATATTGTCGATGCTGTCCCAGCCATAATAGACGCCCGCCTGGACGTTGGTGCTGTCGCCGGCATAGGCGAGCTTCACCTCCTGGTTGAACTGCTTGTAGACGTCGCCATAATTGGTCTGGAGGAAGCCGACCACGGGCGTGCCCGACCCTTCCTGCGTCAGCGCCTGTTTCGACCAGTCATAGGCGCTCAGCGTCTGCAGCGAGAGCGTGTCGCTCAGTTCATAATTGATGTTGAACTGCACCCCGGCATTCTTGACGTCGTTGAAGCCGAGGTCGGGCTGGTTCGTCTCGAAAAAGCTGAGGCCGTCGTTCGACCGGAAATAGTTCGAGGTGCCCGTGCCGTCGTTGCGGTGGAACGCCGCCGCCTGCGTCGGCTTGCCCTTGCTGCCCGTGAACTTCAGCATCATGTCGAGCTTCTCGCTCGGCTTGGCGCGAATGATCAGGCGGCCGGCGATCGAATCCTTCGAGTTCGCGTCGGGCTGGCCGGGGAATATATTCTTCACATAGCCGTCGGCCTCGACATAATTGACCGAGGCGCGGAAGCCGAGGACGTCGTCGATCAGCGTGCCTTCGATCGCGCCTTGTCCGCGCACCTCGTTGAAGCGGCCGTAACCCGCCTCGACATAGCCGCGCGAGCCGGGGTCGAGCGTCGGCTTGTTCGAGATGAAGTTGATCGCGCCGCCGGTGGTGTTGCGGCCGTAAAGCGTGCCCTGCGGACCGCGCAGCGCCTCGACGCGTTCGAGGTCATAGAGCTGGAGACCGTGCATCGTGCGCGCGCTCAGATAATTGTCGTCGGTATAGACGCCGACGGGCGACACCTGGTTCGCGCCATATTCATTGCCGACGCCGATGCCGCGCATGGTGAAGTTGGGCTGCGCTTCGCCAAAGGCACTGGTCACCTGGAGCGAGGGGACGGCACCGCTTAGGTCGAAGCTGGAGGTGATGCCTTGGCGGTCGAGATCCTCGGTCGCGAGCGCCGACACCGCGACGGGGACCTTCATCAGCGATTCCGAACGGCGGTTCGCGGTCACGACGATGTCGTCGATCCCCGTCGTCGCCTGTTCCTCGGCCGCGGGTGCGGTATCGCCGGCCGCCTCCTGCGCCAGCGCCGGCACCGCGGTCAGCGCGGTCGCGCCAAGCAGCGCCGCGGAAAATATCCGAATGACTCTCATGAAACCCTCCATCCCATAGTCTGCCTCGCGGCTTCGTGGCCGCGGGCTTTGTTGCACTTTGTCACATCCCCACCGTACCTCTGTCCAATCGTGACTGGTCGCCCATCCATTGGAAAAAGGCATGGAAGCCTTCGAGTATTGCATCCTTCCTAGTCACGATCGCGGCATCGATATCGTGACTGATTCCCGTCATTCGTCAGCCGCGGTACCGGATCGGCAGGCGTTTCAGCCCCGACACGAAATTCGCCTTCACCCATGCCGGATCGCCATCGAGTTCGATATCGTCGATCCGCGCGAGCAGTTCGGTAAACAGGATGCGGATTTCCATCTTGGCGAGGAACTGGCCGAGGCAGACGTGCGGGCCATAGCCGAAGGCAAGCTGGCGATTGGGCTTGCGGTCGATGCGAAACGCCATCGGGTCGTCGAACGCCGCTTCGTCGCGGTTCGCCGAGGGATAGCACATCATCAGGCTGTCGCCCGCCTTCACCGCCCGCCCGCCGACCTCGCAATCCTCGACCGCGGTGCGGAAGAAATGCTTCACCGGGGTCGTCCAGCGGATGAATTCGTCGACCGCCTGCGGCATCAGATCGGGGTTGGCGCGCAGCTTTGCCATCTGGTCAGGATTCCGGATCAGTGCGAGCAGCCCGCCCGAAATCGCCGAACTGGTCGTGTCGTGGCCCGCCGCCGCCACGATCAGGAAATAGGCGTTGCGCTCGGCCTCGCCGATCGGCGCGCCGTCGATCGTCGCGGTCGAGAGCAGGGTGGCGACATCGTCTTGTGGATTGTCGAGCCGGTCGGCGACGACGCCACTGAAATATTGGTTGAAGGCGTTGAAGGCCTCGAGCATCGAGGCCATGCCGTCGCCGCCGCCACTGTCGGCGTCGCTGCCGCCGAACACCTTTTGCGACAGTTCGAGCATCAGCGGCTCGTCCTCGCGCGGCACGCCGAGCACGATCATGATCGTGCGCAACGGATACCAGGCGGCGATGTCCTTCGCGAAATCGCAGGCGCCGCCCTTGGCCACCATCCGGTCGACGGTCTCGCGGGCGAGGTCGGCGATCTTTTCCTCGAGCGCACGCACGCTCTTGGCGCCGAACCAGTCGGCGGTCAGCGCGCGATAGGCCTTGTGGTCGGGGTTATCCATCGCGACGAGGTTGCGCGCGAAATTGCTGCCGCCGGTCTGTTCCTCGAGCATCTTCTGGTCGTCGATGGTGACGAGGAACTGCCGCGGTTCGTTGAGGAAACTCTTTGCGTCGAGTTCGACGCGCATGATGTCGGCGTGCCGCGTCACCGCCCAGAAGGGGTGATATTGCGTCGGCGCACACCAGTGCACCGGGTCCTCGGCACGCAATTGTGCGAAGGCGCGGTGGTACAGATCCTCGTCGGCATAGGTTGCGGGGTCGGTGATGACCTCGTCGATATCGGTTACGCGCTGTGTCGCCACGCCGTTTCTCCTCTCCACCCTCATCGTAGGAAGGCGCGGGAGCGGGCGTCCAATCGACTTTCGCCGTGAATCGATAGACCGCGCCGATCAATCTGCTAAATTGTCCGACGATTGCCGATAGAGCGACTGGGTCAGAGGATATGCACCATCTGGATTTCAAGCTGCTGCGCAGCTTCGCCGCGGTCGCGAGCGAAATGTCGGTGACCCGCGCGGCGGAGAAACTCCACCTGACTCAGCCCACCGTCTCGGGGCAGATCAAGGAGTTGGAAACGACGCTGGGCTTCCTGCTCTTCCACCGCACATCGCGGCGCGTGACGCTCAGCGAGCAGGGCGCCGCGCTGCTGCCGAAGGTTGCGGCGCTGCTCGCCCTCGCCGACGAGGTCCGCCATGATGCGGAGTCGATGCAACATGCGACCGTGACGCATTTCCGGCTGGGCGCGGCGATGTACACGATGGATTTTGCCGACCGGATCAGCCTGCTCGACGCGTTCGCGGCGGCGCGCCCCGATATCCGTTACTCGATCGACAACCGGCTGCAGACCGACCAGGTCCGCGACCTGCTGACCGAAAAACTCGATGCGGCGCTGCTCCTCGGTATCGCGGCCGGCATTCCGGCCGCCGAGTTCCTGCACGAAGTCCCGAGCGGGCTGATCGTCAACGAGGTGCAATATCCCGACGCCCTCGAACGCGTGCTGCTCTGCCGCCGCAAGATCGGCCTGCTGGTCCCCGAAGCGAGCGAACTCGCCGCGATGGACGTCATAACCGGCGATGCGCTCGCGGGACGGCGGATCGCGATGCTCAGCGGCGAGCATGGCGACGCCTTCATCAATCCGATGGTCAGCTTCATGCTGTCGCGCGGCGCGATCCCGCTTGCACCGTCCGAAGGCAACGCGCTGGCGATCGAACGTTATGCGCTGCGCAGCGGCCATTGCTGCATCGGCATCGGCTGGTTCCCGACCCCGACGGGCCTCGTCTTCCGGCCGGTCGAGGACATGGACTTCTTCATGGACTTCTCGGTCGTGCTCGGCACCGCGCCGAACAAGGCCGCGCGGCGCTTCTTCGACTATGCCGAACGCTGGCAGGCCGCGCGCGAGGCCGCAGGCGAAAGCGTCGAGCGGCTGCCGATCGGCTCGTTCGGATAACTAGGCGAGATCGAAGGTCGCGTTGACATGCGCGCTGTCGCTATATTCGCGCACCGTGCGGACCCGGTCGCCGTCGAAATGAAACAGGAAGATGTAGCGGTTGTCGTAAATGCGGCCGTTGGTCAGCCGTGCTGACGACGTGGCCTCGACCATGATACTGTCGTCCTGCGCCAGGATCAGCCCCGGCGTGATCGCGATCCCGCTTTCGGTCTGCATATGCAATTCGGCGATCAGCGCGGCGAACTCCGCCACCGGCAGGTCGAGACCGCCATTCCACCACCAACGGGCGTCGGGCGTGAACTGCTCGACTGGCACCGCGCCCGTGCCGATAGCGGCCAATATGGCAAGCGCGCGCTGCGTCCGGTCGTCGGTCATCTTTGCTCTCCCCTTGGTTTCGGCTTCTTCGGCCGGTCGGTGCGGCGATACCAATTGTTTCCACGCCGCCATCCATCGGGCGCCCCGATGGGTCGGCGGCAAAGGCCGATTGGACTTTGCCGCAGCGCCTTCGCATCCTCATCGTCAGGTCCCGCCGAAAAGGGGCATTGGAGAGGCATTTGTGACCAGCAGCATCGCGCCCGCCGGACTCGTCGCGGCCGGCGCCGTCCCCCGTCCCGAGCAAGTCGATGCCGCCTGGATCGAAGCATTGCTGCTCGATGCCGGATATCGCGTCGCCATCGAAGCGCTGAGCGTCGAGCGGATCGGTACCGGCCAATTGGGCGACACCGCGCGTTTTCGCCTGCGCTATACCCCGGGCGGCGATCCCGCGCCCGCGACGCTGATCGGAAAATTTTCCTCGACCGACCCGACCAGCCTCGAAGTCGCGGCGGCCTGGTCGCTCTATGCGCGGGAGGTGCGCTTCTATCGCGAACTGGCCGCGAGGGCGCGGATCGCGATACCCGCCTGCTATGGCGCCCGGATGGACGAGGCCGGAGGCTTCGCGCTGCTGCTCGAAGATCTGGCGCCCGCAGCGCCCGGCGACCAGTTCAGGGGGTTGTCGGACGGGAACGCGAAACGCGCGGTGCGCGAGGCGGCGCGCCTGCATGCCGCTTTCTGGGAGCAGGGCGAGAATGCCGACCTCGCCTGGCTCGACACCGCCGCGTCCGGCCAGCCCTTCTACACCGCCGACGTCTTTCGCGGCGCCTGGCCGGGGTTTCGGGATCGTTACGACGCCATGCTCAGCGACGACCAGCGGCGCGTGTGCGACGCGCTGGCCGAGGGCTATGACGTCTACGACCGCCCGCGGCCGCGGCCGCGCTGCATCACCCACAATGATTTTCGCCCCGACAATATGCTGTTCGACGACGATCGGCTCGTCGTCGTCGACTGGCAGTCGGTCGCGCTCGGCTGCGGCGCGGTCGATGTCGCCTATCTGATCGGCGGCGGCTACACGCCCGAAGCGCGCCGTGCGGTCGAGCCCGCCTTGATCGCGGCCTATCTGGACGAGTTGCAGATACAGGGCGTGCGCGATTATTCGCCGGCCGAATTCGAAGACGACTATCGCCACTTTACCTTCGCGGGGATCAACGTCGCGGTGGGCGCCGCGATGCTTGTCCAGCGGACCGAGCGCGGCGACCGGATGTTCCTGACCATGCTCGATCGTCATGTCAGCCATGTGCTCGACCATGATGCCCTCGCGTTGCTGCGCGAATGATCGTCGATTGCTCCATTGCGTATCGACCCGCTCGCCGCTTAGTTCTGGACCGACGCACGTCACTCGACGTTCGCGCTGAACAGGGCTGCCAGAATGAATTCCACACGGAACCCGCCTGCTTCTGCCGATGAACCTTCGGTTTCGGGGGTGAGAAAGCGAAGCGCCGCCGACCAGGTATATGATGCGATCATTCTGGGTCTTCGGACCGGCGCCTTCATCCCGGGGCAGAATCTGGTCGAACCCGATCTGGCGCAGCGGCTCGGAGTCAGCCGCGGCCCGGTGCGCGAAGGGCTAAAGCTTCTGGAGGCGGCGGGGATCGTCGTCTGGAATCCGCATCGCGGCGCCTCGATCGGCGAACTCGACGTCGCCGCGATCCTCGATTTGTTGCAGGCGCTCGAACCGCTCTTTCGATTGGCCGCGCGGCTTGCCGCGCTTCGCTGTCAGTCGAAGGCCGACCAGAAACGCGTCAAGGACGCGGCAGCGCGCATTGCGCTTTCGGGGCCTGCCGGCAACCGCGCCGAATATTTCGAGGATCGGCAGCATTTTTACGACACGATCATCGATATCGGTGGAAATCGCGAGCTTGCCCGCATCATGACGCTGTCGCGCACCTATCTCTATCGCGCGCAGGTCGAACCCTTGCGCTCGGAGACGCAGCGGATCCAGCACGCGCAAAGCTATGCGCGAATTGCAAAAGCGATCCTCGACCGCGCGCCGGTCGAGGCCGATGAGGCGATGAAAGCGCATTTTGGGCAGAATGCCGAAGTGCTGTCGGGGACTGCCGGATCCGATTCGCGAACATGGGCGATCGATGGCGGTTCGTCGCGCTGATATCCGATGGCCCGAACGGCCCCATCGCACGGCGTGATGGGACTGACCTTCGCAGGACAAGAACGCAAAGCTGACCAGCTTTGGCAGAGCACCGAACAAGTCTGGAAAGAAATGGCTCCCCGGGTAGGATTCGAACCTACGGCCGCTCGATTAACAGTCGAGAGCTCTACCGCTGAGCTACCGAGGAACAGACCGCCGTGGCGGGCAAGGCGGCCCCTTTGCCGCCACGCGTTCGATATTGCAAGCCCCTTTAGACGATAAATTGCTCCATCGCGATGCGCTCGTCGAGACCCTGGTCGGGGTCGAACAGCAGCGTCAATGGCCGGCTGCGGTCGGTGGTGACCAGGACCGTTTTCACATCGCGGATTTCGCGCTGGTCGGCGACCGCGCTGACCGGGCGCTTGGCGGCTTCGCGGACGTTGAAGCGGATGCTCGTCGATTCGGGAACCAGCGCGCCGCGCCAGCGCCGCGGGCGGAAGGGGCTGATCGGGGTGAGGGCGAGCATCTGCGATTCGAGCGGCAGGATCGGGCCGTTGGCGCTGAGATTGTACGCGGTCGACCCCGCCGGGGTCGACACGAGCACGCCATCGCACGCCAGCTCCTCGAGCATCGTCTTTTCGTTGATCATCACCTCGAGCTTCGCGGCCTGGCGCGTTTCGCGCAGCAGCGAGATTTCGTTGATCGCGGGCAAGATATGACGCTCGCCGCTGATCGTCGTGATGTCGCCCGACAGCGGGTGGATCAGATAGGGGCGCGCGGCGGCAAGCCGGTCGAGCAGGCCTTCGACGCGAAATTCGTTCATCAGGAAGCCGATGGTGCCGCGGTTCATCCCGAACACCGGCATGCTGCGCCGCTGGTCGAGCAGCTGGTGCAGCATGTGCAGCAGGAAGCCGTCGCCGCCGAGCACGATCAGCAGGTCGGCATCGTTGAGGTCGACGAAATCATACAGCGGGCGCAGCTCGGCCTCGGCCTCCAGCCCCGCGGGCGCGTTCGACGCGACGAGCGCGATCTTGCGATGCATGTTGGTCCCCGCCTTCCCCATCTAAACGGGCGACGTGTCAGCCGCCCGTTGCACTCATATGACGCGCGACCGCCGGTTTGGACTTTCGTTCGATATGAAAGTCATGGGCGCGGGGTTTGCCAGCCAATGCGCTGTCAATCAAGCCATCGACTGCATCGGTGCCGCCCTCGCGCAATGCGGCGCGCAGGTCGACATGGTCCTCCTGCCCCAGGCACATATAGATGCGTCCCTCGACGGTCAGGCGGATGCGGTTGCAGGTGGTGCAGAAATTGTCCGACAGCGGCGTGATCAGGCCAAGCGTCACCGGGCTGTCCTCGACCCCGAAATAGCGCGCCGGGCCACCGGTCTTCTTGTCGATCGGGAAGATCGAGCGTTCGGCGCGCAGCGGCGCGACGAAGGCGTGGAGCGGGATATAATGATCGCTGCGGTCGTCGGCGATTTCGCCGAGCGGCATCGTCTCGATCAGCGTCAGGTCGCAATTGTTCGCGCCGCACCAATCGAGCATCGGCAGCAGCTGGTCCTCGTTGAGCCCCGCGAGCGCGACCATGTTGATCTTCACCGCAAGTCCCGCGGCGCGCGCCGCGGCGATGCCGTCCAGCGCGACGGCGAGGTCGCCGACGCGGGTGATGTGGCGAAAGGCGGACGCGTCGAGCGTGTCGAGGCTGACGTTGATCCGGCGCACCCCGGCGGCGGCGAGCATCGGCGCATATTCGGCCAGCCGCATCGCATTGGTGGTCAGCGTCAGTTCGTCGAGCCCGCGCCCGATCAGCGCGCCGAGCCGCATCGCCAGCGTCTCGATCCCGCGCCGCACCAGCGGCTCGCCGCCGGTCAGGCGAATGCGGCGGATGCCGCGCGCGACGAAGCGCTCGGCCAGCTCGGCCATTTCCTCGATGCTGAGCACCGCCGATTTGGGCAGGAATTGCATGTCCTCGGCCATGCAATAACGGCAGCGCAGGTCGCAGCGATCGGTGACCGACAGGCGCAGATAATCGATCCGGCGGCCATGGCCGTCGGTCAGCGGGGCGAGGGTCGAGATTGCCTGATCGGCCATCGCGGGCAATATTGCTGCAAAAGGCAGGGGATTGGCAAGCAATGCCTGCTATGGGGGCGCCGATGAATCGCGCAGTTGACAGCTTTGCCGCCGCCGTCGGGCACCTCGAATCGCTCCATTTGCGGTACGACGCCGATGTCGGCGTGATCCTCGTCCAGGTCGACCAGCTCGCGCGGATCAACAACAGTGCCGGGACCGAGGCGGGCGACGCGGTGCTCGAGGAGATCGGGCGGCGGCTCGAAAATTTCGCCGGCGACGAGTTCGGGCAGGGGTCGCATGTCGACCGGCTCGACGGGCCGCGCTTCCTGATCGTGCCGGCGGCGCCGCTCTCGCTCGGCGCGCTCAGGGCGCAGGAGCGCGCGCTGCATGTCGCGCTCGCCGAACCGATCGTCGGCGACCCCAACGGCCGGCTCGCGATCCGCATCGCGGCGGCGCAGATCGTCCGCGAGGAATCGG
>NZ_LYVN01000082.1 GCF_001990265.1 Sphingopyxis sp. KK2
TCGGTTCCCCCCACCGCCGCTTCGCGGCGCCTCCGCTGCGCTCCGGCGGCCCTGACAGCCACGCCGTCGCCCGTCCCGGAAAGATGGTTCCCGACTTGGGGAACGGTCGAATCCAGGAGGATGACATGGCTTACGCATCGCAGGTTCAAAGCGCGGATCGGTGTTTTTCGGCGCTCGTGGTGGGGCTCGGACGCGAGTTCGGACAGGAGGCCGCTGAGGGTCTGGCGCGCATTTTCGTCGCGGCGGAAGATGCTGAATTCCATTGGGACGCACGGACCCGTGAGCGGGTTCTCGGGGGCTATTGGAGCCTGGAAGAGGAAGATATCGAGCTCGAACGGGTTGCGGTCGAGGGATATTTCGACGGCCGCTTCTACGTCGCGGTGCTGCTTCTGGACGGAGCGCACGCGGTTCACGGAATGCTTGGGCTGCGCGCATTTGCGAGCGAGGATGAGGCCGACTGCGCCTTCGCATCGGTGCATTGAGCGCCGTGCAAGATATCAAGGGAGCGGTGCTTCGGCGCCGCTCCTTTTTGCGCGCTTGCCATCGGTAAGCGCAGGAAGAGGGGATCGGCATTTCGGTGAGGGCCTTGATGGCAAGATAAAGGGACAGTCTCGCGGTCGAGACTATCCATCTGTCTGCACATCCCTTTTTCCGGAGATAGGGCCTCAACGTGCGAGATTGGCGCGCTCCTTTTACGAGAATTCCGAGCTTTTCCGCGGCGCGCGGAATGGCGTCGTTGCATGAGCGGGGACGAGGAGGATTTCGAGCCGCGGCTTGGGCGCATGCGTGCGGCGCGCGGCAAGAAAGCGCGAAAATATCTCGGCCGGCTGCTCGCCGCGGGCCTTGCGGGGCGGCGGCTCTCGCCCGACCCCCGCCGCTTTGACGGGAGCCGGATCGGGCGGGGCTCGGCGAACGGACGTTTGCTGTCCTCACGCGGGGGCCGCGACTGGAATGCATCGCGCCGCGTCGTCGTGAAGACGCGGCTTGTCAGACTAGGGTCCAAAGGGGTCGCGGCAGCGCGTGCGCACCTCAAATATATCCAGCGCGACGGGGTCACGCGCGAGGGTGAGCCGGGTCAGCTCTACAATGCGCGGGAGGACCTCGCAGACGGGTCGGCCTTCCTCAATCGCGGCGCGGGTGACCGGCACCAGTTTCGCTTCATCGTCTCGGTCGAGGAGGGCGACCTTTATGATGATCTCAGGCCGTTCGTCCGGCGGCTGATGACGGCAATGGAAGACGATCTCGGAACGAAGCTCGAGTGGGTCGCCGTCGACCATTTCAATACTGGCCATCCCCACAGCCATATCATGCTGCGCGGCAAGGATGATCGCGGTGAAAATCTGGTCATCGCGCGCGACTATATCGCGCACGGAATCCGGGCCCGTGCGAGCGAGATCGCGACGCTCGATCTTGGCCCTAAGACCCGGCTCGAGATCGAGACGCGGCTGCGCCGCGATATGAGTGCCGAGCGCCTCACCGAAATCGACCGGCAGTTTCTACGCGCGGCCGAGCGCTTGCCGCTCGTCTCCGCGAAAGACAAGGATCCGGTCATTCAGACGCTGCAAGCTGGGCGGCTGCAGAAGCTTGGCGCGATGGGCCTCGCCGACGAGATCGCGCCCGGCCAATGGCGACTGGAGGACGGGATGCAGAAGACGCTCGAACGGATGGGCGAGCAGGGGGATATCATCCGGACGATGCAGCGCGAAATGACCGCACGATCGCGCGCGCTGGCGCCGGCGGAGAGGGTCATCCACGACACCGGTCTCGCAGCAGGCGAGAGCCTTGTAGGCAAGGTAGCGGCGCGGGGGCTCGCCGATGAATATAGCGATCGGCATTACCTGATCATCGACGGTGTCGACGGCCGCTCGCACTACGTCCCGATCGGCCGCGGGGAAGCGGTCGGGCCTATTCCAGCCAATGCAGTGGTTCGCCTGTCTCCGGCGACCGCGGGCGTACGCGAGGCAGATCGGACAATCGCCGCCGTGGCTCTAGCCAATGGCGGGCGCTACGACGTCGCGGCGCACCAGGCGCAGGATCCCTCGGCGAGCCGCGATTTCATCGAAAGCCATGTGCGCCGCCTCGAGGCGATGCGCCGTCTGGCCCGTGTCGTGGACCGCGCGAACGATGGCAGCTGGGCGATTGGGTCGGATCATCTGGCACGCGCCGAGCGCTACGAGCGGGATCAGATCAAGGATCGACCGGTGGCGGTCGAAATATTGTCTGCCGTTCCCGTTGAACGCCTCGCCCGCGCCGAGGCTGTCACCTGGCTGGATCGCGAAGCCAATTCCGACGATCGCGTGCCGCTGCGTGATCATGGCTTTGGCAGCGAGGTTCGCGCAGCCATAGCGATACGCCAGCGATGGCTGATCGACGCCGAACTTGCCGATGAAATCGGCGAGGCGGTAGTCTATCGCAAGGGCGCGCTTGCGCAGCTCCAGCGGCGCGAACTGCTGCGCCTGGCACAGCGGCTCTCGACCGAGCTCGGCAAGCGCTTCGAAGAAGTCGCCATCGGGGAACGGATCACTGGACGGCTTGTCCGACGCATAGACGGTGCGGGCGCCTCCTATGCTGTCATCGAGAAGGCGAAGCAGTTCACGCTCGTCCCGTGGAAGCCGGTGTTCGAGCGAAGTCTCGGAAAAGACGTGGCGGGCCAACTACGTGAAGGCGGGGTTAGCTGGACGTTCGGGCGTAGCCGGGGAGGTCCAACGATTGCGTGAAGTCGGCCTTGTTGCGCGCTGCGCATTGCACTCGAAGGGGAAGGATTTTGGCGGGACGAGAAGGGACGGCTGTTGGCCAAATCGACGCAACCCAGGTTAACTCGCTGCAACTGCTGCAAAGCGAAGCAGTTTCAGGAGCATGCTACCGCCAACCGACGACATTTCCCATCCGCTAGCGCAACGCTTCCAGGCCTTCATCCGCGCCGCGGACTTCCCATGCGTCGGGGCGAAGTCCGCGCTGGCGCGGCAGCAGATTCGTTTCGTCGTCGCCCGCGACATGCGCTCGGCCTGGGACGATCTGCGCATCTATCCCAATCTTCTCGATCTTGCCTGGAGCTATGCGCGGTCGCCGAGCCTCTTCCATTCGCTCGTGGTGATCTTCGAGAAGGATGGCGGGCTCGACGAGGAAGCGTTCGAGATATGCCTTTGGGACCGACTCGAATCGCTGAGCCGGAAGGACGACTGGGCGGGCCAGCCCCCCGATCCGCGCGTCAGTCACAGCCCCGAGGATCCGCATTTCTCGCTGAGCTTCGGCGGCGAGGCCTTTTTCGTCGTGGGCCTCCACCCCGGGGCAAGCCGGCCCGCTCGCCGTTTCGAACGCCCCGCGCTGGTGTTCAACCTTCACGACCAGTTCGAGAAGCTGCGCGAGACAGACGTCTACGAAACGATGCGCGGCAAAATCATCGCGCGCGACGTCGCCCTTGCCGGCAGCGCGAACCCGATGCTCGCGCGTCACGGCGATATGTCAGAGGCGCGCCAATATTCGGGGCGGGCGGTCGGGCCCGACTGGCGTTGTCCCTTCGCTGGGCGCAGCCCGGCGCGCTGAGCCTTCGGCGCAGCCTAACTTGCGGGGCGGCGCGCGATGAGGTCGAAGCGGTCGCCGTTGCCGAGCGCATGAAGCGTCGCGCCGTGTAGCGACAATATGTCGCCAGGTCGGGCATCCGCCGCATTGCTATGGCTTGCCCGCGAGGCGTCGACGATGGTGACGCCGCCGCTTCCGATCACCCGCGCGCTTCCCGCCTCGATCCGGAGCGCGGTGTCTTCGTCGATTCCGATCCCGAGACAATCGGGACGACGCCCGACCGCGCCGAGCAGCCGCCCGATGCGCCCGCGCTCGGCGAAATGCTGGTCGATGATGCTATCCCGGATCAGTCCGAGCCCCGACGCCAGTTCGATGTCGCCGAGGCGCGGCGTCTCTTCGCCGCCGCCGCCTACGAGCATCGTCTCGCCTTGCGCCGACGCACCCGCCGACGTTCCCGCAACAAGCCCCCCGCGTTCGTGGAGCGCGCGAACGGCCGCTTCGACCGGCGTATCCTTGATAAGGGTCATGAGGCGCGACTGGTCGCCGCCAGTGAAGAAGATGCCGTCGGCCTGGTCGATCATCCTTTCGCGCGCCGGGTCATGGGCTTGATCCCGGTCGTCCAGATAGAGCTCGACGAGGCGGCCGACACCGAGCGGGGCAAAGCCCTCGCAATAGGCCTCGAAATATCCGTCGCGCTTTGCGCTCGCGATCGTGGCGATCACGAGCGTGCCTTCGCCGAGCTCGGCGGCGATCGCGCCGAGTATCTCGCGGCCGCCATCTTTGTCTTCATGGCCGCCGATCACGAACAGGGGGCCGGCGCTATCTGCCATTATTTTCCTTCCAGACGAGGCCGGACACCGGCTCCATGCCCTCGCCGACATAGGCAGCGGCAAAATGCGGGCTGTTGTGCGCGATGCCGACCCTGCCTTCGCGGTCGAGGAGGATGACGCCCGCCTCGGCTGCGAGACGCGTCATGGGATCGAAGATCGCCCCGGCCGCCGCGCTGGCGGCCGCCGTTTCGAGCGCGCGCATCACGCGCGCGGCGAGCAGCGTCCGCGCGATCGCCTCGCCGTCGCCCGACAGCGACACCGCGCCGATGCCGTCCTCGGCATAGAAGCCGCAACCGGGAAGCGGTGCGTCGCCCACGCGGCCGGCGAGCGTGCCCGCGAGCCCACCGGTCGACGTCGCCGCGGCGACATGGCCCTTGCGGTCGCGGGCAACGCAGCCGACGGTATCATGATCGCGTCCGCCAGGCATCGACGGGCGCAGGCCCTCTCGCGCTTCCGGGATTCCGCGTGATTTCGCGAACGCCTCGGCGCCGGCGCCGACAAGGAGGACAGGCGGCTCACGCAGCATGGCATGTGCGGCTTCGACGGGATTGTAGAGGAAGCGTACGCATGCGACGGCGCCCACATCGAGCGTGGCACCGTCCATGATGCCGGCGTCCATCTCGACCAAGCCGTCGGCATTCGCCACCGATCCCCGGCCGGCGTTGAACAGGGGATCGTCCTCGAGCAGGCACACCGCGACCTTGACCGCGTCGAGCGCGGAGCCGCCGCGCGCCAATATCATCGCGCCGGCGTCCGCCGCCGCTGCGCATCCTTCGCGGCGCGGCGCCTGCAGATCGGCAGGAATATCGCATGCGCCGCCATGGACGGCGATCGCCCAGCGCCCCTCAGCCATGTGCCGCTTGCCGCAATCGGGCGTCCAGCGGACCGGGGCCCGCCGCCCAGGCTTCGACGAGCCTCCATATTCCGTCGACGTCGGTCGGGGTGAGCACGACGATGTCGCCGGGGCGCGCGGCGGCGAGGCACGCCGAGGCGGCATCAAATTCGCCGTCGTGGAGGCCGATCGCGTCCGCGTCGAGCCCCGCCTCGAGGGCGCCCTTGCGCATCAGGGCATTGGCTTCGCCGGGCGGGCGGCCGCGCAGGTCGACATTCTCGCGCAGCATCAGGACGTCGAACATCCGGCCCGAGAGGGCGCCGATATCGACGAGATCGCAGTCGCGCCGGTCGCCCGGAATGCCGATCATGCCGATCACCCGGGCAGCGCTGTCGCCGCGCATCGACTGGAGCAGGTCGGCGAGTGCGGTGAGCGCGGCGCGGTTGTGGGCATAATCGACGACGATCCGCACCCCATGCGCCTCGGTAAGGCTGAGCCGCCCCGGCGAATCCTCGAAGCTTGGCCGAAAGGAGGCAAGGCCGGCGGCGATCGCGCCCGGAGCAATTCCGTAAGCGGCCGCCATCGCGGCCGCAGCCGCGGCATTCTCGACATTGAAGAGGGCGGCGCCGTTCAGCGTCGCGGGGATCGCCGCAATCGAGATGATCGACAGGGTCTCGCCGCCGCGGTGGAGCATCAGCGTTCCGCCCTCGCAGCTTACCGCCAGCCCGCCGCTCGCCCGATGCGCTTCGATCGGTGCCAGTGCGTCTTCTGCCGCGCCGCCGGTGAACCAGACGATGCGGCCGCGGGCGCGGCGCGCCATGCGAACGGTGAGCGGGTCGGCGGCGTTGAGCACGCAGGCGCCGCTCTTCTTGACGTTGCGCGCGACGATCGCCTTCACGCGCGCGAGATCGGCGAGCGTGTCGATGTCTTTGAGGCCAAGATGATCGGGCGTGACGTTCAGGACCGCGCCGACGTCGCAGGCGTCGAAGGCGAGGCCTTCGCGCAGCATTCCGCCGCGCGCGGTCTCGAGCACCGCCGCCTCGACCCGGGGGTGGTGAAGCAGCATGCGCGCGCTCTTGGGGCCGCTGGCGTCGCCCGCGGCGCTGCGGGTCTCCCCGACATAGACGCCCGAGGTGCAGGTAAAGCCGGTGGTGAGGCCGTGCCGTTCGAGAATCCTCGCGAGCATGCGCACCGTAGTCGTCTTGCCGTTCGTCCCGGTGACGGCGAATACGGGTATCCGGCTCTTGCGGCCCTTCGGAAAGAGCGAGGCGATGATCGGCCGCGCGACGTCGCGCGCCGTTCCTTCCGACGGCGCAAGATGCATGCGAAGCCCGGGGGCGGCGTTGACTTCGACGATGCCGCCTCCCGTCGTACGAACGCTTCTGGCGATGTCGGGGACGATCATGTCGATGCCGGCGACGTCGAGGCCGAGCGCGGCGGCGGCGTCGATCGCGATCGCTGCATTTTCGGGATGGATGGTATCGGTCCGATCGATCGCGCTCCCGCCGGTCGAGAGGTTGGCGGCGCCGCGCAGCATGACGGTCTCGCCCACGGCGGGCACGCTCGCGAGCGTGTGGTTCGCCTCGGCGAGAAAGGCTTCGAGCGCGGCGTCGACGCGGATCCGGGTGAGAACCCCTTCATGGCCGACGCCGCGGCGTGGATCGTTGTTCACCGCCTCGATCAGTGCCGCGATGCTGGTCCGGCCGTCGCCGGTGACATGCGCGGCGACGCGCTCGGCGACCGCGACCACGTCCTTGCCGACGACGAGAATGCGGTGATCGGCGCCGCTGAGCTGGCGCTCGACGATGACGCGCGGTGCGACGGCCTGCGCGCGCGCGAAGGCATCGCGAAGCCCGGCGCCGTCGGCGACGCCCGTGGTCACGCCGCGGCCCTGATTGCCGTCGAGCGGCTTGACGACGACCGGCCATCCGAGCTTCGCGGCGGCGCGTTCGGCTTCGGATATGGTTCGGACGAGTTCTCCCGATGGCACCGGGATGCCGATGCTCGCGAGCATCTCCTTCGCTGCCTGCTTGTTGGCGGCGAGTTCGGCGCCGATCAGCGAGGTCGCGCCGGTCACGCTGGCGCGGATACGGCGCTGGCGATGGCCCGTTCCGAGCTGGATGAGGCTTGCCTTGTCGAGCCGGAAGACCGGAATATGCCGCCGCCGCGCTTCGGCGACGAGCGCCGCGGTGCTGGGGCCAAGCCCGTTCTTGCGGACGAGCGTTCGAAGCGCGCTCAGCCGCGTAGCCATGTCGGTCGGAGAGCCGTCCAGCGCAGGGGCGATGCGGTCGAGGCCCGCGGCCCCGCGCAGCGCGGGCGGAAGCAGCGCGTCCACCAGTTCGATCGCGGCGCGCCCGGCGGCCAGGCCGCTCGGCGCATCGGCATAGCAATAGAGAATGTCATAGTGGCCCGGCTTGCCGCGCACCCGGCGCGTCTTGCCCCTGGTAACCCCTGCGCCGGCCCTCGTCTGCAGCTCGATCGCCACATGCTCGATAATATGGCCGAGCCAGGTGCCTTCGGCGAGCCGGCGGAGGAAGCCGCCCGCCTCGCCATAGCTGCAACCATGGTCGGCAAGGCCCGGGAGCAGCGATTGCAAAGCGTCGGCGAAGCCGGGCAAGCGATCGCTGGGATAGCGGTCGAGCATCCCGAGATCGACGCGGATCCGGATCATCGGACGCCGGCCGTAGAGGTTGGGCCCCGCATAGACCGAGCGTTCGAGCACCCGCAGCGAAGCGGAGGTCAAGGCCCGGGCCTTTGACGGCAGAGCGACAACGCGTCCCGGACGGTGGGCGCGGACCCGGCGGCGGCTCGGAAGAGGGTGGGGCCGGAAAGGGAGAGGCCGGAAGGGGAGAGGGGGGCGCGGAGCATGCTTGTCCTTGGCTGGATCCTGCTGCTGCCAACGCGAGCGGCTGACGCCCGGTTGCCGGGGTTAACATGGATCATGGCGATTGTCGCGGGCGCGGCGGCAACCGCGCGCGGAGGGGCGCGTTGGGCTTTCAGGCGACACGCTTCTCCTGCCAGACCGGGCGCGCCCTTCGGGGTCGGCCTTTCCCTGATCGACCAGTTCGCGGGGATGAAGGCGAGGTCGATGCGCGCGCCTGTTCTTCATTCGGGGGGACCGGACAGAAGGCACGACGATGAAATTCGACAGCGAGACCAGCTTCCTTACCGCATTCGACAATGAAGAAAGCCGCCATGGCGATGCCGTCGCGGGGATCGCCGCACGTGCGCGGCGCCTCGCGCTCATCGGCTGCTTTCGCCCGCGCCAGTGCGGGATCGCGACCTTCACCGCCGACATCTACGATCATCTCAAAGCCGCGCGTCCCGACATGGCGATCGACGTCTATGCGATGGCGGTGCGGGCGGGCGATGCCAGCGATGCGGCCGCCATCGCCGGCATCGGGGAAGGCGACGCCGACGACTATCGCGCCGCCGCCGAGGCGATCAATGCGAGCGGCGCCGACGCGGTCTGGCTCCAGCATGAATTCGGCATCTTCGGGGGCCCCGCGGGCGACATGGTCCTGGGGCTCGTCGACCGGGTGGCGGCACCGCTGATCGTCACCTTCCACACCATCCTCGCCGAGCCCGGCGCCGACCAGCGGCGCGTGATGGAGCATCTCGTCGGAAAGGCGGCGAAGCTCGTCGTGATGAGCGCGTTCGGCCGCGAGACGCTGATCCGCGTCTACGGCGCCAAGGCGAAGCGCATCGAGCTCATCGAGCATGGCACGCCCGACCGGGCCTTTGCCGAACGTTCGCCGCTGCGCGAGCGGCTGGGGCTTGGCGAGCGTCCGGTCGTCTCGACCTTCGGGCTCTTGGGGCCGGGCAAGGGGCTCGAAGCCGCGATCCGCGCGCTGCCGGCGATCGCCGCGCAATATCCGGACATCCTCTATCGCATCGTCGGCGCGACCCATCCCAATCTCGTCGCCGCCGAGGGCGAGGCCTATCGGCAGAGCCTCGCCGACCTCGCCGAGGAACTCGGCGTCGCGGACAATATCGCCTGGGAGAACCGGTTCCTCGACTTGCCCGAGCTTCTCGAACAGATCGAGCTCTGCGACATCTACCTCGCGCCATATCCCAATCTCGCGCAGATCACTTCGGGTACACTGGCCTATGCCGTGGCGCTCGGCCGCGCGGTCGTCTCGACGCCTTTCGTTCACGCGCGCGAGCTGCTCGCCGAGGATGTCGGCATCCTGCTTGCCGGCACCGACAGCGAGGCGATCGCCGAGGCGGTGCTGCTGCTGCTCGCGCATCCCGGCGAACGGCGCGCGTTGCAGGAGCGCGCCTATGCGCGCGGCCGGCTGACCGCCTGGCCGGCGATCGCGGCGCGCTTCGCATCGCTCATTGAAGAGGTGGCGGCGGCGCCTGCGCGGCGCGAACCGCGGCGGATGTTTCCCTCCTTCGCCGCGATCCGCGCGCTGTCGGACGATGTCGGTATCTTGCAGCATGGAACGGGGCTCATCCCCGACCGCAACCACGGCTATTGCATCGACGACAATGCGCGCGCGCTTATGCTCGTCAATGCAAGCCCCTCGCTCGGCGAGGAGGAATATGGCCTCCTCTTCGCGCGCTACGCCGCTTTCCTCCATCATGGCTGGAATCCTGATCGCGGCCGCTTCCGCAACTTCATGGGCTATGACCGGCGCTGGCTCGAGGAGGAAGGCTCCGAGGACAGCAACGGCCGCACGCTCTGGGCGCTCGGCCATGGCGCGGCGCACGCACGCTCGCAGGAGCTCAGGAGCTGGTGCGCGGAATTGTTCACGCGTACCGCGCCGCTCGCCGCTGACCTCAAGAGCCCACGGGCGATCGCCTTCGCGCTGCTCGGAGCCGACGAACTTCTGGCGCGCGAGCCCGATCATGCCGGCGCGAGCGCCATCGTCGAGCGCGGCGGCGCATTTCTGCATGCGCTCTGGAAGAGCGCGCGGCGGAGCGGCTGGGAGTGGTTCGAACCCATGCTTGCTTATGACAATGCCCGGCTCGCCGAGGCGCTTTTGCGCGCAGGCCGCAGGCTCGGCTCGGTCCCGCTCGAGGAAGCCGGCATCGCGGCGCTCGACTGGCTCTGCGACGTCCAGACGAGCAGCGAGGGGCATTTCCGCCCGATGGGCTGCGAGGGCTTCGGCGCCGAGGGCGAGCTTTTTCCGTTCGATCAGCAGCCGCTCGAAGCATGGGCGACGGTCGATGCCGCCGCCACCGCTTACCGGCTCACGGGCAAGCTGCGCTGGCATGACCGCGCCGAGCGGGCCTATGGCTGGTTCCTCGGCGCGAACGACCGCGGGGCGGTGATCGCGAGCTCGGCGACGGGGCGCTGCTGCGACGGGCTGACCCGTCACGGGGTGAATTCGAATGTGGGAGCCGAGTCCGCGCTGGCTTTTCACCTTGCGCACCGCGCGATGGCCGATACATTCTGGACGCGAGGGACAGCGAAGGACACCAGCGCCACCGATGTTGATCTGCAATCCCAACCACACGCCGCTCTACATTCTTCATGAGAAGCTCGCTGCCGACCCCGCGCGGGTCGTGCTGCGGCCTTTCCACCTTGCCTGGCAGTCCAATGTCTCGGAGCCCTCGCGCGCGGCGCAGCTCGCAAGCGATATATTGGCGATGGACGAGGAGGAGGCCGAGGCGCAGCTCGGGCTTGTGTGGAAGGATTTTTCCGAGCGGCACTGGCAGATCGGGCGGATCTTCGACGAACGCTTCGCCGAGGTGTCCGAGGATCTCGCGCTCGACCCTCCGGGCGTCTCTCCGGTCAAACGGCGGCTGATCGGCGCCTATTTCTGTCACGAATATAGCTATGCCGCGGCTGCGCTCATGAACCCGAGCGTCGTCCCGCATCCCGATCAGAGCGGGCTCGCGCCCGACCAGCAGCGCTTCATCATGTCGATGCGCGCGGTCGGCGAGGGCCATATCAGCTCGGTCGCCTTTCGCGAGGGGATCATCGGCGAGGGCGGCGATTTCACGCTTTGGCCGCAGTCGGGCCCGGCGATGGCGGCGGTCGCCGACGACCGCCACCGGCTCGGCGAAGACGGACGGGTGAATGTCCATCGGCAGCCCGACAGTGCGATATCGAACAGCGTTCTTTTCCCGATGACCGAGGCGCAGCGCGGCGGCATCGAGGATCTGCGCCTCGTGCCCTTCGTGCACGATGACGGCCGCACCGAATATATCGGAACCTATACCGCTTACTCGGGGCAGGCGATCCGTTCCGAACTTCTGCGTACGACCGATTTCTCGGGCTTTTCGCTCGAACCGCTTTCGGGCCGCGCCGCCCGCCACAAGGGAATGGCGCTGTTTCCGCGCAAGGTCGGCGGCCGCTATCTCATGATCGCGCGGCAGGACGGGAAAAATATCACGATCATCGCCTCGGACAGTCTCACCGATTGGGACGATGAGGGCCAGATCCTCATGCGGCCGGCCTTCGCCTGGGAACTTGTCCAGATGGGCAATTGCGGCAGTCCGATCGAATGCGACGAGGGCTGGATTCTTCTGACCCACGGCGTCGGCGCGATGCGCAAATACAGCCTCGGCGCGGCTTTGCTCGACCGCGACGATCCAACGAAGCTTATCGCGCGCACCGAGTGCCCGATCCTCTCGGCTGCCGAGAGCGACCGTGAGGGCTATGTGCCCAACGTCGTCTACACGTGCGGCGCGATGCGCGCCGGCGGCGACCTGTTCATCCCTTATGGCATCTCGGACAGTGCGATCGGTTTTGCGACGACGCCGATCGAGCGTCTGCTGGCGAGCATGAGCTAGAGAGCGAAGCGGTTTATTGCGGAGGCGCGGGACGCTCGATCTTCCGCCGGGCATCGACCGATGCGATCAGTACAGCGCAACAGAGGCAGCCATCCTCGTCGGTCACTTCGACCCGGAGCGTATCGATATCGTTGATGAGATCTGGATTGTCGCCGAGCAGGTGGCCCGCATAGCGCGCCGCCTCAACCCGTGCCGCGGCCGTATCGGGAAGTTCGACGCCTTCATCGTCGAGCTCGCGGCGGCCGCTGCTGCTGTGGAAGTAATAACGGGGCATCCAACTTCTCCCACCTTCGGCAACTCACAAGTCTGCCTGGGGTTTCGTTCCGGCCCTCGCACCTTCGTCACTGCACCACGACACATGGCGATCCGGCGAGCCTCATGCTCGCCTATGGCGCTCCGGCGTCTTCAAATCCAGTCTTGTCATAACCTAAATCAAGTCCTCGTGGCGCCGGCCGAGCGGTTTCGCGCAAACGTGCGGGCGTGCGCCCCGACGGGCGGGACCGGTGGAGGCAATATGAAGCCGTGCGCCGTAGGAAGATCAGCCAACGTCATGGATGATCGAGCCGCGTCTCGACGCGGATCAGGGAGACCGCCGTGCGGCGCGGCTGGACGAGCATATAATGTGCGGCGACGGCTATATCCTCGGCGCGCAGCATCTGATGCTTGGCGATCAGTTCCTTCTGCTTTTCGGGCGGGAATTCGGGATATTGGAAGTCGGCGCCGGTGAAGCCGGGCTCGATCAGGCCGACCTTGATATCCAGCTCGGCCAGTTCCTTGCGGAAGGACTGGACGAAACCCTGGATGCCGGTCTTTGCGGCCACATAGATCGATCCGCCGGGTCCTCGCGAGACCGCGCTCATCGAGCCGATCATGATGATGTCGCTCCCTGCGGACATGCGGCGCGCGGCCTCCTGCGCGCAGATCAAATAGGCGACGAAATCGGTCTCGAGCTGATAGCGGGCCTCGCTCTCGCCGGCATCGGCCAGCGCCTCGGCGGGAATAGCAGCATTGATCACCGCGATATCGATCTCGCCGAGATAATCGGTGGCGGCCTCGAAGAAGCGGTCGACATCTTCCTGGACGGAGAGATCGACGTTGATGCCATCGCCTTCGCCGACTTCGCTGATGCGTTGCAGCGCATCGTCGAGATGCTCGGGCGTACGCCCGCAGATGAAGACTTTGACGCCATAGCTTGCGAGGAGGACGGCAATCGCGCGGCCGATACCCGTCGTGCCGCCCGTCACGATCGCGCGGCGTCCCTTGATGTCGGGCGCCTCGGTATGGGCGTCGGCTTCGTCGATCATGGTTCGTCCTCCGACATTTCGGACACAGACAGCTCGTTTGGAGCTGGACCGGATGCCCCGACGATCCAGTAGGGAAAGTCTTCGTCGGCCTTCAGCAGACTGCAGAGCGGCTCGCCATCGACGAACAGCCGCGCATTGCGGCCCGCTGCTTCGCCAGCAGCAACATCGAGCGCGGCGGCAGGGCCCGCCGCTTCGAAAAGGAGACGCTTCTCGAGGCCGAGCGCATCGTCGCCATAATGCAGCATGATCGTCGGCTTGCGCGCGGCCGCATGCCCGTCCGGCCCAGAGTTTCCGGACGGAGTGGCAAGGGGGGTGGGGATGATATTCTCCATTGCCGCGGCTCAATAAGCCGGCGGATCGCTGCTCGGAAAAGACTCATCGGCGGCCTGGTCGACGCGGTCCCAGTCGCGGCGCACCGTATCGCGCATGCCGCGCGGTCCAGCCGAGCGTGTCTGGTCGAAATTCTCGGCGTGCGTCTCGCCATCGGCGAATGCCGCCGAATGACCGTCGTCCTTGGCGGCGGCTTCCGGGGTCTGCTTGCGCGTGAACCATAAGAGCGCACCGAGGACGCCGACGCCGAGCAGCTTTCCGAAACCCGAGGAGCGGCGATCCGCCGTCATAGTCCGTGCCATAAGCTCAATCCTTTTGGTCGAAGAAACGAGGAGTATGAGAAGGCAACGGGGCGGCGAGTGCAAAGTTGCCCGACGTAGCGGCGGCTTAACAAATGTTGGGCGCTTTATGACGCAGCGGAGCAACTCGGATCGGTCACGGGGCGGGGGCATTGCCGTTATGGTTGCCGGAAAAGCTGTGGTGCACATGGTTGCGAGCAATGAACAGACCGGTCGACGGGCAACAGGGCCGCTTGCCGTGCCGTGTCAGGGTTCGAAATGCGCTTTGGGAATATGCGTGATCCGGCAGGCGAGATCGGCTTCGCCCGACGCGACGATATAATGGTCGCCGCCATCGGCAATGCCGGTCGTGAAGACGACGTCGCGGATATAGAGCTTGTCCTCGAGCGGCCGCGTCAGCTCGGGATTGGCCTCGAGGAGCGGCCGGTGATCGGTGCGAAGCACGACGGACGGGTCGTTGGCGTCGAGCAGCGACCAGTAGGTGCGGTAGATGCCGACGATCTCCTTCGGCTCGACGCCATGCCAGAGCGTCAGCCAGCCCGCCTCGGTGTGGATGGGCGGCGTTCCGCCGCCGATACGGGCGGTCGCGACCGTCTGGGCATGCGGGCGGATACCGGGCGCTTCATGGGGCTTCCAGTGGAGCGCATCGGGGGAGGTGGCGAGGTTGATCGACGGGCCAGCACGCCATTCGGACCCGGGCGGATAGGCGAAATAGAGATCGCCGAGCGGGCGCGTCTGGGCCCAGTAGCGGCCGTCGATGAGACCCTCGAAAATCAGCATGTCCTTGTTCTGATGATCGAGGACGATGCCCTCGAATGTCCAGTCGAGGCCGTTTAGCGAACTGTAGAGCGTTGTCGAATGACGCTCGGGACTGACCGAACAGGTCGTCATGAGCCAGCGCTTGCCGATCTTGCTGATGCGGGCATCCTCGACGCCGTAGCATTGGAAGTCCGCGCCCGGATCGACGACCTTGTCATAATGGACAGCGACGACCTCGAGCCCGTCGGGAGTGAGTTCGACAGGAAGCAACCAAGAAAGCGACGTCAGCGCCATGACGCGCCAGCTGCCGCCGCGCACCATGAACTTTCTCGGATCGGCCGTATCGCAAAGATCGAGCGGCCAGGCGTCGAGCCTGTAGCGGCCAGCTTCCCACCGGATCGAATGGACATGGCCGTTTTCGACGGGATCGCGCAGCGCCTCGGCCACCCGGACCATCATCAGCAGATTGCCATTGGGGAGGCGGAGCAGCCCGGGGTTGAATGCACCGAGCACATAGGTGTTGCGGCCGAGCTGCCCCGCGAGCGGCGAGCGCGACAGATCGACGTCGTCGGGGCCGAAGACGAGGCGGTCGATTGCAAAGCCCGTGGCGGCTTCCTGTTCCGGCATAAGGGTTACCGTTGGGCCTTCGGACCCGATTTTGCCGCGGGCGCGTCGCTGCCGGACTTTGTCTTCGCCGGCCGCTTGTCCGGGCCCGGCTTGGCGTCGAGATCGACCTCGGCCTCGCGCTCCCAGTGACGCATCGCGGCGCAGGCGTCGAGGAAGGAGGTTACGTCGCCGACCTTCGCAAGCGGGATGCATGCCTCGTCGAGTTTGTCGGCGATACCGGCCGCCGCGAAGAGGGGCGCTGCATCGGCGGTGTGGCCGATGAACTTGCAGTGGGCGAAGGCGTCGCTGACGAAATCCTTGGCCGCGGCGTCGCCGGCCAAAAGCGCCGCGCCCTCGTCGCTTGGCAGAAGCGCGACCGCATCGAAGAGCACCGACGGTCCGCCATCGATCTTGTGCCGACCCGCGACGCTCGTTCCGTCTGACAGAGTGACACCGCCGATCTTCGGCGCGACGAGCTCCCAGACCGAGCCTGCAGCATCGACCGCCTTGGTCAGCGCCTTGAACAGCTTCGCGTCGCACCCATCGGTCGCAAGGATTCCGAGCTTGCGGCCGGCGAAGCTGGCCGGCCCGTTCAGGACGATGCTGAGCGGCCGGGAAGGGGGAAGATCGGCGAGGGGATTTTTCGCGGGCTTGGCGGGGGCCGGGAGCGGCAGGCCGAGTCCATCCGCGACATTTGCCGCGAGGCCGCGGTCGATGTTGATCAGATGCGATACGGTCCGCGATCGGATGTCGGGGCGCTCGACCTTGGAGAGTTCGAATACCAGAGCGTCGCCGATATGCTTCTGCTCGACCGGCGTCTGGCTGATGTAGAATTGCCGGGCCTGGCTATAATGATCGGCGAAGCTTTCGGGGCGGATGCGGCGCTTGGCGCCCTCGGCGTCCTCGGGGAAGCTTTGGAAGCCGCGGGCGGGATCCTCGCGCGGACCGCCGTCGGTCGGCCCCCAGCTGTTCGGCTCGTAATTGGCGCGGCCGACGGGGTTGCGCATCGCCATATGACCGTCCTGCTGGAAATGCGCCATCGGGCATTTCGGCGCATTGATCGGGATATGGGTGAAATTGGGGCCGCCGAGCCTTTTGATCTGCGTATCGAGATAGGAGAAATTGCGGCCCTGGAGCAGCGGATCGTTCGAGAAATCGATGCCGGGGACGATATTCTGGGTGCAGAAGGCGACCTGCTCGGTCTCGGCGAAGAAATTGTCGACGACGCGGTCGAGGACGAGGCGGCCGATGATACGAACCGGGACCTGCTCTTCGGGAATGAGCTTGGTCGCATCGAGAACGTCGAACTCGAATTTGTCGGCGAAGGCGTCGTCGAAGAGCTGGACGCCAAGCTCCCATTCGGGAAAGTCGCCGGCATTGATCGCATCCCAGAGATCGCGGCGATGGAAATCGGGGTCGGCGCCGTTGATCTTGACCGCCTCGTTCCACACCACCGACTGGAGGCCCTGCTTGGGCTTCCAGTGGAATTTGACGAAGGTCGACTTGCCCTTGGCGTCGATGAGCCGGAAGGTGTGGACGCCGAAGCCTTCCATCGTGCGGAACGAGCGGGGGATCGCGCGGTCCGACATCGTCCACATGATCATGTGGAAGCTCTCGGGCATGAGGCTGATAAAGTCCCAGAAATTGTCGTGCGCCGAGGCGGCCTGCGGGAAGGCGCGGTCGGGCTCGGGCTTCACCGAATGGACGAGATCGGGAAATTTCATCGCGTCCTGGATGAAGAAGACGGGGATATTGTTGCCGACGAGATCCCAATTGCCCTCCCTAGTGTAGAGCTTGACCGCGAAGCCGCGCACGTCGCGCGCGAGGTCGAACGATCCTTTCGAGCCCGCCACGGTCGAGAAGCGGACGAAGGCGGGGGTGCGCTCGCCGACGCGCTGGAAGATATCGGCACGGCTGACATCGGCAAGGCTGTCGGTCAGCTCGAAATAGCCGTGCGCGCCATAGCCGCGCGCATGGACGACGCGCTCGGGAATGCGCTCATGATCGAAATGGAAGATCTTCTCGCGGAAGTGGAAATCCTCGAGCAGCGTCGGACCGCGCCCGCCCTGCTTGAGGCTGTTCTGGTCGTCGGCGACGGGGACGCCGTGCTGCGTGGTAAGCGGCGCATGGCCGCCGCCTGCCTGATGCGTCTCTCCGCCATCGCCGCGATCCTCGGCGAAGCTTTCTGCGATCGGCGCATCGGCCGGGAAGAGCGGCGCCTTTCGCGGCGACTCCCCGCCCATGTCATTGCCCGCGATCGCGGCGGCGCCTTGGCCGCGGCGGGGTTTTGGCTT